>NZ_PGEX01000001.1:2501617-2814319 GCF_002797675.1 Hallerella succinigenes | reverse complement strand
AACGCATTCGCACCATTCCTTCCCGGATTCAACGCGGGACCGGAAGGCAGCGAACCGGACGAATTTTTGGACGAAGCCTCCGCCATCGACAACATGATCGATTCCATCGCCGAAGCGACGCAGATTGACACGGTCGAAATCGATATGACGCAGGCAGCCCTTCCGCTTGAAAGCACCCGTATCACTTCTCCCTTCGGATTTAGACATTACCGCATCCACAAGGGCATCGACATTGGACTTCGCCGCGGCGATACCATTCGAGCCTCATTTCCGGGACGCGTTGCACGGGTCCGTTACGAACGCCGCGGCTATGGCCGTTACATTGTACTGGATCATACGGGCTGCGGTGTCACACGCACCGTCTACGCACACCTTTCCAAGCAGTATGTCAAGGTTGGTCAAATAGTCAAAGCGGGCGAAGTCATCGGTCTCGGCGGCAGCACGGGTCGTTCCACGGGTCCACACCTGCATTTTGAAATGCGCGTCGGGGATACTCCTTTAAACCCGAACGACTATTTCGATTTTGCCAATCACACGTTCGTGCAAGAAAAGATCAAACTGCCGTCGGTCGTTTTTGAAGGCGAATACGCCGCTCTGCAAAAAGAAGCGAGCAAACACCGTTACCACAAGGTGCGCCGAGGCGATACGCTCGGAAAGATCGCCCGCAAGTACCATACGACCGTTAGCCGTCTTCGCAAACTGAACGGCCTTGGCAAAAAGTCCATTCTGCGCATCGGACGCATTATCCGCTGCTCGTAAAGTCTTTCCGCCTAACGGACGGCCCTTGACATTTTCAGCAACGGAATGATCGCCGGGTCGTCATGCGGATGTCAACACTTAAGTGTTCTCAAAAATTGGAAATCGACATTTTTTTATTATATTTGCATTGACATAGTTTAGAGTTCGCTCTTATTCGGACAGCTGAAAAACGACCACAAATTCATCGTCTAGGAATAAGGCCGATTACTCACACCTCGTGGTGTGGGTCGTTTGTGCCTATTAGACGATAAGGTTTACTTGGTCGTTACCTCAGCTGTTTAGGGCACCTGCGATTCCACACTTTTTTTGTTTGGACAGCATCCTTGAACAAGACGGACTCCGCAGTTGAATTTTTCAAAACGGAGACAATATGAAAGCAAAATTCATCTCAGGCTTTGCGAGCATTCTCGTATTATCGTTCATTGCCGCTTGCGGCAATGACAGCAGTTCCTCAACAAACGCAGAAACAAGCTACGAAGAAAGCAGTTCTAGCGCCGAAAGAACAAGCGTTAAAACAGTTTATGAACTTGGCGAATGTTCTAGCAAAAACAAAAACGAAACATTATACGTTTCTGAAGAAGGCGAAGATTACACCTGTAGCAATAAAAACGGCAACTACACATGGGTGAGCGCTGTAAAATCCTCCAGTAGTTCAGTGATTGACCAAACTGTTTACTCAAGTAGTTCAGTGATTGACCAAACTGTTTACTATAGTTCGTCCATGGAAACCGAATACAAGGATGAAAAAGAGTCTTTCTTGTACAAGGAATTTACAGTAGAAATTGATCTCACCTTATTCAAACAGGTTTCCGACAACTGGGAAGAATACAACTCTCACAAAGGAAATTATTCAGATGGCGATCCTGGCGTTAAATTCCAAATCAAAACTTATGCAGACGACAAACTGGTAGACTCCGTACAGACCGACGTGTTCAAAATCGGAGAAGATGTTGGCAAATGGACCGGGCACCAATATTTCACAAAAGTTTTTTCTGGCGGCGTGAATAAGATTTACATTTGCCCAATTGTATTTGAACGCAACGTTATTGAAGCAAATGTGATTCATTCTTCGGGCTATTCCTACATCATTCATGACGCTGGTAACAAGATCGATACACCCATTATGCAAAACGACAGCGAAGCAGAAGATTGCGATTTGGAATGGACCGTTACCATTAGTTATAAATAACAAAGAATCTCTACCCAACAGTTCCGAGGGACTGTTTACCTCTGCGGCACGCTTTTCGGCCTTGTCGAACGCCCTTCTGGAACTTGACGCCCGCGAGCGCCTTCTCGTACGCCTTCTTCGCTACTTCCCTGGTGGTATACTTCTTGTTCTTCTCGACGTACTCGATCTCGAACTCGAGCGGTTCAATGGAATGGACGGAGCCGGTTATACATCCGTGCTCGACTGCTTCGTGGACGAGGCGTTCACCGCTTTCCAGGCTCTAGGTTTCGAATACGAAGCCTTGAAACCCGTGTAAAAGTCGAACGGGCGACCGTCCATGAAAAACGTTTAATATTTCTATTGCATAAATGAAGCTTACTCTGGCTTACATCAAATTTTTTAATGGTGAAAAAGAGAATCCGTTCCTTGCCGTCCCATTCTCCGGAGCCCGACTTTGCAGATTCTAAAAATTACCGTTTCCGGACTTCGTTCCGTCCCTGCCGATTTTTCTGAACGCAAAGAAAAAGCCCCTTTTCTGTTCAAAAAGGGGCTTTATGGACGATGCAGGGGTCGAACCTGCGACCCGCTGATTAAGAGTCAGCTGCTCTACCAACTGAGCTAATCGTCCGTGTCCGCTGCAGCCAAAGCCTAAAGGACGGTGCTTACGCGAACGTTGGTATTTGTTTCGTGGATGATGCAGGGGTCGAACCTGCGACCCGCTGATTAAGAGTCAGCTGCTCTACCAACTGAGCTAATCATCCATGTCGTCATCGACGCGCACAATTATAAAAAAAGCAAAAACGAGTGGCAAGGGGAATTTGCAAGAAATAATCAAATTTTTTCTTATTCAGAGTTAAATATATTTTGGAAATCATGGAAAATGGTGAATGGTTAGATTCTTATCTCTCGTTCTTGGGCGTAGAACGTAATCTGTCCCAAGCTACAATCCAGAGCTACGAAGAAGACCTGCGCCATTTTGTGTACTGGGCAGACGAACGCGAGTCCAAAATCAGCGATCTCAAGCCCGAAAACCTAGACGAATTTTTGACGCAAATCGCCGGCAGAGAAGACTACAGTCCGACTTCCGTGGCAAGGCACTTTTCGAGCCTTCGCGGATTCCTCAAATTCCTTTTGCGTGAAAAGGTATTCCCCTACTCCACCGACAGCCTGCTCGCGACCCCGCGCATCGGCCATTACCTGCCACAGTGCCTGACCCGAGAAGAAGTCGATAGCATCTTTGAAAAAATTCAGGAACTTTCCAAGGCTCCGGAACGCGACACGGCGCTTCTTGAATTACTTTATTCAGAAGGGCTCCGCATTGCAGAAGCGCTTTCCATTCGCATTCAAGACATTGACTTCGAAAACGAATGGATTACACCGATCGGCAAGGGAAACAAGCAAAGGCTCGTCCCGCTCGGCGAAAAGGCGAAAGAAAATTTAAAGGCCTGGATGCAGGGGCCGCGACTTGCACTTTCTCCTAAATCCGATACCATCATCTTAAATTCCCGCGGCGGCAAAATGACCCGCATGGGAGCGTGGAAGCTGATTCAAAAATACACCGCGCACTTGAACAAGCATGTTACGCCGCACACATTCCGCCACAGCTTCGCGACGCACTGTCTTGAAGCCGGTATGGACCTGCGCGTTTTACAGGAACTGCTCGGACACGCAAACGTGACCACCACGCAGATCTATACGCACATCAGCGACCAGATGATTCAGGAAGAACACCGCACCTTCCACCCACGCGAAATCGGCAAACGCTAATTCCACCCAAACAAAAAACGGCGAAACTTGCATTCCACCGTTTTCACATTTCCTTAAAACTGAGCCTTACTCTATTTTTAGAACCGAGCAAGACAAGGCACGAAGGATTGCAGCGTACTTTCCGTATGTAAAAGCCCGAGCAACGACGAATCGCGACGTGTTATAGGGAAAATGGCTTAGACCTTCAGTTCACCGGCATCCAAAACATTCCAATCAGGAACGGCTTCAATCGCCGGAAGAACTTCGTCGCCGACAAACTTCACCACCTGCCCCGGAGCGCGGCCCACGAACTTGCGGAGGTCGAGGATTTCCTTGAGCTTCGCTTCAGTGATACCGAGCTTCTGGAACTTTTCATTTTTGAGAACGCGTTCAAGGAGATCGTTATCCTTGCCCTGTTCCTTCACGACCTTGCCCGCTTCCATACTCATCACGCGGATTTCTTCGTGGAGTTCCTGACGGTCGCCACCGTTCTTGACTCCTTCCATGATGATGTTTTCGGTAGCCATGAACGGAAGTTCGGCCATGATGCGCTTTTCGATGACCTTCGGGTAAACGACGAGGCCGTTGGTGACGTTCTCGGCGATGATGAGCATGGCATCCATGGCGAGGAACGCTTCCGGAATGGCGAGACGCTTGTTTGCGCTATCGTCGAGGGTGCGTTCGAACCACTGCGTTGCCTGGGTGAAGGCGGTGCTGTTCACTTGAGCCATCACGAAACGAGCGAGGGAGCAAATGCGTTCGCTCCTCATCGGGTTACGCTTGTAAGCCATGGCGCTGGAGCCGATCTGCGTCTTTTCGAACGGTTCTTCCACTTCCTTCACGCCCTGCATCAGGCGCATGTCGGTGGCGAACTTGTGCAGAGACTGAGCGATGGAACTGAGCACCTGGTTTACGCGGTTATCCCACTTGCGGGTGTAGGTCTGGCCGGTGATGGTGAGAACGCGTTCGAAGCCAGCCTTTTCAGTCACACGACGGTCGAGTTCCATGATCTTTTCTTCGTCGCCGTTGAAGAGGTCCATGAAGCTTGCCTGCGTACCGGTCGTACCCTTCACGCCGCGGAACGGAAGGACCTTAATGAGGAAATTCAATTCTTCGAGGTCAATCAGCATGTCCTGCAGCCAAAGGCAAGCGCGCTTGCCCACAGTCGTGAGTTGTGCCGCTTGGAAGTGCGTTGCACCGAGCTGCGGCATGTCCTTGTATTCCATCGCAAACTTGGAAAGCTTGTCCATCACACGGCAAAGGCGCTTGCGCACAAGGATAAGGCCCTGCTTCATCTGGATCAAATCGGTATTGTCACCGACGAATGCGGACGTCGCACCAAGGTGAATAATGCCCTTAGCCTTCGGGCACTGAACACCGTAAGCGTAAACGTGGCTCATCACGTCATGACGGCGACGCTTTTCTTCCGCTTCCGCCACGTCAAAGTTGATGTCCGTTGCGTGTGACTTGAGTTCGTCCACCTGTTCCTGTGTAATCGGAAGACCAAGTTCCATTTCGGATTCGGCGAGATAGATCCACAGCTTACGCCAAGTCTCGAACTTGTACTGCGGACTGAAGATGAAACTCATTTCCTTGGAGGCATAACGCTTGATCAGCGGGCTTTCGAACTCATTGCGCATATAAAATCCTTTGTTGATTTACAGAATAAATATAGAAAATCAAAATCCACCGCAGCAGAACGGAGTTATACAAGGCATAGAACGACGGCACTACATAATCGCCAAGCCATGGGGTTACTAAACGTGATTGATTTCACGCAAAATCAGTTCGAAACGCTTGTTTCCCCACTTGCTGCCGACGAATCTGGCGGTGTGTTCAAAGCCTTCAAGCTGTCCACCTTCAAGCTGTCGCGTCGGGGGAACATATTCTGGTAAATCACCGAACGGCGACTCGCCATAAAGCGGCTGTAACGTCCATTCGGATTATGTTTTCCGGGGCTTGCAAGGACCGCAGCCATATTGATTGACTGGTCAAGGTTCAACTTGTAAGCGCTCTTTTTAAAATATGCCTGGCTCGCCATTTCGCAGCCAAAAATATTCGGGCCCCATTGGGCGTAATTCAAATACAGTTCAAGAATGCGATCCTTGCCGAGAATCTTTTCCATGAGAAGCGCATAGGCGAGCTCCTTGAACTTGCGTTCCCACGAACGTTCGCTCGAAAGGAAAAGGTTCTTTGCAAGCTGTTGGGTAATCGTACTAGCGCCGAACTTGGTCTTGCCATAATAGCGGTTCGCATCGAGAGCTTCCGCAATCGCACGCACATCGAAGCCCGGATGATAGTAGAAGCCCGCGTCTTCGCTTGCGATCACCGCCTTCCGCAAATACGGGCTAATGCTGTCGAGAGGCACAAAGCGATGCTTGATCTGCGTTGCCGGATTCGAATCGACCAGAGCCTCCATGTAACGGCTCATTTCCGGGTTCGTAAATTCGAGCTGCTTCACATTATCGTAAATGTCGTAGCAGTAAACGAAACCTTTATACAAAAGGACGGACATCACCACAGTAAATGCAATCGCATACAACATCAAACCGAGCAGCGCGATCCGCACCAAACGGTCCACAATACGGTAAATCCATTTCAAAGCGCAAGCGATGACCGAAAGAGCCGTCCGCAAACCCTGCGGAAGCGACTTCCAGAAGTCGACTATTTTTTGTTTTAATTGAGAAGGCTTCACAGGCACGAATATAGTAAAGGGCGGATTACTTTTTTCCGCCGAACCAGGAATTGATGTCCTGCCCTTCCGCCATTTTAAAACTTTCGACCGTGATGCCTTCGCCAAGCGGAGACGCCTTGATGCCCGCCTTTTGCAAAACATCCACCACGACACGAGTCATAGCCCTGCCAGCCTCGTCCTGGTCCAAGCATACAATAACGTTCTTGTTTTTAAAGAGGTTAGCCCATTCTGGCTTAAAGGATTTGACCCCCGGAATTCCCACAGCCGGGAACCCGCGATCGATCATCGTGAGCGTATCCACGCAGCCTTCGCACAGGTAAATCCACCCAGGTTCACCATCGAGCAACGAAACGTGAAACGGGAACGGCACCTGACCGCGCAAGTTTAATTCCTTCGGCTGCGTATCCGGTTCAATGGACCGCGCCTGAAAAAAACGCGGAATCACCTTCGTATCGAGATACGGAAAAAGCAGACGATGTTTATAATAGCGCAGGTTTCCCTTATCATTAAAAAGGCCCGCTTTCTGCAAAACTTCAAGTCCGAACTGATCGAGCAAGGAACGGTTCACCCGGTCGTAGTCGGTAATCACGCGCAAGCGCATCTTTTCCCAGGTTTTTTTGAAAATTCGGCGCTTTATAAGCCAAGGCGCCGCAGGAGAACCTTCCACCGGCGAGAGCTTTTCAAAAAAAGCGAGGATGATTTTTGCCCGAAGGATCGGATCGATTTCCGGTTCAGGAGCCTTGTGAACAACTTTGATCATCGGCATGGGTAAGGCTTCGTTCGAATTCCCCGTCGGCATGCCGAACTCATTCTGCAGCCAGCTGATGGCGCCCTTAAAGTCCAAATTTTTGGAAATTTCCACCAATTTGATGACGTCGCCACGCACATCCGGGCATACCCAACAATTAAAAAGCCCCTTGGATTCCGAAATCGAAACGCTGGGGGTACGGTCCCCATGGGCATGTCGCATCGCATACGGACAGCGAATTTTGCCTCGTACGACCGAATGACCCAAGCGTTCAGCCACCTGGGTGATAGAAATTGTGCTTTTTAAAGCCTCTAAATCGATACGTTCCGCCGTCATATCATATTATGTATTTTTAAAATATGGGATTACTAAACAATATACTCGAAAATGTTGAATTGAAAAAGCTTACTACCTTCCGAATCGGTGGTACAGCCCGTTATTTCTACAAACCGGACACCTTCGAAGACCTCGTCGCCGCAAAAAAGTTCGCAGCCGAAAAGAATCTTCCATATTTTGTCATCGGTTGCGGATCGAACATCCTCGCTTCGGACGAAGGTTACGACGGACTCATCATCAAGCTCGGTAAGGGTTTCAGCGATTTCAAGTTTGAAAACGATACTCTGGTTGCCAAGGCTGGCGCCCCGCTGACACTCCTCGCTCGCAAGAGCGCAACGCTTGGACTTGCAGGCATCCACTTGCTCGCGGGCATCCCGGCTACCCTCGGCGGTGCTCTTTACATGAACGCAGGCGCCTACGACCAGGAAACCGGTCAGCATATCGTCTCCATCAAGGTTCTTGAAGAAGACGGTTCCATTAAGGATTACTCCTTCGAAGAATGCCAGTTCGGCTACCGCAAGTCCGTATTCCAGAATACGAAAAAGATCATTCTCGAAGCGACCTTCAAGCTGACTCCGGCCAACGCAGACGAACTCGTCGAAGCCCAGAAGAAGGTAATGGAATCCCGCAAGACGAAACAGCCGCTCGACCTCCCGAACGCGGGTTCCATGTTCAAGCGTCCGGTCGGCGGATACGCTGGTACCCTCATCGATGAAGCAGGCCTCAAGGGCACGAGCGTCGGCGGTGCTCAGGTTTCGACCAAGCACGCTGGCTTTATCGTGAACACAGGCAACGCAACGGCCAAGGACGTTTACGATTTGACCGAACTCGTGATCCAGCGCGTTTACGAAAACAGTGGCCACAAGTTCAAACTGGAACGCGAAGTCGTGATGCTTGGAAAGATCGCACCTTAATCATTTTTATAGAAGACAAAAATCAAGTCCTTCGTTATGAAGGGCTTTATTATTTTATTCGCGAAACTGAAACTTCAAAAGATCGACTCGGTCTCCGATGACTTCCACGCCGTCTTCTTGGAGACGCACCTTTTGGCCTTCGATTCCGCCGAAAGCAAAATGTCTTGAAAGTACTCCTGTTGCATTCACAACTTTGTAACAAGGATATTTCACCGGGTCCGGATTATTGTGCAAAACGTTTCCCACCGCCCGTGCGAGTTTTTTATTTCCCAAGGAATCGGCGATCTGACCATACGTCACCACCTTCCCGTGGGGAATCCTCGTTAAATACCGATAAACCTCATCTTTCAGCATTCTTGAATCCAATCTAAATTTATACAGAGCCATCCTTAAAAGGCAAAACGACCAAAACTTTGTAGATTTAGGAAAAAAGGAGAATCTATGCCTCGTGAAGGAGAACATAATAAGTGGATAGCCCTCGCCCTCTGCATTCTGCTCGGCTATCTGGGACTGCACCGTTTTTACGAAGGTAAAATCTGGACGGGAATTCTTTGGCTGTGCACGGGCGGGCTTCTCGGTGTGGGAATCATCGTCGATGCAATCCTCATCGTCATGAAGCCGGAACATTATTAATTCATGCTAGTAACGTTTCTAATTGTACTTGCCCTGGTCATGATTTTCGGATCGGGAAGAATTGAGGATGCTTGCGCAATCACATTACTCCTGAAGATTCTCCCCATCATCATCCTGATCCTTGTTGTTTGCATGATTCTCTTCTGCCACGGATAATCTATTCCAGCAGCTTGGAATCTTCCCGAAAAATGCGTAAACGCTTCCAAGGTTTTACCAAAGCGTAAAGCGTGATTCCACAAGTGCCGCCGAATACGTCCGCGATGATGTCGCCAACAGAAACGCTCCGTCCGGGCACAAAGCTCTGATGGTATTCGTCAAGGACACCTGCCAAAAGACAAAGCCCGACGCAATAAAGCGCCACGATCAGACGGTTCTTTTCCCAACGGGCATTCGTGAACCACAGTCCAAAAAAGATCGCCAACGCGCCGAATGTTCCGGCATGCAAAAATTTATCGAACGGTGGCACAAGCCAGTCCATGCCATCCCCATCGATCGAAGAGGTGCGAAATATCATCGCGAGCAACAGTACAGCAGGAATAAAGCGGAACAGCGGATAGCGCTGAAAAAGAGAATCCAATTTTTGCATGGTCTCAATATAGAAACTAAATTTGCTTCGCAAAACGCTCAACAGGCAAGACTATCATGACCAAACTCGACGAAATTCTCCAATCCCTGAACGCACCGAACCACGCCTTGGTTGAAATGCTCCCCCTCAACCTAAACCACAAGATGGTGCAAAAGGCGCGCCTCGGCAAGAAGCCCGTGCCCAAACACACGCAGGACCTCATCTTACAAGCGCTGAACAAGTACCTCGCCGAGAACGGCATCACCGAAGACAAGAAGATCAAGCAGTACAAGCGCATCGAAATTTTCGGCGAAGAAAGCCCTTGCAATCTCTAAGAACTTGTACTAAATTAAAAACGTATGAATCATTCTTTTGGACAGAACATCATAGCAGCAGCCATTGCAACAAGCGCGGCAGCAGCCCGAGCTAGTGTTCGACCGTCCACAGAAATGAGACTCCAATCCGCCTAGTGCGAATTTAGAATCCAAGTTTTGAGGACAGTCGATTTTGACTGTCCTTTTTTCATTTTAAGCTTTTTCATCCACCGAGGTTCCATGATTTCTTCCACAGCAAAACACAAACATTTTTCATCCACACAGGCAAAAGGCGCACCGCCCAAACGCCCGGACTATAGCATGGCCACGGGGTTGGATGCGAGGAAGGAGTTCGCAACTCTGAATGGGCCCTTACCTTGATTCCCGCCGAGCATGCGAGCCGCCCGTGCCACGGTAACCCCTCCATGCCAGTGGAAAAATATTCACTTTACCCCCAACAAACAAACAACCAAAATTTCTTTTAATTAGATTTACAATCGTCTATTCAATTCGAAATTTATCGGAGACACAAATTATGCGTAAACGACTTTTAACTGAAGGTGCAAAAGAGCTCTCGTACGAAATCCGTGAGATTGTCAAGAAGGCCAATCAGTTAAAGGCACTCGGTCTCAAGATCCACTGGGAAAACATCGGCGACCCGATTCAAAAGCATTGCCAGATCCCGGAATGGATCAAAGAAATCGTCAGCGACCTCGCCAAGGAAAACAACAGCTACGCCTACTGCCCGTCCAAGGGACTTCTTTCCACCCGCGAATTCATTGCGAACGAAACGAACAAGCTCGGCGGCGTGCAGATCACGCCGGAAGACATCCTCTTCTTCAACGGCCTCGGTGACGCCATTTCGACCATCTACAGCCAGCTGTCGATGACGACCCGCATCATTGGACCGTCCCCAGCTTACAGCACCCACAGTTCCGCGGAAGCAGCCCATGCGCACTCTTCCCCGCTCGTGTACCACCTCCGTCCAGAAAACCATTGGCTCCCGGACCTCGAAGAACTGGAGAACAAGGTCAAGTACAACCCGAACGTGGCCGGCATTTTGATTTTGAACCCGGACAATCCGACCGGCATGGTCTATCCTCTTGAATACCTCGAAAAGATGGTGAAGATCGCAAAGGACTATAAACTCTGCATCATCTGCGACGAAATCTACAGCAAGATCACGTACAACGGAGCCCATGCGTATCCGCTCGCTACTTACATCGGCGACGTCCCGGGAATTTCCATGAACGGCATTTCCAAGCAGTATCCGTGGCCGGGCGCTCGTTGCGGCTGGGTCGAATACTACAACCGCGACAAGGACCCTGAGTTCGATGCGTTCTGCCGTGCGATCGACAACGCGAAAATGATCGAAGTCTGCTCGACGACGATTCCGCAGCTCACAATTCCAAAGATTCTCGGCGACTCCCGCTATTCGGCGCACCGTCAGGCTCTGAACGAACGCATTGGACGCCGTAGCGCGGTCATCAATGAAATTCTTTCCGACGTTCCGGAACTTTACTTCAACCCGACCTACGGCGCATTCTACAATACAATCGTCTTCAAGCCGGGCGTTTTGAACTCTCGCCAGTCCCTTCCGATCGAAGATCCGAAGATCAAGTCGCTTGTGAATCAGTGGACGGCAAACGTCAAGAGCGAAGACTACCGCTTTGTGTACTACCTGCTTGCGACGACCGGCGTCTGTGTCGTTCCGATCAGCAGCTTCTGCAGCGAACTCGAAGGCTTCCGCATCACGCTCCTCGAAGAAGATGAAGACGAACTCCGTCTCGTATTCACGAAGATTCGCGACGCAATCAAGGCTTACGTGGCGAGTGCAAAGTAATCCGGATTGTTGTGTAAATTTTCTTTTTCTAAGACGGTTCATTCGGCAACCGAATATTCAAAAATCGGGTACCGACAGACCGCCTTTTATATATTTTAAAAACGAAATTTTAAAAAGGATCATTTCATGAAATCTTTCTCGTTGGCACTCAGTGCAGCTCTGCTTATTTCCCTTTCCGCATGCAACGAAGCTTCGGCAAGTGGCAAAACAGACGGTTCGAAGGGTACAAAGCTCGACAGTCTTGCCGCCGAAGTCAAGACCATGCACGAAGAATTCGAAATTCTTAAGTATGGTCTCGAAAAGCGTGGTCTTTCCATTGAACAGATGAAAGCCGAAATGGAAGCCGATAACAAGGTATGGGACATCCCGGTCGGCACAAGCCCGGTCTTCGGCAACACCAAGGATCCTCTCCTCACGATCGTCGAATTTTCTGAATTCCAATGCCCGTACTGCGCCCGTATCGCTCCGACGATCCACGACTTGATGAATAAGCACAAGGACGAAATCAAGTTCGTATTCAAGCACTTCCCGCTCAGCTTCCACAAGGACGCTCCGGGTGCAGCAGCCGCCACCATGGCCGCTCAGGAACAGGGCAAGTTCTGGGAATACCGCTATGCGCTTGCCGACAAGAACCGCGAAC
The DNA here is from genome assembly GCF_002797675.1 of Hallerella succinigenes. Taxonomy (NCBI): domain Bacteria; kingdom Pseudomonadati; phylum Fibrobacterota; class Fibrobacteria; order Fibrobacterales; family Fibrobacteraceae; genus Hallerella; species Hallerella succinigenes. The sequence goes on along the minus strand of NZ_PGEX01000001.1, from coordinate 2,801,958 downwards.
TCAATCCAGAAACGTTTAAGAAAGTCGCAAAGGAAATCGGCCTCGACATGGCAAAGTTCGAAAAGAGCATGGCTCTCGACTCTGCCAAACAGGCTCGTATCAATGAAGACTTCCAGCTCGGTGTCAAGGTAGGCGTCCAGGGCACCCCGAACTTCTATATCAACGGCAAGCGTCAAGACCGCTTTAGCCCGGATCTCGTCGAAAAGCTGTTGAAAGAAGCTAAGGAACAGAAGAAGTAATCGATTAATTGAATTGACTAACACCTAACTAAACAGAGGGAATACCGAATGAAGCATCAATTCTTGAAAGCTTCGTCCATGCTCTTCTTGGGGCTTGCGACGACAGCTGCGATGGCGCAGAGACCTCCGCGCATCGTCGTATATAAGATGTTCGACGACCAGTATCGCCAGGGTGGTTTCGACTACACCTACGGTGGTAAGGGCGGAACAGTGACTGTCACGAAGGAAGGTGGCTACAAGTCCAAGTCAGCTCTCGACATCAAGCTCGACCCGACGGATTACTCCGGCGCTTCGATCTGCCTTTACAACGAATTTTTCGACTTGAGCAAGTACATCCTTGACTCCAAGCTCGAATTCATGATCAAGGGCAAGAACGGTGGCGAGCAGCTCAAGATCGGCCTCCTCGACGACGAAGTGGGCGATGGCAAGAAGACTCAAGTCGCGCTCCCAATGGCCAAGTACATCCAAGGCGGCGTCGTGACGAAGGACTGGAAGAAGGTTTCCATTCCTCTCGTCGATTTCCCGGATCGTGGCCTTTACTGGGATAACACCCGTAAGTCCGAATTCCCGGCTCGCATCGACTGGGACAAGATCGCAGAAGTCCGTTTCTCGATCGACAAGGGCGTGAACCCCGAGTTCGAAGTTTTAATCGACAATATCGAAATCGTCAAGGGCAACAAGAAGGCCAAACCAAAGCCGAAGATTGTTTACTGGGACGAAAACAACGACGTGATCGACGGTCCGAAGAACCCGGAAAAGCTTGACGGCAAGGTCAAGCCGGTTTCTGGCGGAACATTCTATGATAACCAGCTCAAGGGCTTCTCTTACGTTTACGGCGGTCTCACCGCTCAGCGTGAAGCTGACTCGAAGACCCAGGGCAACCCGAATGTGCTCGCCATGTACATCGACAACAACGACTGGTCCGGTGTGACCTACTCGCTCGGTGAAGGCAAGTTCATTGACCTTTCCAAGGTCCGCAACAAGGGCGGTCTCTACTTCTGGATCAAGGGTAAGCTCGGTGGCGAAAAGGTGTACGTCGGTATCCTCGACAACCAAGGCAACGACATCAAGAGCCAGACGAAGATCAGCCTAAACGACTGGATCGAAGGCTCCAAGGTCGGCACCGACTGGAAGCTCGTGAAGATTCCTCTCAAGAAATTCAACGACAAGGGTAAGGCTTGGGACGCAAACAAGCAGGCCGAAGTCGCTAAGGACGTGAAGTGGAATAAAATCCAGGAAATCCGCTTCTCTGTGGGCAAGGGCGAAAACCAGGGCGAACCGGGCAAGCCGGCTCCTGTGACGATTTTCGTCGACCAAATCACCTTCACAGAAACGATCGACTGGGTTGACCCGGATATCAAGTGGGACAACTGGAAGAACAAGACTCCGGACCTCGTGATTTCCGACTTCGAAGGCAAGTTTGCACAGGACAAATGGGAACCGTCTAAGGGCCCGAAGTCCAAGGTGGAAGTAGAAATGCCGTACAAGTCCTCGAAACTCGACGGCAACAGCTTGAACGTGAAGCACTTCGAAATGTCTGACTGGGTTGACGTCGTTCTCGACTTCACCAAGAACCCGGCCAACCACGGTGCAAAGCTCCGCGACTGGACTCAGCACTGGGGCATCATGTTCGACGTTTACTCGGAACGTGCATGGCAATCCATCACAGTCCAGATCGGTGACGCAGGCAACGAACTTTTCGTAGCAAACACCGGTGTACCTCGCGGTCGCACCACGGTGATCGTTCCGTTCCGCAACTTCTCCAAGTTCCCGTACTATCAGCCGCCTAACGCAAAGGAAAACGGCCAGTTCGACCTCAAGGGCGTCGTTTCCCTCGACTTCAAACCGGGTGGAGAAGGTTCTAACGGTTCCTTCGAAATCGATAACATCAAGCTCACGAACCTGAAGGAAGTGAAGCAGGCCGAACGTCCGGCTCTCGTGAAGGTGAACGTGAAGGGCACGAACGAAGTGCTCAACCCGAACATCTCCGGCGGCCTCTTCGGCATCAACGCAGCCCTCTGGGACGGCGACATGCTCGACAACAAGAAGTTCAAGGTCCAGACTGCAGAATATGCTAAGCGCATCAACCACGGCATCATCCGTTACCCGGGTGGTCTCCGCGCTGATGACGACCACTGGAAGGAAATTCTTGACAATAAGGACTGGATGGTCGATACCGACGAATTCCTCGCCTGGCTCAAGAAGACCGGTTCCAACGCCATGTTCACGGTGAACTTCGGTTCCGGCACAGAAGAAGAAGCTGCTGCTTGGGTGAAGCACACGAACATCGACAAGAAGGCCGGCATCGTTTACTGGGAAATCGGTAACGAAGTCTATGGTAACTGGCACCCGTATTACGAAAAGTACGGTAAGGACGGCGGTACCATTTATGGTAAGCGCGCCCGTAAGTTCATCGAAGCCATGAAGAAGGTTGACCCGACGATCAAGGTCGCTGTCCTCGGCGTGCTCGATGGCCAGTGGAACGACAACGTGCTCAAGGAAACCGGCGACATTGCCGACGGTCTCATTGTTCACCACTATCCGCAGCACTTCGGTGAAGAAAACGACTTCGCCATGCTCTCTGCTCCACAGGACCTCGTTCCGATCTACAGCCGTCTCCATAAGGTTGTGGACAAGTGGACAAGCCACTTCAAGAAGGACAAAAAGATCGAACTCTGGCTCACCGAATGGAACTCCGTGGACTTCAACCCGGGTCCGCAGACCATCGCTCTCGAAAACGGTCTGTTCGTTGCTGACTACCTCGCTATGCTCGCCACTGAAAATGTGGACAACGCACAGTACTGGGATATCCACAACGATATCACTCCGGAAGGCGGTGACTACGGTTACCTGACCCGTTCTGCAGAAGAATGCATGAACTGCCCGCGTCCGAGCTACTGGGCATTCCAGATGGCTTCCGACGCTCTCCGCGGCAAGCTTCTGAAGACCGAAATCACCGGTGACAAGGAATCGCTCATCACGACTTACTACACCGAAAACGGCAAGAAGAAGTCGCTCCTCGTGATCAACAAGAGCCCGTACAGCGATTACGAACTCAACCTGAACATTCCGGGCTTCAAGGGCAAGGCTACGGTCCAGACTCTTGACAAGAGCTCCGAAAAGCTCAAGGAAGGTTGGGCAAACGATCCGTCCAAGAAGGCCAAGAAGGGTGTTGACGTGTCTAAGCCGATCAAGGTCGGCAAGCGCACCATTACGCTCATCACGATCGAATAATCGCGAGTTCGCATGAATTCAAGAAGGCTCCCGCTTTAGCGGGGGCCTTTTTTACACACGGAAATGTTCTAAAGGCTCGAAAGAATGAATACGAGCTCCACAGGCAGAAGCCCTACGCCATAGGTCCTCAGTCGGTCCTTCACCGCGTTCTTCGATTCCCTGCGAATTATTGCTTGAGTGTCCACTTTTCACGTCAATTACATGAAAGGCCTCCGCGGATGGTTCCTGGGAGGCCTTCGGATTTTCAGGGGGGCAGAGGGGTAAAAAAACGCTCGCGGAAAAGCGGGCGTTTTTCGTTTTAGAGAGGTTCTTGTTTTAATGGGAAATGCGAATCTTTTGCAGACGACTTCCCTGCTTCACCATGTAGACTCCAGCGCTTTTAAACTGGGCGGAAAGGATTTCCGAAATGTTAGCCCCGGCAGGAACCTTGACGTGCCCAAGGGAGCGCCCTTGCAAGTCGAAGACGGCATAGTTTGCGGAAGAGACGTTCAAATGGATGCGATCCGACAGGGCTGTTGAACCAACCGAGCTGAACGAAACATAGTCCACGTTTGTATTCGCATCTTCAATGGTGATGCGGAGAACATGCTCGCCTGCTTGGAGCGTGGCGCTTCCTGTTGTGGTTTCGTATGTGTTCCAATCGTTCGAAGTTCCAGTGAACGGGAGCGATCCGATTTCCGTTCCGTCGATGGAAAGCTTTATGCTGCCAGCCCCGGAACCGTTCGAGACCGAAGCCTGAATATTATATTCGCCCGCCTGTGCAACATTCACGGCGTATTCAAGCCATTCACCTGCGGCGGTATAGCCCACAGCCTTTCCTGTTCCTCCATCCACAATGGCTACGGAATAATCCGAGCCGCGGTATTCGGCATCGTATTCGGCATCGGCTGGCGTGTTCGTTCCACCGTAAGAATCTCCTTCGTTTCCGTTGTCAAAGTTTTCGGCCTCTATCGTACCCGGGATGGCGATGGCGGTTCCGCCGAACGGGGCGCGCGTGATCGGATCCGGTTCTTGAACTACAGAGCCTTGACCGTTATCGCTCATATTAAAATACGTATAGTCCACGGTTCCGCTTGAATTTCCGCCGGCTTCATTCATGAGCATCACTTCGGTTACGCGACCAAACTTGAGAGTCGTCGATCCACCGCCCTTCGAGCCTTTCAAAGTTGCCTTTTGACCGGTGAAGAGTTCATCCCACTTGTTGAAATGCGCCGAGATGTCGATGTGACCGCATTGACGTGGCGTTTTACGGACACTGAAGATTTGCAAAAAAGTCGACGTTCCCGATTTGGAAGGTTCTTGCTGGCGAAGGAAAGCGTGAATCGTATATGTCTCACCGTCTACCGTAATTTCACCGAACTTTGCACCGATATAATTTTCATTCGGCTGACTGTACCAGTCGTCAACAATATAATATTCAACCTCTGGATTCACCGTCCAGCCGTACACGCCGATGTAGCCGTAAGAACCGTGTCCATTCTTCGTATATTTATAATCTACCGTGTAATGTTTCGTCTTGTGATCGACGCCCTCCCCGTTATCGCCATAGCGGTAACCCACACGTGCCAAAAAGTCGTTACTATTCGACCATTCTGCCGAAAACGTTCCATTTGGATAATAGGTCATCGAATTGGAACCGCCATCCGCCCAGAGTTCATACCCCCAAGGGCTATCGCTGATCGATCCCGTTTGGTTCTTCGTGACCGTGGTTCCGTTTCCCGAATGCCCCATTGCATCTGTGCACGCATCCGCAGCGAAACTGTTTGAAAGCCCAAAGGCGAGAGCAATGCCCGCAACCATTCCAAAACCAAGATTCTTTTTCATAAGACCCCTTTGTGATTCCATTTTGGAATAAAATAAATTGGGCGATTTTCAAAAGGATATTTGTGCAGAAATTGCCGTTGTCAAATTTTACAACAGCTCACTGCAACGCCGGCAAATTTTTCGCAGCAAAGCCTTTCGTTCTCAACCAAAATTCCCCTACAACGAAAAAAGCCCGCATCGCTGCGAGCTTTTTCCTGAGCTTTTCAAAAGGATTAGTTCTGCGGAGCGTCTTCCGAATTGTTCTGGGCTTCGGAGTTTTCCTGAGCTTCAGATTCTTCGGAAGGTTCTTCCGGGAGTGTACCTTCGGTTTCAGCCGCTTCGGACTGGCCTTCGATACTTTCCTGTTCCAAATCGTCATCGCTCGGCAGAGCGGTTGCGTCCTGGACCTTATCCTTTTCGGCGAGCGTAATCGCCTTTACGCCCTGGGAAACACGACCCGTCAAACGGATACTGTCGACCGGGATACGGATTACCTGGCCTTCGCGGCTGGTGATGATCAAATCGTAATCGTCGACGACGCTGTCCACATAGACAACTTCACCCGTCTTATCGGTAATGTTCAAGTTGCGAACGCCCTTACCGCCACGGCGCGTAATACGGTAAGCAGCCGGTTCGGAACGCTTGGCATAACCGTTTTCGCTCACGGTCAAAACCTTGCGATCGCTCTTGAGCCAGAACATGCCAATGACTTCATCGCCTTCGGCAAGACGGATTCCGCGGACACCGTGAGTGCCACGTCCCATCGTGCGGAGACCGGTAATCGGGAAGGTCAAAGCCTGACCCTTCTTTGTCGCGATCATCATCAAGTCCTTCGCCATATTCGAGCTGTCGACCGGTTCGTCGGAGCCATCGACGTCTGTTTCTTCCGTTTCCGGAGCTTCTGCATTTTCTGCGGTTTCGACTTCGACTTCTTCGCCACGGGCCGCAGCTTCCATCTGTTCCGCGGTTACACCGACGAGAACGACCTTTACGAGTTCGTCATCTTCATCGAGAGTAATCGCATTCACTCCGGAACGACGCGGGTTTGCAAAGAGCTTCAAGTCCATCTTGTTCACGACACCGTTCTTGGTGACGAACATGAGGCAGTTGTAACCGCCGAACTTGCGCACCGGCACAATCGCCGAAACCTTTTCGCCGTTCGAGAGGTTTACAAAGTTCACAATCGGACGGCCCTTACCGTTGCGAGTACCTTCCGGCAGATGGTAAACCTTTGTCCAGTAAGCACGGCCCTTGTTCGTAAACACAAGCAGGAAGCTGTGCGTGCTCGACGTAAAGATCGACTGGATGTTATCCTGATCCTTGAGGCCTGCACCGATAATGCCCTTACCGCCGCGGTTCTGAGCCTTGAACGTATCGATCGGAAGGCGCTTAATGTAACCTTCGCGGCTGAGCGTAATCACCTGTTCTTCTTCCGGGATCAAATCTTCGGAATCGTAATCGGCGACGGCTGCCTCGATCGAGGTACGACGCTTGTCACCGTACTTCGCTGAAATCGCATCGAGGGAATCGAGAACGATCTGAACACGACGCTCCTTGCGAGCGATGATGTCTTCCAAGTCCTTGACCGTTTCCACAAGCTGATGGTATTCGGCTTCGAGTTTTTCGATTTCGAGGCCGGTGAGACGCTTGAGCTGCATATCCACGATGGCCTGAGCCTGAATGTCGTCGAACGAGAAGCGGGCGCAGAGTTTCTGCTTCGCTTCGTCAGTGCTGTTCGATCCGCGGATGATGGCGACGACTTCGTCCACATTGTTGCAAGCGATGCGAAGCGCTTCCAAAATGTGCATACGGGCCTGAGCCTTGCGGAGTTCAAACTGGGTGCGGCGCAAAACCACTTCCAAGCGGTGATCCACATAGTGGCGAATCATGTCCTTGAGAGTAAGGAGCGTCGGCTGCGTGCGGTTCACGAGAGCTAGGTTGTAGATGCTGAACGTATCCTGGAGCTGCGTGTACTTGTACAAATTGTTCAGAACAATATCGCCCTGGAAATCGCGCTTGATATCGACGACAACACGCATACCGTCACGGTCAGATTCATCGCGGATATCGCTGATACCGTCGATTCTCTTGTCGCGGACAAGGTCGGCCATGTTCTTCACGAGCATCGCCTTGTTCACCATGTACGGGATTTCGCTGATGATTAAACGTTCACGTCCCTTCGCATCCTTTTCGATATCGACGCGGGCACGCACGCGGATCTTGCCGTGGCCCGTGAGATAAGCTTCACGGATGCCAGCCTTACCGCAGATGATTCCACCTGTCGGGAAGTCCGGGCCTGCCACGTAATTCAAAAGTTCTTCACCAGTGATATCATTGTTTGCACAGTAGGCGTGGATTGCCTGAACGACTTCACCCAGGTTGTGCGGCGGAATGTTCGTCGCCATACCGACGGCAATACCCGAGGAACCGTTCACGAGAAGGTTCGGGAATGCAGCAGGAAGTACGAGAGGCTCATCGAGAGTTTCATCGTAGTTCTTGCCCATATCGACCGTTTCCTTTTCGAGGTCTTCGAGCATCATTTCGCCAAAACGGCTCATCTTGGCTTCCGTATAACGCATTGCAGCTGCGCTGTCGCCGTCGACGGAACCGAAGTTACCCTGGCCGCGGACGAGAGGATAGCGGAGCGAGAAGTCCTGAGCCATACGAACAAGCGTATCGTAAGCAGCAGCATCGCCATGCGGATGGTATTTACCGATGACTTCACCCACGATACGAGCCGACTTCATCGTCGCCTTGTCCGATGTCAGACCGAGCTTGTGCATCGCGTACAGAACGCGGCGGTGAACGGGTTTCATACCGTCACGCACGTCCGGGAGAGCGCGAGCCACAATCACGCTCATCGAGTAACGCAGATAGCAGTCCTGCATATCCCGTTCGATGAGGGACTCGTAATGTGTGCCCGGGGTTAATTTGATGTTATCTTCAGCCATTTATTTTCCTTAGTTGTTTATCGAATAAAAAACTTGTTGACGACCTGCTGTACTGGAACGAGCCCGCTTTGGAGAGTCTGGTCGATAGTCATCGGGGAGATAGTCGCATAGCCCTGCGAAAGGAGCAAATCGTCCGAATTCACCGCAAAACGTTCCGGAACCTTCGCTCCCGAAAGATAATACCTGCCATCTTTCAGTTCATAATGGTCGGTGAACATGGAAATGCCCTGACCCGCCGCCTTAAAGCCCTTGAACTTCGACTGATTTTCGTCCGGAAAGTTCACATTCCAGAATGTATGCGCCGGAATCCGGGAATAAAGCTTTTTGTCCACGACTTCCACGGCAAAACGGAGCAGTTCCTTTTCCATCGTTTCCGTCGCATCGTAGCAGAGCGAAAGCGCAAGGCTCGGAAAACCCCAGAGCGCCGCTTCACGGGCGCCAGCGACCGTTCCCGAATACAGGGAAGAAACCCCCGCATTTTCGCCCTTGTTCGGGCCCGAAAAGACGCATTCGATCGGAAGATCGCGGTACAGGTACGTGAGAGCGAACTTGGTACAGTCCGAAGGCGTGCCTGTGAGCGTGTGGAATTCAAACGGAAAATCGCCAGGAACCTTTTTCAGCTCATGACCGTGAAAGCCCTGAAACGAATGCGAAACACCGCTCTGTTCCGTCGCAGGAGCGACAACATGGACGTTTGCCAGTTCCGAAAGGGCTGTCGCCAAGTGCACGAGAAACGGACTTTCAAATCCGTCATCGTTCACAAGCAAAATTTCTGGTTTAGATTGTCCCGTCATTTGACCCAAAAGATAGAAAATTATAAGCGTTTTTGGAGCCCATTTTACTACCTTTGCGGGCGTATGAGTAACTCTAAAATGCAAACTCCTCCCCTGCCAAAGGGAACCCGTGATTTTTATCCGGAATCCATGCGGATTCAGAACTACATCTTTGACACCTGGCGCAAGGCGGCTCTCCGTTTCGGATACGAAGAATACGAAGGCCCGATGTTCGAACATCTCGAACTTTACACCGGCAAATCCGGTGACGAAATCGTAAGCCAGCTTTACGACTTCATGGACAAAGGCGACCGCCACATTGCACTCCGCCCGGAAATGACGCCGACGCTCGCCCGCCTCGTGATTCAAAAAGGCAACTCCCTCCGCAAACCGTTCAAGTGGTTCAGCCTCCCGAGACTCTTCCGCTACGAAAAGGCGCAGAAGGGCCGTCTCCGCGAATTCTTTCAGTTGAACCTGGACATCATCGGAACGGAAAGCATTTACGCCGAAGCGGACCTTCTTTCCGCAATCGCATCCATGCTCAAGGACTTCGGTCTCAAGGCTGACGACTTCTGCATTGGCGTTTCGAGCCGCAAACTTTTGAACGTCTTTCTCGCTGAAATCGGCGTTGCCGACACTTCCAAGGTTTACCCGGTTCTCGACCGCCGTTTGAAGATCGGCAAGGACGATTTTTATGCGGAACTCGCCGCTGCAGGTCTTTCTGCGGAACAGACGAAAAAACTCGACGACTTCATGGATTCCAAGGGCATCGACGAAGTCGCATCCAAGATTTCGAGCGAAGAATCGAAGGCAGCCCTCGACGAAATCCGTCATCTGTTCAAGACTCTTGAAGCCGCTGGCGTTGCAGAATCCGTAGCGCTCGACCTTTCGATTGTGCGCGGTCTCGCCTATTACACGGGCATTGTCTTTGAAGTTTACGACAAGGGCAAATCCATGCGCGCGATTGCAGGCGGTGGACGTTACGACAGCCTCACCGAAAAGCTCGGCGGCCAGAAGGTTCCAGGCGTGGGCTTTGGCATGGGTGATGTCGTACTTGCAAATCTCCTCGAAGAACGCGGGCTTTTGCCGTCTTCCAAGCAGTCTCTTGACTTCTTTGTCGCAAGCTTCGCAAACGACATGGACAAGGTTTTCCAGGTCGCAAGTGAACTGCGCAGCCGTGGCTTCAACGTGAGCCATCCGCTCGCACCGGCAAAGCTCGGCAAACAGATGGAACAGGCGAACGCCCAGGGCGCCAAGATAGTCGTCTATGTGGACGGCGACAAGGCTCCGGCTGGCGGCTTCGAATACAAGATCCTTACCACAGGAACTCCAGGCGCAGGCTCTCTCGAAGAGATCGCCCAAATCAAGGCTTAAAGTCGAATGTCGCCTCGTCGCACGTTCCTCTCGATAGCCGCCGTTTTCCTGTTACTAGGCCTGCTGTCTCTCGTTTTTCCGAGGGACGGCGTTCAAATCGGTAACTCTACACTCCGCTTTCCTTCGATTCTTGAAGCCCTTCAAGAATTCCGATCGGATAAAACGGATACAGCCCAAATCGACCCCGAAGAACAGATTCGCAAAATGCTCGCCGAAACGCGCGCACGGGAATTCACCAAATACGCGGACTCCCTGAACTTTTACGAAGAGTTCTTCCGCCAAGGGCCGACACGCTTTGACTTCCCCGCCAACGACCCATCCTGGTTTGACCGTTTCTTTAAGCGTCTCCAAGAAGCGAAGGATTCGGGCAAGGTCATTCACATTGTGCACTACGGAGATTCGCAACTCGAAGGTGACCGCATCACGGCGGCTGTCCGCGAACCTTTGCAGGCTCTTTGGGGCGGTTCAGGCCCCGGCATGGTTTCTCCCCTCGCGGACATCCCTTCTTACGTTCTGAACAGTCACAGCATCGGGAACCTTTCCCGTCACCGCATTTTTGGGCCTGTCGAAGAACACGCACGCCACAACAAATACGGCCCGCTAGCCCAGGTCACGGAACTGCGGGGCTCTGCCACGTTCACCTTTAAAAAGAGCTTGCATCAAAAGGGTTATCCGCTCGCCGGAAAATTCCAAAAGGTCCGCTTGCTCGCGAACAAGGCAAACCTCAAAACCAAACTCATCTATAGTGCAACCGTCATCGACACGATCCGCCAAGATTCCTTGCCCGATGAGTACAAAGAACGTTCCCAAAAGTTCCTTGCGCTCGAACCGGCCGTGGAAACGTTCCCCGGGCTTTCCGTTTACACGTGGGACCTTCAGCATGTGACGGAATCGGTGAACCTGACCGTGCGCGGAAACGCGGACCTGTACACGATTTCATTAGACGGTGAAAGCGGTGTCGCCGTTGATAACGTCGCCATGCGCGGCAGCTCGGGCACCATCTTCACCAAGATGAACGGTGAACTTTTAGGCGCGTCCCTCGAAGCGATGAACGCTAAGCTCATCATCATGGAATACGGTGGAAACCTTGTACCGAGCGTCAACAAGTCGAACCTCGACTGGGTCGAACGCGTTCTCGAAAAGCAGATCAAGGCTCTCCAGGCCGTTGCACCGGATGCCGACATTCTCTTCATCGGCCCTGCGGACATGTCAAAAAAAATCAACGGCGAGTGGACGAGCTTCCCCGCTCTCACGATGACGATCGATAAGATCCGCGAAATCGCTCTGCGAAACGGCTGCGCCTATTGGGACATGTACCGCGTCATGGGAAGCCACAATGCGATGATTTCGTGGGTCAAGCAAAAGCTCGGCGGTCCGGACTACATTCACTTTACACGGAACGGTGCCTCTCACATGGGCAACCTCTTGTACAACGCTCTCAAGTTGCACTACGACTATTACCTGTTCCGCGAAAAGCACGGAATCGATTCGAGCAAGCTGAACGAAATCCACGCCTTTGCCGACAGCTCTAAAAATGAAGCCGACACGCTCATCAAAAAAAGCGACACCCTGGTCAAGCAAAACGACACACTCGTTTTGACGCCGATCGAAGACGCTCCGGAAGATGACGACTTTGGAGCTGCCGAATGATGATCCGCGCGCTTCTCTGCCTTCTCGCTCTGAGCGCGTCTCTTTTTGCAGACACGATTCCAACGGTGAATCTGCCGATTGACACGTCCAAGAATCACATCGAATTCCCGGGTGGGAATATTTCCTATGTTCCTTTCTTGCGCAAGCTCGACTCGCTCGTTTATACAGGAAAGGGAAACATCAATATTTTACATCTGGGCGGATCCCACATTCAGGCGGATGTGATTTCGAACCGAGTCCGCGTCCATTTGCTTCAAGACCTAAAACTCCCCGCAGCCAGCAGAGGTTTTGTTTTTCCGTACACGGCGGCGCGCACCAACACGCCCGTAAGCTACGCCTCGCGCCGCAAGGGCCACTTCAAATGGCTCCGCAGCGTTTACAAGGAGCGCAAAGTCAAACTCGGAGCGATGGGCTTTGAAATCACCACAATCGACCCCGACGCCGAAGTGCGCATCGTGCTCGACAGCCGCATACCGGATCAAAAATTCTGGTACTTTACCCATGTCCGCGTCTTTGGAACTTCGAACGATTCCATTGAACCGGTTTTACAGCTCGATTCGAACGGCACGCATTACTTCGGAAAGCACGATACGCTGTCGAACAGCTACGCATTCACGCTTCCCCGCCGCGCGGATTCTTTAATTCTCACATTCCCCTGGAAAGATTCCCTCGCCGAAAAAAAGCTGCGCGATACACTGTCGACGCTCGATTCCCTCGGTCAGGATTCGCTCTTTGCAGACACGAGCTTCTTGAAGACGCAGCCAGCCTTTACGCTCACCGGGATTCTGCTTTCGGATACCGTTCCAGGGCTCACGTACAATTCGATCGGGGTGAACGGCGCAGACCTCGAAGCGTATCTTTCGCTTGAACATTTTGAAAACGACCTGCTCTTTTCACGCCCGGACCTTGTGATTTTCGCCATCGGCGTGAACGATGCAAATGTCGAGAACTTTGACCCGGAACTTTTCAAGGCGCGGTACGACACATTGATTAGCCGCATTCGAAAGGTTTCTCCCAAAGCGGCATTCCTCTTTATGTCAAACAACGACAACTTTTACACAAAGACGAACAAGCCGAATTTGAACGGTCTTCTCGTCGTCGAAGCGTGCAAACAGCTCGCCAAAAAATACAAGGGCGGCTTCTGGGACATGTTTGGGGTAATGGGTGGATTCAAATCGATGGAAAAGTGGTACATCGCCGATTATGCGAAAAAAGATCACGTCCATTTTAAGAATGCAGGCTATGAACTATTAGGCGATCTCTTTTACGACGCCCTGCAAGAAGTTCTTCGCCCGGAAGCACCCAAGGTGACCGTGATACCGAAGAATTTGCCTGCGAAAAATCTGACGACTCAACCGGCTAAAAAATCCCCTAAACGGAAGGCAAAAAAATGACCGATATCACGAGCCTTCTTCAAAGCATTTTCCTATTTGACCCGTCGAAGCCGCTGATCTTTACGCAGTTCTATTTTTGGGCGTTCTTCGCGGTCATCTTTGCGCTGTTCACTTTTTTACACAGCAAGGTGATGCTGCGGAATGCGTTCCTTTTCTTTGCAAGTCTTTTCTTCTATTATAAAACCAGCGGAAGCTATCTCGTTCTGCTTGTATTTTGCGTTGTCGTCAATTTTTTCGGCGGACGCCTGTTGTACAAAATGGAGCAGAGCAAGCGCAAGATAGCTCTTCTCGTTTCGCTTGTCGTCATTGATCTTTTAACGCTCGGATACTTTAAGTACGCCTACTTTTTTCTCGATGTTTTGCATCAGCTGTTCGGCATTAACCTAAAGGTTTACAACTTCTTTGCCGCGGCGAGCAATTCCATTTTCAAAACGCAATCCCTCGTGGACCAGATTATTCTCCCGGTGGGCATTTCGTTCTTCACGTTCCAAGCGATCAGCTATTGCGTGGACGTTTACAAAAAAAGCGTTCCCGCTATCACGAACCTTTTTGATTTTGGTTTTTACTTAACGTTCTTCCCACAGCTTGTGGCCGGCCCAATCATCCGTGCCGACAAATTCATTCCGCAGCTGCACCGCAAATTCTTCCTTTCGCATCATGAATTCGGCATGGCCATGTTCTGGATTTTGAACGGCCTTGCAAAAAAAATTATCATGAGCGACTTTTTGGCGACCCAGTTCGTGGACCGCGTTTTTGAAACACCGCTCCTCTTTACAGGCTTTGAAAACTTCCTCGCGCTCTTCGCCTATTCGTTGCAGGTGTACGCCGACTTCTCCGGTTACACGGACATTGCGACGGGTGTGGCGCTGCTTATGGGATTCCACCTGCCGCAAAACTTTAATTCCCCATACAAGGCAGACAAGCCGGCGGAATTCTGGCACCGTTGGCACATGTCGCTTTCCCGCTGGCTCCGCGACTACATTTACATTCCTCTCGGCGGTAACCGCGGATCGGGATTCGGCACGTTCTTCTGGACTGCGGTAATTTCGGCGATTGCGATTATGCTGTCGGGAAGTGTTTGGGTGGCGTCGGCACTCGGTGTACTGTACCTGTCCTTGGGGCTTTGGGCTTACTTTAAGCCGGATTCCCGCAAAACGATTTCGAAGCACATGAATGCGATGATTACGCAGCTTATGGGCGGTCTTTGGCACGGTGCGAGTTGGAACTTTATTATTTGGGGCGGCTTAAATGGTCTTGGCATGATTGCAAACACGCAGTGGAGCAAGCAAAAGATTGAAGTCCGCGCCATTTTGATGTTCGTGATTACCGCGGCGGCGATCATCGCTTGCAAATATCACTTTGAACCTGCCTTTGGCATTGCGGCTGTCTGGTGCGGCGTGATTTTCTTTGGCATTTATGCGAACATGATTTACAATCTTTTCGCGACCAGATCTTTGCCTAAGCTCCGTTATGCATGGAATGTACTGCTCACGTTCGTGTTCATTACATCTACGCGTCTTTTCTTCCGCGCCGGCTCCAATTTGGACCCTGCAGAAGCAAACGAAGTCGCCTGGGAAACCGCTCGCAATATGATTCACCAGATCGGAAGCCCGTGGGATCTTTCGATTGTACCGCAGCAGGCTTTTGCGCATCTTTCGATAATTCTTGTGTTCTTGCTCGGCATGGCCATTCACTGGTTACCGAATCATTTCAAGCGTTGGTACAGAATGGTCTTTTGCCACCTGCCGGTTTGGGCTATGATCGCCTTTGCCGTCGTCGCGTGCTTTGTAATCTACCAGTTCTCGAGCGCAGACTCCCCACCGTTTATCTATTTCCAATTCTAAACAATAAACCATGGACAATGATCAGAAAATCAGAAAGGAAGCTTTACTGCAGAATGGTTAATTCATATTTGAAAGTCCCATTCCAAGTTCAGAAAACATCTTCCTGTAGGCTTCCACTTTCTTCTCAAAGGCAAGCGGATACGCGCGGCTGGAACTCGGGGTGCGGTACAAAAAAAGCTCGCGATTTCCGAGCCTGAACGGGCTTCTTCCGCCGACATCAGGTTCTTCTGCACCAAGCATTTCGCACAAAGTCTTTGTCGCGAGCGTTCCTGTCGTCACCACGGCCTTACACTGTGAAAGTTTTGTCAGCATTCCCTTCACATCGGTCGGCTTCACCACTTCGAGAAAAGCGTCCGAGGCGTTCCCCTTTAAGCGTCGGACTTCTATCGCGGTATCATAGATTCCAATCCCTGCCGTATTCAAAAAGTCGATGATCTTTTCTTTGTCAAACGACTTCTTTTCTTTAAGTACAAAGTAATCCCTGTCATCAAAAAAAACCTTCCCCAAAATGCGCCACATATCGTTGATGAAATTCGGATAGTAAAAGTGCATGCACCAACGTTTTTGCGGAGGCGGAAAACTGCCAAGCATCAAAAGCTTGGCATTCTTCGGCAAAAAAGGTTTGAGCGGATGTTTTTCGACGTCTTTCATTAGGCTTGGATTCAACGGCATCAAAGTTCCTGCGAGAATTCCTCCATCGGAATGCGCTGGCTGTGACGCGGGCTAGGATTGCCACGTTCCGGATCTGCGTATCCGACATCCAACAGGCAAACGAGCTTCATCTGCGGAGGAAGGTCGAATGCCTTTTCGATGTCTTGAGCGTTAAAACCGCGGGCCCAAAGCGTATCAAGTCCCAGGTCTTTGGCTTCGAGCATCATGTGTGTCGTCACGATGCTGCCATCTTCGTAGCCGCTGTCGTGCGGATCGTTGTACTTGCTTGCTCTGTAGCTGATCGACGAGTCGTAGCAGACCATGAGGACGACCGGAGCATTGTAAGCCATTGGGGTTGCTTTGCGGATCTTCGAGAGGGCGGACTCGGACTTGAGAACGAAGACTCGGACCGGCTGAGCGTTGGTCGCTGTCGGCGCAATGCGGCCTGCTTCCAAAACCAGCTGTAATTTTTCGGCTTCAACCGTTTTTTCAATAAAAATGCGGCAACTGTATCGCTTCTGAGCTAATTCAAGGAAAGTATTCATGCCCATAAATATAAACTCCCGGCTATCATTGCGGACACTCATCTTAAATACGCTTTAAATTACAAAAACGCAAGTAAAATGGAAGGAACTTGATTTAGACCGTAAAACTTTTTGTGAAAATACTACATTTCATTGCAACATACAATAAATCATAAACCTTAGCTACCATAGGAGTTTAGAATGAACAAAATTTATACATCCGCATTGGTCCTCGGCCTCGTTGCCGCCGGCGCCTTTGCTCAAGCTGCTCCGGTTGCTGCCCCTGCAACAGAACAGACCGCAGAAGCCCCGAAGGCAGAAGCTGACGCTCCGGTTGCGGATTCCGTGAAGGCCGCCGAAGAAGCCAAGAAGGCTGAAGAAGCCATGAAGGCCGAAGAAGCCAAGAAGGCCGAAGAAGCCAAGAAGGCCGAAGAAGCCAAGAAGGCCGAAGAAGCCAAGAAGGCCGAAGAAGCCATGAAGGCTGAAGAAGCCAAGAAGGCCGAAGAAGCCAAGAAGGCCGAAGAAGCCAAGAAGGCCGAAGAAGCCATGAAGGCCGAAGAAGCCAAGAAGGCCGAAGAAGCCAAGAAGGCCGAAGAAGCCAAGAAGGCCGAAGAAGCCAAGAAGACTGAAGAAGCCAAGAAGGCCGAAGAAGCCAAGAAAGCCGATAACAAGTCTGAAGAAAAGGGCGAAGTTTCTGCCGCTGCCGGCAGCGCTCTCGACATTCTCAAGGCTAGCATGAACGAAGGCACTTCCAAAGCAAAGATGGAAGTGAAGTTCTCCGGCATGGCTGAATTTGATATTTACACGGGCGACGTCATCAATGACGACGACCTCGAACATTCCTATGCTTCTACCTTCGATCTGAACGTCGACGTTCAGTTCAACGAAAAGTGGTCTGCATTTGTGGGTCTTGAAGCGGACGGTGAAACCACCTCTCCGGCTTCCATCTACAATGGCGCATTCATCCAGTACAAGCCAGCCAACTTCTTCGCGGTGAAGCTTGGAGACCTCACCTTCTCGGAAGGTGCATTCCAGGCTTACTACGGTTATGATGATCCGACTGATGACGCCGCTGGCATGACCGAACGTGACATTCGCGGTCTCGAAGTTGACCTTGCTGGTCTCCAACTCGGTTTGGGCTTCGGTCGAGGCGATAATGACACCTACTCCATCTGCGCCGATGACGGCGAGAAAGAAAACCCTCTCTGCGCTAACGGCGAAGGCAAAAACTACAGCGTTCACGCAGCTTACGAATTCGACTACGCCGGTCAGCACCTCCGTCCGTATGTCAACTATAAGAGCTTCCAGTCCACTCAGCACAACGAACTCCACGCTGGTGTTGACGCCGGCTTGAACATCGGCGGCTTCGGCTTCCGCGCTGTTTACGGCTTCCATGCCGACTACCTCGCCGACGACGGCGACG
Organism: Hallerella succinigenes; assembly: GCF_002797675.1. NCBI lineage: Bacteria > Pseudomonadati > Fibrobacterota > Fibrobacteria > Fibrobacterales > Fibrobacteraceae > Hallerella > Hallerella succinigenes. The sequence goes on along the minus strand of NZ_PGEX01000001.1, from coordinate 2,784,098 downwards.
TTAAGAAGAATGTGGACATGACCTCCACTGCTCACACGATCTTGGCCGAACCGACCTTCGAAATTGGCATGTTCAATATCAAGACCACCGCCTTCTATGCCTTCATCGACGAAGCTGAAGACGGCCACATCGAAGCAGAAAAGGACTTCCAGGAATATTTTTTCCTCTATGGCGAACCGGCATTCAAATTTGCTGAATTCATCAAGATCGGTATCCCGGTTGAATATCACACGCATACCCTCGACGACGACAAAGAAGATGAAGCGACTCTCGATGTCGGTGGCCGCTTCTACATCAGCCCGGTCGAAAACCTCGAAATCACAGCGTTCGGTATGGTTGACATCGCAATGCAGGACAACGAAGACGACACCGCTCTGCGCTTCGGCCTCGAAACCGTATTCAGCTTCTAATTTCAAAAGTTAGAGTTTGAAATGAGCGAAGGCTCGCCGATTGGCGAGCCTTCTTTTTTTGCAGGATACCCTTATTCCCATGCGGTTTTCCCTATTTGTTTAACAAATAAGAATATTTGCCCCATATTCCGAGTGTGGGGGATCACTATGGGTGTACAAATCCCTTTTATTTATATTTACAAATCGTTACGAAAAAGTTATCTTTTGATTTGTAAGTTTTTCCTAATTTTGAAGAAAAATCCATGAAGATTATTCTACCCATTGCCGGTAAAGGCGTTAGACTGCGCCCTTACACCAACGAATTGCCCAAATGCCTGTTACCTGTGGGCGGTAAAACGATTATCGATTGGATTGTGGAAGACGCCGATCGTCTTACCCCCAAAGAAACCATCTTTATTGCCGGATACAAGGCGGAAAAGATCCAAGAATATCTGGAAAAGAAACCGGAATGGGGAAACACGCGTGTCGTGTTGCAAATGAACCCGCAGGGCCTTGGCGAAGCGATCGCCCGCGGACTCCCCTATGTGAACGACGGAGAACCGTTGCTGATCATTCTCGGAGACACGCTCTTTGAAGCGGACCTTGCCCAGCTTGAATTCGCCGAAGACAATGTCCTTTACACGTACAAAGTTTCGGATCCTCGCCGCTTTGGCGTCGCCGTTACGAACGAAAAGGGCGAAATCACCGAACTCGTCGAAAAGCCGCAGACTTACGTAAGCGACGAAGCCATCGTCGGTATCTATTACATCAAGGATACCGCCGAACTCCGCAAGGCACTTCGCAAAATGATTTCAAAAGACATTCGCTCGAACGGCGAAATCCAGCTGACCGACGCCCTGCAGATGATGATCGAAGCCGGTTGCAAATTCAAAACTGCTCCAGTGGAACGCTGGCTCGACTGCGGACTCCCGGAAACGCTGATCGATACGAATTCGATTATGCTGAACAAGAACGACAACAGCGCGAACTTCCACTTCCCCGGCACCAAGATTATTCCGCCCTGCCACATCGGCAAAAACGTGAAGCTCGAAAACTGCACCATAGGACCGAACGTGGATCTCGGCGACAACTGTTCGCTCAGATTCGTGAACATCAAGAACTGCGTCGTCTGGGCAAACGAGTCGCTTAGTTTCACCCTTATCGAAAACCAGATCGTGGCTAGCTGCTGATGGCTTCGCTCGCAATGACATTTTGGGCGTCTCGCATTGACAGTCCGCAGCGTCATAACGAGGAGCGAGGAGACGATCCTATCTTTTTTAGGCCTTCTATATCGAGGAAATGAATCGCACCTCGTTTTACGTTTACAAGGCCCTTCGCGGAAAATTCTCGGAGCATGCGAGCGACAACCTCTCGGGCAGAATTTACATCGCGAGCGATTTCTTCTTGCGTCTTTTGAATTTCAAGCTTTCCGCTCTTTTCATAGGCGGCCACAAAGTAAGAAGCCAGGCGCTGATCGAACTTTTTGAAAAGCATCATCTGCAAAGCCCAGAGCGTTTGCGAAAAACGTTCCGTTTCTTTTTCAAAGACTAGAGCCTTCACGTGGATGTTCGACTCCATCAGCTGTCCACAGATGGAAGCGGGAACGACGAGCACCGTCGTATCCTTGACCGCCGAGACTTCCGTTTCAAAGGTCAGCTGGTGAATCACGCAAGACGCCGTGGAAACGCAAAATACTGGATTACGGAACGTTCCGAAACCACCGTCTTTTCACTAGCCGAAAGTTTGCTCCAAAACGGGAGCCTATCCACAATTAAACGGACTGGAGCTGTATTCATAAACAAACACCTTCTTTGCAATATATACAAAAAAGGTGCGTTGCTTTGGAGAATGAATTCGAATTAGATCATGGCAAGAATCTGAGCCTTAGGCCGCACGCCGACAGAGCTGTTCGTGACCTTGCCGTCCTTGACCACGACCAGAGTCGGAATGCTCGATACGCGGAACTGGGCGGCGAGTTCTTCCTGCTCGTCCACGTTCACCTTGCCAACCTTGAACTTTCCCTCGCTCTCTTCCGCAATTTCGGAAATGATCGGGGAGAGCATGCGGCAAGGCCCGCACCAGCTTGCCCAAAAATCGATGAGCACAGGGACCTTGGACTGCATAACTTCTGCTTCAAAGTTTTCTTTTGTGATCGTCAGTTCAGACATGTTTTACCTCTTTATGTGGATTGTTCTTACTCCTATATATTACATAAAGAGGTTCTAGGCAGCTGTGACTAGGTCACAATAGGCCGTGTCATAGCTTTACAATGGTCTTAATCACTTGTTTACAACCACAATCATCTACAAGAATACACTCCAATTCACCATCATATGTTTGCGCCGACACTGATTTTAAACATCTAATAATAAAACTAGACACATTATAGACGGGGATTAGTATAGAAACTTTGTAATTCGTCAGAGTCAAGATTTATTTAATACTTTAGAATCTAGCTTGCCATAAGCCAACACAAATACAGACGTAACAACAATTGAAGAAAGAACCAGTAACCAATAGTTTTCTACATAACAGTTGCAAATAAATATAGCGGGTTAACTAAAAGATTTTCCCCTAGAGAGGTATATTCCACGTTTGTATAACGATTAAAAGCATGATGAAAAAAATCATCAGCATACAAATCCCGCGCAGAGGATATGTATCCGCTTTGTCTAATAATTTGTTGCCAACTATCACGGAATCAGCCCCACCCACTTTGCAAAAGTTTCACAGGCATGTCCTTTTTCCGCAGCAACCAAATCTCCAGCCTTGGGGCCCTTCACAGCCAACATCGCCGCATCATCCATGGCCAAAGCCTGAATAAATTCATCTTCCGAAAAAGCAACTGGGCCGGCCGCATATTCATGGACATCATGATAATCCGTCCGTTCTGTCGATGTGTATTCCTTGTAATCGTACACATAGTGAATCACGGGTCTATCCATCGTTTCAAAATCGCACAGGCAAGACGAATAATCCGTAATCAGGCAATCACTGGATAGCAACAATTCCTGAGTATCGATATCCGTCAAAGCGTTATCCGACGACATCATGTAAATGGAGCCGTTCCATCCGCCCTGAATATTGTTCTTTTGCAAAACCTGCGGATGCTGCTTTTCTATCAAAATGGCATTTTTCTTTTCAAGAATCGCGTTGATTTCGCCGGTCCTCTTAGACGTCATAAACGAGTAATTCACCCCAATTCCCTTGCGCCATGTCGGCATATAAAGGATCCAGCGTTTATCCGTGGGAAGCCCCAGCATCGACGCGATGTTTGCCTTGACACGACGGATTTCGTCTGGATTGTCTTTATTTTGAATCAAGTAATCGATTCTCGCAGTCCCCGCAGCAATGGACATTTCGGGCTTGAACTGCCAAGGAACTTCATAAGGCATCAAAAAACGCATTTCTTCAAACGAGAACGAAGCCCACGACCACAACGGAGCGGCAATGCTAAAATCCTTCGATAAAAAATACTGTGCAAATCTCTTGAAAGGATTCTTGGAAAGCTCTGCGTGATAGTCTCGGTTACAGACACCCTTGTATGCAGTACCATGCCAAAAAGTCAGCTGCTTAATGCGGCCGTAAGTCGGGAACCGATTTGTCACATCGCATTCCGCGCCTAAATTGGTAACCATCCATTTTGCAGTCAATAAATGCCAACGCGCTTTCAGGCTGCCTTTTTTTACAAAGGTCACTCCAGGAAAAGCTTCTACCTTGGAACGGATGCACTCATTCCCAAACCAATAACATTCAAATCCCTGATTCAAGGAAAGGATATATTTCAAAAAATATTTGGGGTTATCGGAAAATTGATTTCCCCACCAAGCGCCAAAAAGAATCTTTTTCGGATTTCGGGGCATCAGAGCCACAGCGGGATACCACAACATAAACTTGACAACCCGCTTCATGGTATAAAGCGCGTTCGCGACCGACTTTAAAAAACTTTTCACCTGACTCATAAGAAAGCTTACCGGAACACCTTTTTTAAAAAGGGAAACTTATTTTCAAATATTTTAAGAAAGTACTGAAACGACTCGTCTTTCCGCAAAAATAGATAATACAAGCCCGTCGCAGAAATACATCCCACGGCTAGGCTTACAAAATACGCGGCGTTTTCTGGAATAGACAACCATTCCGTCAAAGGAACATTCGCAAGGCCAAATGCAGGCAAGCACGCGAAAACCGCGATCAACAAATACTTGGAAAAATCCTTCACTTGTGCAAAATAGCCAAGATTAAAGAACTTGCCCGTATAATACGTATTTACAATGACCGCAAATTGAGTATAAATAATCTTCGACACACAAATGCCGACAACCCCAAACGGGATCGCCGCAAAGAGAATCGCCATGGAAACAGTCTTCTTGATAATTTCAAGGCGCAAATAAAGATCCGACCGACCCTTCACCTGAAGCAGAACCAGATTCACAGAACAGATGGGATCAAAGACTACCGCGAGCGCGATAATTTGCAAATAAAGAATCGAATCCGCCCAGCGGTTTGTGAGTAAAAGCAGAATCAGCGGCTTTGCAATCGCTGCCAATAAAATACACCCAAATGAAACAGGAATTGAAAGTGCCCGGACATACTTCCTATACGCATTGATCAAGCGAGTATCGTCATTTTGCAAATTGACAAAAATTGGGAAAGCCACTTTACCCAAAACGCTGTTCATTGTGTCCACAGGCAAATGGGCAAACTGGGCGCCTCGATTGTAAAAACCGATGTCCTTTGCCGAAAAAAAGCGGCCGATTACCAGTGTATTCATTTGCATGTAAATCGTATGCAAAAGACTCGACGCTAAAAGTTTGCTGCCAAACGAGCCCAGTTCCTTAAATGACTTCCAAGAAAAAACAAGGGAAGGACGCCACCTGCAGTAGATATAAATGAAAACCAGATTGATGACATGCTGCAAGATTGTCTGATAGACCAAGGCCCAAACGCCAAAGCCGTTATAAGCCATGATAATTCCGCAAATACCAGACAAGAGAGTCGCCAGAATGGAGCGAATGGCAAGGGCCTTAAAATTGAGTTCAATCGTCAGCTTGGATACATGAATTTGCATCAGCGCACTGATGATCAAAGTGATACTCTGTACCCGGACAATGGATGTTAATATAGGAACCTTAAAAAATTCCGCAATCCAAGGTGCGATCAAGAAAAGAATGCCATAACAAACGCAAGCGACGATGATGTTAAAATAAAAGACTGTCGAAAAATCGGTTTCCGTGCGATCCAGCTTTCGGATTAGAGCTCGACCAAAACCGCTGTCCACAAAAGTCGTCGAGATGGCAATAAAAATCGAAATCAACCCAACAGTACCGTAGTCAGACGGCAATAGCAAGCGGGCCATAATCAACCCGAGAACGAACCGCATTCCCTGCAATCCAAATTTCTCGATGGCGGACCATTTAACCGACGAGACTGTTTTTTGAGTTAAGTTTTTTTCTGGCATTTTAGCGAATGAATTCCAAAGCTTTTTTTATGGACTTGAGATGATTTTCTTCCAGTTCCTTTCTCAGGTCTGCCTCATAGCCTTCTTTTTCGGCAGTCAAGAATCGTTGTACAGCCATCGAGCCATCCAGATTGTCTAACAGGATCGTCCTCTCCGGATGATGAATGTTTTGGAACCAAAAGCCCACCTTTTCCACCCAATTATAAGCCACAGCCGGAACATCAAAAGAGTAAGCCGTAATGCATCCATGCATGCGGGCCGTAATGATTCCTCTATAAGAAGCGATCATCGACATGAATTCGTCTGTATCATGGGGAATACGGACCTCAAATTTTCGCTTAAAATGCTCTTCCAAATCGGGAATTAAATCTGTATCTGTTTCCAAACCATTTGTGAAAAATTCCCAGCGAATATTCCGGCGTTCTAATTCTTCAACAACATCGATATAATACTTGCGAAGATCCGCTACCGTGATTTTTTCACGATACTTTTTCATAAAGTTTTTCCAAAGCAGACCGACTCCCACAACGCCTTCTTTTTGGACCTTCACATCAAACAATTTAGAACAGAATATCACAGGATCAATCACTTTAGTCACATAGACCGAAGTGTCGCCTTTTAAATACTTTTCCTTCAGAGTCGTAACATCGTCCCGTGTCGAAATAAAGCGCAAGCTGCCAACCCGCATGTATTTACTGAGCAGTTGGCACTTTGGATTCTTTTCATCAAAGCCTTCAATACCAATCGCATTAATCAGCATCGGAATGTTCAATTTTTTACAAGCTAAAAGTGATGCGGAAATAGTTATCCAATAATCATGGAATTTATAATGAATAACTCCACCGCCCACAAGAAGAACGCCATCGCATCCTTTAAAATGTTGCGCCATGCAATATGCGAGGATTTTTATTTGAACATTATATAAAAATTTTGAGTTAAACCGAACGGCTAATCGTTTAACCTTATAAAACAATTTTTTCGCGACATGAATTGCAAATTTCCTCGGGAGACCTTCAAAGAAAAAGCGGAAATTCACATCTTTCCATTCTATTTTTTCTTCGCTACAACGCGTATAAAGTTCTTTTACCGTCCTATGAATTAACGGATCTCCCTGATTCGGGTCTGTAAATAGTCCCATTACAACAATTTTTTTCATCCTTGCAACGCCTCTATCGTCGACTTCATCTTGTCGAGCATGCTTCCGTTACACGTCCAACCCAGGGAGCGAAGCTTTTCTGTGGAATACAGGGATTTCGTCACAATGTTAAAGCCCTGCTTTTCCGCTTCGTCCGGCAAATCGATTACCACTTTTCGGTTTCCAATGCCAGCGACCATCTCCGCCAGTTCCTTAATAGTTATATTCGAACTTTCGTCGGCGATGTTGTACGCTTCCCCATTTTCGCCTTTCAGCAAAATAAAGAGCAAAGCCGTTGCACAATCCACCGCATAGCACCAAGACCGGTATTGCGAGCCCGTACTCTTCATCACAATGTCTTCCTTGCGAAGAACATTTCGAATGAACTGGGCATACACCCGCTTATCGGAGTCGGTAAAATGGGGGCCATATACATGGCACGGCCTTGCAATACTCACATCTATCGAGAACTGGTGGCCGTAGGCAATGCAAAGAGATTCTGTCGCCCGTTTTGCAGACGGATAACAGGCACGAAGGGTCGCGCAATTCACATAGCCGCTATAGTCTTCTGAAAAGACACGTCCATCCCCTTCGCCATATATTTCGCCAGAAGAGATGTAGAGAAATTTTTCCAGGCCATTTTTAGCCCCGTACGACAGCAAGTTGTCGACCCCCCAAAGGTTCGACTTGATTACGGAAACCGGGTCCGTGGAATACAGCTGCGGCGAAGCCACGCCTGCACCGGCAATCATATAGTGAAAGCAAACATCGCTTTCCAAAGGTTCCCTCACGTCATAACGGACAAAATGGAAATGGGGATTCCTCGCGTATTTAGAAAAGACCGCCGCCACTTTGGACTCATTACGCCCAGACGCATAAACATGAAAATCTAAAGGCGCATGAGACATTAAGACATCGATTAAGGTGGAACCGATCATGCCGGTAGCGCCCGTAATCAAAATGTTCTTGCCGCTCAACTTTTCCCAGGGGAGCAGGCTTTCCGCAGCCCTTTTTACGTCATCCGCGTAAGGCATGCTACTTCATCCAAGGTTCAGGTTCGCTATGGATCATCGCCTTGAAAATTTCGACATCCTGCGGACGAGTCAGCTTTAACCCGTTCTTTTCAGAACCTTCGACCAGGTGCTGATCCTTGACGCCCGTAGCGGCAATCAGCGTACAGGAGGCGACCGTATTGACAATCCCCTGTTTTTTAGCGTCTTCGTGCGCCTTCAACAAGGATTTCAGCCGGTAGGTATGCGGCGTTTGCGTGCGAACCAAGCGTTCCCGAGGGATCTCGATTTCATGGACGTTCCCATCCACCAATTCCATGATCGCTTCCTTGCAAGTAAGCCCGGTAACAGCATACCCAAATTCTTTGCAGGTGGCAATATTATTCGCAATGATCTCGTTCGACACAAGAGGCCGCACGCCATCATGCACAAGGATAATATCGTCATCGTCACACCCGTTGGACTTCAACCCGCTGATGCCGTTGAAGATAGACTCTTGATTCGAATCGCCGCCCGGAAAAATCCACTTCAACTTGGTGATGTTGAACTGGTTCGCGTACGCCTGCATGATCGGTTCCCATCCAGGGATGCAGACCACCGCGATAGCATCAATATCTTTACTGTATTGAAATGCCTGCATCGTATAGATGATCACAGGCTGATTATCAATGCACATGAACTGTTTCGGGATGTCCTGTCCCATTCGGTTGCCGGTTCCACCCGCTGTCAAAAGAGCTATGTTCATAATAAAGACCTTTTTTTACGCTATGCTAGTAAAGATAGCATTTTAGGAACTGACATTGCGAGGAACGTTCAGAATGTCATTGCGAGGAACGAAGTGACGAAGCAATCTCTACGCAAGCGCGGCGTTGTCGAGGAGGGCGTTGATGTAGGTTTGGTACGGAATGCCGGCGGCAGAAGCCTTGCGCTTGATCGCATCGACCGTCTTGACTTTGAGACGGATTGAGTACATCTTTTTTTCTTCCTTGGATTCCGCAATGGCACGCTTGATTCGCGAAAGCGATTCTTCCAAAGTTTCGGATTCATGACCGCCCGAGATTGTCATGGGAAATCTAACATGCGTATCATTTTCCAGGGCTTCGATTTCGCTTGGGGAATAAATATCCTTTACCAGCTTGAAGCCTTTGGGATGCTTACGTTTTTGCGATTTACGTTTTGGAGCCATGCGTCTATTTTAGGAAATGTATTGATGTATGTCAATACAAAGATATATGTCAGCTACCCATTTTTGTAAGCTTCCCCATAATTAGGACTGTTCACTTTAAACCAGTCCTAAAAATGGGTAGCTTACAGAATTAGATCATGGCGAGAATCTGAGCCTTAGGCCGCACGCCGACAGAGCTGTTCGTGACCTTGCCGTCCTTGACCACGACAAGAGTCGGAATGCTCGATACGCGGAACTGGGCGGCGAGTTCTTCCTGTTCGTCCACGTTCACCTTGCCAACCTTGAACTTTCCCTCGCTCTCTTCCGCAATTTCGGAAATAATCGGGGAGAGCATGCGGCAAGGTCCGCACCAGCTTGCCCAAAAATCGATGAGCACCGGGACCTTGGACTGCATAACTTCTGCTTCAAAGTTTTCTTTTGTGATCGTCAGTTCAGACATGTTTTACCTCTTTATGTGGATTGTTCTTACACCTATATATTACATAAAGAGGTTCTAGGCAGCTGTGACTAAGTCACAATTTTGCGTGCAGGATGGAAAAAACTTTTTCGAACCCTGTGCTTTTTTATTTGCCACTCATCCTTACAAATGCTTGCAATATTTGAATACTGCTCACATCCGTCTTGTACGAAAATTCCGGATGCCACTGTACCGCCCAAACAAAGCGATGTCCAGGCATATAAAGAGCTTCCACCAAGCCGTCTTCCGAAACGGCCATTGGTTTTAACATAGGCGACATCCTTCTGACCGCTTGATGATGATAACTGTTCACCAAGAGCTCTTCCACGCCCAAGCATTGGAACAAAGGCGAATCCTTGAGAATTTTTACCCGGTGCACAGGAACGTCATAAGGAGCCTGTTGGTGATGTTCCATCACCGAAGGTCTTTCCGTCGGCAGGTCCTGATACAAGGTTCCCCCGAGAGCGGCATTCAAAAACTGGATACCGCGACAAATGCCGAGCAAAGGCTTGTCGAGTTCCAAAACCTTTTGCAGCACGATCTTTTCCATCGCATCCCTTCGACTGCAGCAGACGACGGATTTGTTCAAAAGCTTTTCCTGGTATAGCTCCGGAGAAACATCATGACCACCGGTGAACAGAAATTCATCACACATTTTTACCAAATGCTCCAAGTCGCCTTCATCGGAAGAGAGCGGTAAAACAATCGGAATTCCGCCCGCTTTTTGAATCCCTTCCAAGTAGCCGGGGAACATCCAGATGCTTTCCTTTTCGTCATCCCACAGGGGCATTACACCGATCAATGCTTTCATGAAGTCACCTCAAAAAAAAGCTAACTTCGAGCATTTTCAAGTTCAACTTTTTAAACTCTCACGTAGCATTTTATCCATTCAAAAATGTCGTCCGCATTTTCAAATTCATCAAAAATGTTCAAAATTTCTCCCTTTTCACCCCTAAAGCGTTCAATTTACACATTCCTTCAAAAAAGCTATACTTTTGATAATGGTGATTAAACAACATCGAATTATTTTGAATCTTTACCAAAAGACCATTGCCGTCTTTATTTTGGTAATCCTTTTTGGTGCAATTCTCCTAGCGCTTCCATTCGCATCTCAAACGGGAAACAGTTGCGGATTTTTGACCGCCCTTTTTACGTCGACATCGGCTGTCTGCGTCACGGGACTTTCCAAGGTCGATATTTGGACGCACTTTACGCTGTTTGGGCAAATCGTGCTGCTGTTGTTGTTGCAAATTGGCGGTCTTGGATTCATGTCCATCATCACCGTTTTCTTTCACCTGTTCAATCGCCGGGAAGGTATCCAAAGCCTTTCCTTGAGCGCGGAATCCCTTAGAACCGATAACTTTCAAAACTTAAAGCGCATTCAAATGCGTCTTCTCATCGGATCTCTTTGTTTTGAATCGGTGGGCGCATTGATTTTATTTTTCTGTTTTCTGCCTTCGATGGGATTTTTAAAAGCGGCATGGTTTGGAATTTTCCATGCGATTTCCGCCTTTTGCAATGCGGGTTTCGATTTGATGGGAGCTATTTCACCGGGGGCAGGGATGATCTGTTTTCAAAATCATTCCATCGTGCTTCTGACACTTTCCGCATTAATCGTGATTGGCGGAATCGGCTTTCTTGTGTGGGACGACATCGCAAGTTCGGGGCATCCTCGTAAATGGTCCGTCTATACCCAGATCGTGATTTCCGTCAGTGCATTCTTGATTTTGTTTGGTGCAGGCTCCTTCTTCTTCATGGAGTTTCACAATCCCGAAACCATCGGTAACATGAATCTTGGACACCAGATTGTGAATTCCATTTTCCAGGCGGTCACGCCGCGTACAGCGGGTTTTGCTTCCATCGATCAAAGTTCCCTTTCGGATTCTTCGATCGCCCTGACTTCCCTGCTGATGATTGTCGGAGGCTCTGCCGGTTCAACGGCGGGCGGAATCAAGACGGCGACCTTCTTGATTATTTTCATGACCATCCTTTCTAATTTGCAGGGAAAGAAGAATGTGACGATATTCCACAGAACCGTGAGTCATGAACAGCTGCAATATGCGTTCGCTATTTCCGGAGGCTTTGTTCTGCTGAGCATCACCGGTGGATTTTTGATTGCCTTTTCTTCCGATATTCCTTTTGCTCACGCCTTTTTTGAAAGCATTTCCGCGATTTCGACCGTGGGTCTTTCACTCGGCGTCACTGCTTCGCTTTCTCCCGTTTCAAGCCTCATCGTCATCCTTCTGATGTACACAGGCCGTGTCGGACTTTTGACTTTAACCCTCGGATTTTTCAAGGCAAGAGAGGACTTGTCCATTAAATATCCGTCCGCAAAACTCATTATCGGTTAAGAAGTTTTTATGAAATCATTTGCCATCATCGGACTTGGACTTTTTGGATCGCAACTTGCCATGGACCTGTTCAACGAAGGCCACAACGTTCTCGTCATCGACAACGACGAGAACATCATCGAAAAAATCGCCGACCGCGTTTCCAAAGCGGTGACAGTCGATGCTAAGAATCGCGAAGCCCTTTCTCAGCTCGGCATTCAAAAATACGACTGCGTGATTGTTTGTACGTCGAACGACCTTGCCACTTCGGTGATCATCACCATGAACCTGAAGGCGCTTCAAGTGCAGAAGATCATCTGCAAAGTCCGTGACGAAACCGACAAGGAAGTTCTCGAAACCTTGGGCGCGTCCATGTGCATTGTCCCAGAACATGTGGCAGCGATGAAGCTTTCGAAAAAACTGACCGCGGATAACGTCGTCGATTTTACACAGCTTTCCGAAGGCCACAGCATCATGGAAATCGAGGTCCCGCCATCTTGGACCGGGAAAACGATTTTGGAATTGAACGTTCGTTCTCAATACGGTCTAAACATCATCGCGATCCGCAGAAACGAAAGCCTTTGCGTAGAACTCACCCCGAGCTTTACCCTGGAAGAAGGCGACATCTTGATTCTGATCGGCAGCAACAAGAACCTTTCCAAGCTGCAAAAGCTCAAGTAAGACTTTACAGGACAGCGCCCATCAACATCCATTTTCAATCTGCGGAATCGGATTCTTAAGGCTCTGCTTTGCTCCGAGCTTTAAGAGCTTTGCACAGGTCTGCGGAATGCTCTGACCCGAATCCGAAAGTTTCTTTTCGCCTTCTTCATAAGCCTTTTGCGCACTCGCCAAGGCCGTTCCAACCGCGGAGTACTTCTTCATGAACTGTCCCACGCGATCGAGCATTTCGTTTGCAAGCGCATAAACCTTTTCATGGTTTTCCGCCTGCGTAATCTGCCGCCAGGTCATTCGAATGATCTGCAACGCAGCGTAAAGAGTCTGCTCGCTCGCAATGCAAACGTGCTTGTCCATCGCTTCGCGCCAAAGGGTTGGACGTTTCTGCCAAGCGGTCAAAAATGCGGGCGTATGCGGAATGAACATGATTACATAATCCACATTCACAAGAGGCGGTCGCACATAAGAGGAATAATCTTTTTCGGAAAGTTCCTTCACATGCTGTAAAATGCTGTCCAGATGCGCCTGAAGAGCGGCTTCTCGACGGACTTCGTCTTCGGCATTCACATATTCCATAAAAGCGGTCAAGGAAACCTTGGAATCGATGACGACAACGCGATTCTTATCCAAATGGAGCATCACGTCCGGGCGCAAGGTTTTCCCATTTTCCGTAACTACACGGTTCCCGTTTTCATCGCGAAGAACGCCCTGTGTTTCAAAATGGATGCCTTCTTCCAAACCCTGACTTTCCAAAAGTTCCGCGAGAACCGTTTCTCCCCAATCGCCCTGCAGCTTGCTCTGATGCTTGAATACACGGGCGAGCTCATCGGCGCTTTCCTTTGCAGAAGAGCTCATGTCCATCGCATGTTTTAATTGCTCTTTAAGAGAAGCGCCAAGTCCTGCCTGGGAAACCTTGGCTTCCTCCATTGACTTTTTCATGTTTTCGATGGATTCCTGGAGCGGTTTCACAATCTGTCCCAGGTTCATTTCGCTCGATTTGGAAAATTCCTGCTGACGCTGTTTAAGCATTTCTCCCGTCGCGTTCTTCATCTGCTCGGTGAGTTTCTGCGAAATTTCATCAAAGCGTTTTTGCTGTTCCTCAATCATCTTTTGGGATGTCACTTCAGATGCGTTCAAGTCCGCTTCTGCCTTGGCGAGTTTTTGCACAAGCCCGGAATTTTCGATTTCCAGGGAATGATTCTTTTCTTTTAATGCTAAAATCTCTGCCGTCAAATGTTCATTGTCCGATTGCAGTCGAATTTCTTTTTCGACGCTCGCCGCATCCTTTTTCGCTCGAAACGAAACATAGAGGAATGCGCACACGAGAATCATCAAAATAGCGGCGATCAAAACAGCCAATAATTCCACAGGGAATCTCCTGGTTTAGGGTTCTCTGCCGACAACTTCCGAAACAATGGCATAGGTTCCAAGTATCGCAGCGGCCACTGTCGTATACCGCAACCATTATGCATCACACCATCGTAAAGTCTGCCCTTCGGCAATTTCACAAAGATAAATTTTCCATCATCCGGAATTCCCAAATTCTCATCCACAATGGCCTTTACAACCACATACAGAAGCGGAATGCCCACAAAAGAATCCACCGCAGAAAAGCGCCGACCAGATTCTGCGCATCCCAGCACACGACAAAATGGTCTTCCGAAAATTTCGAATCCTGCTCGCAGGCGAGATATTTCGCCTCGCCTTCTGCTAGAAAAAGGAAATAACTATATTAGGTTTATAAGGAATTATCACAGCCAAGGATTTTGACGAAAATGTCTCGATTACAAGAGGGTCTCACAGGTAGCATCGAATTCATTGTCGACGACGAACATACCGCAAAGGAAATCGGCAGCGGTACGTTAGAAGTTCTCGCTACCCCTGCGATGATCGCGATGCTCGAAAAAGCAGCCTGGACCACCGTACAACCTTACCTTGAAGAAGGATTCGGGACTGTCGGAACCCTGATGAACGTGACCCACGAAGCCCCGACGCCCATCGGCATGAAGGTCGAATGCATCGCAAAACTCGTGGGGACGGACGAAAGAAAACTCGTTTTTGAAGTCGACGCCTATGACGAAAAAGGCCATATCGGTGGCGGCACGCACGAACGCTATATCGTGCAAAACGACCGTTTTCAGTCTAAAGCAGACGCTAAAATTTCTAAATAACCGATGACGGTCCTTCTTTTCAACAAACCCTACGGCGTTTTAAGCCAATTTTCCCCCGAAGGGAATCACCGGGCATTGAATGAATTCCATTTTCCGAAAGGCGTTTATGCGGCAGGCCGTTTGGACCACGACAGCGAAGGCGCTTTACTGCTTACCGATCATGGTCAGCTGATTAAAACCCTTCTCGACCCCAAAAAGGCGCATCCGCGCACCTATCTTGCGCAGGTCGAAGGTCAAATCACCGAAGAAGCCATTCAGAAATTAATGAATGGCATTGTCATCCAAGGCTATCATACAAGAAAATGCAAAGCGGAAATCGTCCCGGAACCTCAATATCTCTGGAACCGCAATCCACCCATCCGTTACCGGGCAAACATCCCCACTTCCTGGGTCAAACTGACACTGATCGAAGGCAAAAACCGCCAGGTCCGCCACATGACAGCGGCGGTGGGTTTCCCCACGCTCCGCCTTGTCCGCATCCAAATAGACAAGCTCGGGCTCGATGGCCTAAAGCCTGGCGAATGGAAAGATGTTACTGCGTTTTTTTCTCATACAACCATGCAATCAACGCACCGTAAACGCAATCGATCCAACCGCGATCGGTAATCGGAAGGGTCGTATTCCATATCACCTAGGATTTGCATTTCCTTCGGCAAATTTTAAATTGAGAAAGTGGAAAAGCGGACCTATATCGCAATCGACCTCAAGTCATTTTACGCTTCTGCAGAATGCGCTTTCCGCGGTCTAGACCCTTTGACTACAAACCTCGTCGTCGCCGACGCCAGCCGTACCGAAAAAACGATCTGCCTCGCCGTGTCCCCGAGCCTCAAAGCGCTCGGCATTCCCGGTAGACCACGCCTCTTCGAAGTCCTCCAAAAGCTCGAAGATTACCGCCGAAAGACCGGTAAAAAAATCGATTTCATTACGGCTACCCCGCAGATGGCGAAGTACATGGATATTTCCGCCCAAATCTACAACGTCTATCTCAAGTACATCAGCCCCGACGACATCCACGTCTATTCGATCGACGAATGCTTTTTTGATGTTTCCCGGTACCTTTCGCTGTACAAAAAATCCGCCCACGACCTCGCCCGCTCCATGATCCAGGATGTTCTCAAAACCACAGGCATCACAGCGACCGCGGGCATAGGACCGAACCTATTCCTCTGCAAGGCGGCGATGGACATTTTGGCAAAGCACATCCCTGCCGACAAGGACGGAGTCCGCATTGCCGAAATCGACGAGCAGATCTTTCGTGAAAAGCTCTGGACACACAAACCTTTGACCAGTTTTTGGCAGGTCGGTGCAGGTCTTTCGCAAAGGCTTGAATCCATGGGACTTTATACCATGGGAGATGTCGCACGGGCAAGTCTTCACTTTCCCGAGCAGCTGTACAAGACCTTTGGCGTGAATGCGGAAATCTTGATCGACCATGCCTGGGGCTATGAGCCTTGCACCATCGCCGACATCAAAAAGTTCAAGCCCAAATCGAACAGCCTCGGTGCAGGGCAGGTTCTATCCTCTGCTTACAGCTGGGAAAAGGCGCGTATTGTCGTCCGAGAAATGGTCGATTCCATTACGCTCGATCTGATCGACAAGCATCTCGTAACAAACGCTTTGACCTTGGACGTGGGCTATGACCGAGAAAACGTTTCCAAGGGAATGTACCGAGGACCCCTTGTCATCGACCGCTACGGAAGAGAAATTCCAAAGCCCGCCCACGGAACAGCGAACATGGGGCATTACACGTCTTCGCAGTCCCAAATTGCGCAAGCGGTCCTTGAACTATTTGACCGCCTCGTTCCGCCGAATTTGACTGTCAAAAGATTGAACCTGGCAGCCAATAACATTCTCGACGCCAAATACGAAGAATTCGATCTGTTCACCGACGCCCATGCAGAAGAAAAAGAAAAAAAGCGTTTGCAAGCGGAACTCTTGATTAAAAAACGTTTTGGCAAAAACGCGATTCTCAAAGGCATGGATCTAGAAGAAGGCGCAACGGCCAAAGAAAGGAATTCCCAAATCGGAGGCCACCGTGCATAATCCCTATGCAGAAATGGCATATCTACCATATCCGGAAGTCCTCCAGAAGGTATGGGAAAGGCATCCGCGCATGAACCTGACCGACCGAGCGAAAATCTTTAGCCCGTTCGCCGCGCTCCGCGGATACGAGGACGAAATTGCGAACAAACGCTTTGAAAATCTAAATGTGCAAAAAGACGAATTGCTCGAAGACTCTCGGGCAGAACTCGACGAAGCCTTAAACGCACTTTTGGAAAGGCTCGAAAACGGAGAACATCCTTCCGTTTATGTGACCTATTTTGTGCAAAATCCAAACCTTGAAAAAGGGATGGGCACATACCCTTCCGCGAAAGGAACCCTTCAAAAATTCGACGCCCATACAAAAATTTTGACGATTGCCGGGCAAAAGATTCCCCTATCTTCAATCCGTAAAATTTTTACACATTTCTAACACGGATTCTTTGAAAACATTAGCATTTAAGCACTTCACATTTTAAAAATACGACTTATTTTTACACAGCACACAAATAAACGGAGGAATTTTCCTCCAGCAAAAATGGGTCGTTGGGTCATGAAACAAAAAAAAATTCTTTCCACTCTTCTCGCCGGAACGCTTTCTTTGAGCTTCGCGGCTAACGGGGATTCCTACACTTGGCCAAGTTATCGTTCCGATTTGGATTACGATACCAAGGCAAATATCGGCATCATCAATCCGCCGACGGAATTCAACACAGATTGCAATGGCGTTACCGGCAAAAAAGCGGGGAAATGGTGGGCTTTTTACTGGGGCGCGAATCGAGACAGCCGTATTACCGACGTCACCATCGACAGCATTCTCAAAAAATACGACACCGATTTCGGCTACCTTTATGATTCATTAGGCTGGGCTCCCGACGCCCAGGCTCAAGAGGGCAAATACAGTGCCATTTACTATTACGGTTCGGGCACATGCGCTGGTGGCGCAGTCTCGGACACCACTGGAGGATGGCAAACCTGGGTAGCGGGCTACACCGCTGTTGCCGCTTCTTTTTATCCGCTTTACAGCTTTAATACCAGCTGCCCTTATAGCGACCGCGTTGCCCAAATGGACGCGATGGTTCACGAAGGCATCCATTCAATGACAAACGGTTATCCTGGCGCAAAAGAGGCTCACTGGTTCCAGGAAGCGGGAAACACCTGGATTCAGCAGGACATGTTTAGTCGTCGCAATCAAGTTTACAGCGGAATGGGCTTTTTGAATGCCGCCACGGTAATCGCCCCGTTTATGCCGATCGAATGCTATTCCGGTTGGCTGATCGATGGCACGTTTGGTGGCCCAGGAGCGCAGGGCGTTACCGGTAAAAACCAGAGGTATCTCTTGGGAGGTGCGCAGTACAGCAATATTTTCCCGACCTTCATGGGAACTTGGCTCGGTACAGGTTCCGTGCGTTGGATATACGGTCACGCTTACGGCAAAACGCCTTACCTGCTTGAATCCTATGGTTTAGACATTGGTCTTGGAGATGCAGGGGTTCGCCGTTTGATTACGGAATTCCGTGCCAAGCTTGCGATGCTCGATATGAAAGAATGGTCCGAATCCATTCGCGATCTTTTGAATCAACAGTTTGGTCAGACTAGCTACTGGGAACAAGATTATTGGGATAACAAAAATTACAGTTACACGTGGACGATGACGCCGTACCAATCGACGACCGATTCGAGCGGATATCTAATCCCTACATCCGAAACGACTCCGGGTTGGTCCGGAGCCAATGTGGTGCCGCTGAAAGTTTCTAGCGGAGCCTCGCAAGTCAGCGTTACCTTCTATCCGACCGGCAGCCATTCGAACAACACGAATATGAACTTTCTTCTCGCCTACCGCGCCACGGACGGCACGCCGGTTTACAGCGAACCGATTACCGGCGAAGGAACCGCCATTTTGAATCTCGACAAAATACCGTCGACAACGAATGGTTCTCAAATGGTCTTCGCCATTATCGTGAACACAGAATACGCTTACACAGGAAACGAAAATATTCGCACCTACCATTACGACTATCGCTTAAAGCCTGAAACAGGCATCAGCGGAGCCGGAAACGCAAACACCGCTTACTATCGCAACTTCGAGCTGGATTACGACTGGACAAACCTGTCTTCGAGCTCTTCGGGACCGTCCTATTCGAGTTCTTCTACATCCATCAGTTCGAGCTCTTCTGAAAATTACAGTTCGAGCTCCAAAGTATCCAGTTCAAGCGAAGCCTCTACCGCAGCAACAATCGCTTTGAATTACAACGTCAATCTAAAGCTCCCGATCGACGATAATTACGCGGCCGTCACCTTTGACCTGAAGCTTTCCGAAGTCGCCTCGGCACTTGGCATTTCCGCATCGGAAGTCGCCACATTAGCCACCTATTTTGCACTTGAACCGAACGGAACTTTGAATACAAGTTCGACCGCAAATGCGCCGGGCCATTGGTTCAATGCAAACGGTGAAGTCGTCGAATACGCAAACGAAAATGCGACAATCTATTCGGAATTCGATATGACTTCTAAAGTCGCAAGAATCGGACATTACCCGAACCGCGTTTCGAACGGAAACTCATACACCCTCACGCAAGGCTTTAGCTACAACAACAAACTCGTCACTTACACAATCACAATTACCGTGACCAACGAAAGTTCAAGCGGCGAAGGAGAAATGACAACCGCATTAATGTACGGCTTGAACGGTGTCGCAAGTCACCTGGAACTTTCGCATAACAAGGGAATTCTCCATGTGAATTACACTCTCGACCGAAACGACAATGTCAAGGTCAGTCTCTTCACCGCCTACGGTGCACTGGTCGCAAGCGAAATCGTTGGATACAAGAAGGCTGGTGACCATCAGTACAATTTTGACTTGAATAAGATGGGACTTCCGAGCACCACTTACATCGTCAAGGTTTCTTGTGGATCCTTCCTCGAAGCAAAGCCCATCAACATTCACAAATAAGTTCTGAGTCCAACTCGCACATTTCTGTTCAATCTCGAAACACGCAACATTGGGTTGCGTGTTTTTTCGAGGCATCATCAACATGTGTGGTAGCATTTAGGCTGCCTTGCTAGATGATTCTCTCGATTCCGATTCCCATTCGTAGGCTATCTTTACATCGACATAGGAACAGCTCAACATTATCAGCGACAGCATGTTGTTCATGTTCCTGAAGCCATAGGCAGTCCGTATCAGTAGCTTTATCTTGTTGTTCGTCGCCTCGATCCTTGCGTTTGACACGCCCAGCCTGATTGTGTTGAGGATTCCGTCGTAGTTACGCTTGATCTTTGCGTACAGATCCTTGACTGAGCCGATGCGTGAGTGGCTTGCACGCCACAGCCACCTGTCCAGATTTTCCCTGGCATCGTCATAGCCCATCTTCAGGATGATGCGCAGTTCCTCCTTGAGCTGGTATGCCCTGTAGAGACGCGGATAGCGGCTTGCTATGAGTTCTATTTTTCTCTGCTGGCTTTCGTTAAGGTTCTCTGGAGCCTTGCCCAGAGCGTACCTGGAGTTCTTTATCCCCTCCGCGGTGCGGTCCTTCGGGACGCTATCCTTCGTGGGCCTGCCTCGGCCCCGTTTCTGATTGCGGTTTTCCTTGCGGGCCTCCTTCCAGGCTTCCACACGGACCTTGTCCAGGGCTTCTGTCGCCCACTGTACGACATGGAAGCTGTCCACGCACCGTTCGGCATTGGGCAGGAACTCCTCGATGCTTGACCTTATCCACTTGGCTCCGTCACAAGTCACAAGCTCCACGCCCTTGCGCTGCTCTTCGCTGAGTTCCCTCATGAAGAGGTCCAGCACCTCCTTCCCGTAGCCCTCGTGGACCCAGATCACGCAGCGCCTGTCGTGATCCACTACCACCGTTATGTACTTGTGCCCTTTCTTGTAGCTGGTCTCGTCGATGCCTATGCGCCTGAAGATGCAGCCTGCCTTGATAGGCCTTGTGTCCAGGCGTTCCCATACGCGGTCGGCGATTTCTCCCACGGTATTCCAGGCGATGCGTAGCTGCTTTGCGACAGCCTTTTTCGACATGCTGCATACGGCCCATGCGACCTGCTGCTCGAAGGCGTCGGTGAAGCCTGACCTGTGGCTTGCCCACGGCACCTTCACCGTTTTTACGCCGCACTTCCTGCACTTCACCCTGTAGGTGTCCATCCTGATGAAGCCCATCTTCGTGCCGAGATCGAGCGTCCGCCATACCCTCTGTTCCCGGCCGTTGTCGTAGAGCTTCCCTTTTCGCCCACAACAGCCGCACCTGCTGGCGTTGCCCTTGGTGAGTCTTACCGTGATGGTGACCGTGGTGTCGGTTTGCTCCTGCTTGACGACTGAACAGCCGTTGACATTGAAGATGGATTTGTATAATTTTGACATGGGCTTTTTCTTCTGTTTTTTTTGGCGATTAAATTTTAGAAAATAGCCCATTTTTTTTGTTTGATTTAGGCGAAAGTCAACAAAAAAAGGGTGGCGAAGCCACCCACACATGTTGATGAAGAGCCGTTTTTTCTTTATATTATTCAGCGTATGCAACATCCTATTGAGAAAGCGATCCTCGTGGGCATTATCACTCCGCGCATCCGAAAGGTGATAGCGGAAGAACATCTCGCCGAACTTCAACGTCTTGCCGAAACCGCAGGCGCAATCGTCACCCGCACTTTTATGCAACGCGTGCAAGCATTCAATCCGGCGACGCTCATCGGCGAAGGAAAGGTTTCCGAAATCAAAACAGCCCTCGAAGAAGACGAAGCGAGCCTTGTGATTTTTGACGACGACCTTTCCGGTTCTCAGGTTCGCAATTTGGAACAGCGCTTGCCCGGAATCAAGGTTTTAGACCGCACAGGCATTATTCTTGATATTTTCGCAAAGCATGCAGTAACCGCCGAAAGCCGCCTGATGGTCGAAGTGGCACAGCTCCAATATTTGGTTCCAAGGCTTACCCACGCCTGGACGCACCTTTCCCGCCAAGCAGGCGGACGCGGCATCGGCATGAACGGTCCAGGCGAAACGCAGCTCGAAACGGACCGTCGCATTATCCACAAAAAGATTCAGGAACTCAAAAAGAAACTCGTCAAAATCGAGGACGCTCGCGAACGTCAAGCCGTACGCCGTGAAGACACTTTCCAAGTCGGCATCGTCGGTTACACAAATGCAGGCAAAAGTACGCTCACGAACCGTTTAACGTCTAGCAACGTCTATGTAAAAGACCAGCTCTTTGCCACTCTCGACAGCACTATGCGCAAACTCTACGTGGGAGACGGCAAGTTCATTCTGCTTTCCGATACGGTCGGCTTTATCCGCAAACTTCCCCACCATCTAATCGATACATTCAAAAGTACGCTTGGCGCAGCAAGCAAGGCAAACTGCATTTTAAACGTCGTCGATGCCACCGCGAACGATTACCAGGAGCACCTAGAAATTACACACAAAATCTTGGAAGATTTGATCGATCCAAAAATTCCGCGTATCATCGCGTTCAACAAAGCTGAAAGCGCTAGCCCCGAACGCAGACAGGAACTTTTAAATCATTATCCCGAAGCACTCCAAATCAGCGCTAAAGAAAATATAGGAATGGAGTCACTCAAGCAACTTCTCATTCAGAAAATGCAAACGTGGGAAGACGATCGCAAAATGCGCACAAACTAGTTTCCGCAAAATCGTCCAGTTCTGCGGCTTCTAGCAATACTTATTTTGATACCACAAAGATGTTTGAGCCCAATGTAAATATGGCTCCCATGCGGATTTTCGAGACCTTCGTACAATATCCAGAAGTTCGGTATTGCCATTCAATGCATTAGACCAACCATCCTTTTTCGTCGTGGCAAGTTCACGTTTCACCTTTTCAACAACAGTTGTAGAGTATTCGCTTTCCAAAAGAATTTTGCACGCACTTAAATAAGTTGTTATAGGAGTCTCTGTTTTCAGCAGGGATTTCATCATCATCCTTGTCAAAATCAATCTCTACCGACACATTCGCCAACACCGAGGCTGAAATGGTCTCATTGTTCGTCTGTAGGGCCACGGCATCTATATTCAAGTTTCCGACATCAGCGTTAGATTGATAACCTAGATTCAATTTAAGTGTATCTTCATTTTGCACACTGAACGAAGGATTAACAAAACTCTGTGGCAAATCAGTCGTGATTCTATTATTTAGTCGTCCCTTAAAATCCCGCCCAGCCTGCATAACTATTAGGAAAAATTGATTTCTACCCTGTGAAAATATTGCAAGGTTTTCTAAAGTATGACTGAAAACCTTGCAATTTTTCCCATGTACAGACCGCCAAAATCCCACGCCCAGACAAGCCTTTTCTGCTCCCTTGAGGAACAGTTGAACCACAAGCATCCCCTTTACGTTCTTGCGAACAAGATTGACTGGAACAAGTTCGAGACCGAGTTTTCCAAATTGTTCGACGAAAAGATGGGTGCGCCAAACAAGCCGATCCGTCTCATGACCGGGCTCATCATCCTGAAGCACATCCGCAACGTATCGGACGAGTCCGTCGTGGAGCAGTTTCAGGAAAACGCCTATTACCAGTATTTTTGCGGAGAACGGTTCTTCTCGACGGAGCAGCCCTGCGACCCGAGCGAACTTGTCCACTTCCGGCACATGATTGGCGAAGCGGGCATGGACATGATCCTCAAGGAAAGTATCCGTGTCAATGCCGACCATGACAAAAAGGGACCGACAGGAAGCGGCACGGTCTTTCTCGACACGACCGTGCAGGAAAAGAACATCACGTTCCCTACAGACGCCAAACTTGCGAACAAGATAATAGAACAGGTACAGAGGATCGTGGAAGAACACGGCCTTCCGCAGAGACAGTCCTACAAGAGAACCTTGAAGAAGGTCCATCGTGACCAGCGTTTCCGCAATCACCCGAAAAACGCCAAGAAGGCTCACAAGGCGGATCGCAGGCAGAAGACAATCGCGGGACGGCTCGTCCGTGAATTAGAGCGAAATCTCGCCAGCAAGAACTTGTTGAACACGTACAAAGAAAAAATCGAGCTTTTCAAAAAAGTTTTGGAGCAGAAGAGGTGCGACAAGGACAAGGTCTATTCGCTTCACGAACCCGAAGTAAAATGCATCGGCAAGGGCAAGGAACACAAGAAATACGAGTTCGGCAACAAGGTGTCAATCGCCCGGAGCTACAGCGGCATCATTGTCGGCGCGGTCTCGTTCCGGGACGAGTATGACGGACATACGATAGACGATACGCTTGACCATGTTGAACAAATGCTTGGATTCAGGCCGAGCCGGGCCGCATGCGACCGAGGCTACCGCGGACAAAAGGAATCCGGAACGACAAAGATCGTGATACCGGACGTTCCGAAGAAAAACGCGACTTACTACCAGAAGGAAAAGGCTCACAAGCTTTTTTGCAAGAGGGCTGGCATCGAACCAATCAATGGTCACTTGAAGAGCGACCACCGCATGGGTCGCAACTTCTACAAGGGAATCTTTGGCGACATGCTCAATGCAAAGCTTGCAGCAGCGGCGTTCAACTTCAAGAGGGCCATGAGGCGTTTTTTTGTCCTGTTGGAATGGCTGTACGGTTTTTGCCTTCTGTGGAACGGAATGAACAAAAAATGCGAACGCTCTTGTCCTGCACTCGTGAATTGACTTTTTAAGGGACGACTATTTAATTCAGCGGCAAGGGTATCTAGTGAAATGGATTCCGTATTTGGAGGTAAAGAATTCTTATAATTTGCAAAAGTCGAAGAAATCAGCGATTGTATATCTGTCGCGATATCCGGCAAAATAGCCGACGCAGAGTTAAGGGTGGCATCTAGACCAAGGTTTGACATTTGCAGGTTATCAATACTTTCCAAAGTATTTTCAACAATGTCAGGGATGTTTTCCAGCTGTTGTTCAATATCATTTAGACCAACATCGGCACTAAACATCTGGCGGGGTTCGAGCTGCTCAATTTTGAAATTGTTCATTCCGCGATCGTATTTTTTCTTGGCCATATATCACCCTTTTTAACAGAACCGTTAGTCTACTTTTACACACCTGACTGAAAATCCATGTGTCTTATACGCACTCTGTGTATGTCCTCCAAAGCCACTCGTCGTGCTTCTACTTTGGGAGCCTGTCAAAGCAGATGGTTTATCCAAAGATCCTTCTTCTGGATAGAACCAATATGTTGATTCATCTAAATTTTTAAAATTGTAATTCCAAAGATACCCCGCACCAATCAATGTATAGCCACTATAATTCAAACCACCAAAGAATGTTGCTCTTATATCAGAAACCCCATTCTTATTTTTGTCCGCATGAACAATTATATACATATCATCATATGTTAAAAGTCTCCAATCCTTCGGGCAAATTCCCTGATGGTTTTCGTGAATCGAGCCTGCACAACTTTCTGTATTACAACGGCTCGGCAATTGCATCATCTCTGCCCACTGATATAGCCCTCCATAAGTCAAGCAAATCGCAGTATCATTGTTATAGCAGTATTTTTCAATTTTAGATTCGTTAGACTGGTTCAACGTTCCTTCAATCATTTCACCGACATTCAAGTTTTCTGCCATAACGGTAACCGAAGCAGTTTCGCCGCTTTGATTTTTCCCTGTAATAGTCAAATACTTGTAAACACGATGGTCTCTATCATCTTCAAACTCACTATATGAGAGACTTGGATTAAAGTACTCCCCTTTTACAATGCTGCTTGACGATTGAGTAACATTTGAACTAGAACTAGATTGTTTCACGGAAGAACTGGAAGACTTTACGGAACTACTACTTTGCTTATTGCTTGAAGACGAACTCACCGACGAACTGGACGTATCCTTCTTGCTGCTAGAAGAATCATCTGACTTCACGGAACTGGAGCTCTTGGAATCAGATGAATTCTTTGTTTCTTTTGCGGAACTGCTGGACACTTCGGCGGGCTCGGAACCCTTGACACTACTGGAAGACTTGTCTTTTTCCGTAGATTCATTTCCCGACGACTTCTTGTCAACAGAAGATGACGACTCATCCAAATCAGAAGTTTCTACCGATGAACTGGAAGTACCGGTTTCGTCGGAACTAACCGACGAAGAGTCATCGCAAGCCGAGAACGCAAGCATCGCAAATGCAACCGCACTCACAAAGCCAATTTTCTTAATCGTTTTCATTTCATACTCCTATTATTAAACTTTCGTTTCGCCCTTGCCGCCCATGTTGTCCGGGTCTATAGAGAGCAGGGCTTGAATATCCGCAGCGCTCAGTGGTGCGGACTGTTGTATTTCAAAATTTTTCTGTGGGTTTAGGCACCTCGCTATCCCCGAAATATAGCACATTCCCAGCCTGCCTACGGCACCCCCATCGGGGAGTAATGCCTGCCCTGCCGAAAAAATGTATATTGTTGCCATGGCGTTAAAGAGATTCCCCATCGGCGTGCAGGATTTCGCGCGAATTCGCGAAGACGGCATGTATTATGTAGACAAGACTGACCTTGTCTATAAATTGACCCATACGGACCTGTATTACTTTCTGTCCCGTCCGCGCCGCTTCGGAAAATCGCTGCTGGTCAGCACGCTGCAATGCTATTTTGAAGGTCGCAAGGACCTGTTTACGGGCCTCGCGATGGAAAAGCTGGAGACCGAGTGGAAAAAGTACCCGGTCATCCGGCTTGACATGAGTCGAATCAAAGATTTGGATGACGAAATCTTTGCCGCCAACATGGATAGCATTCTGGGCGTAGTCGAAAAAAAATATGGAATAAAGCACGACCGCAACAATCGTGCCTGGGGTGCTCGCCTTACTAATTTAATTTATGCGGCGAACGAACAGACTGGCGAACCGGTGGTGGTGCTTGTCGATGAATACGATGCGCCTGTTCTGGAAGCCATGGGCGATACGGAACTTCTGAAAAAAATTCGAACCCGTATGCGAGACTTGTACAGTCCATTGAAGGCCTTGGGCGGCATCCTCCGCTTCGTGTTCCTCACGGGCATCAGCAAGTTCAGCCAGCTCTCGATTTTCAGCGAACTCAACAATTTGAAGGTCATCACGATGAACGATGACTACGCGGCCATCTGCGGAATTACGAAAGAAGAAGTGCTGACACAGATGCAGCCCGAGATCCAGGCCCTCGCCGACAAGAACGGCTTGACTTATGACGGGGCATGCGAGGCGCTCAAGCGTCAGTACGACGGCTATCATTTCTGTAAAAACTCACCGGACGTTTTCAATCCGTTCAGCCTAATCAATTCGCTAAGTGATGGAGAACTTGCCAACTATTGGTTTGCGACCGGTACGCCGACGATTCTGACCAGGCTCATGCGCAAGTACAAGGTGGACCCGACGCCTTTCGATACCGGGTTCGAGGCAACTCTTGACATGTTCGACGCCCCGACGGAGACTGCCAAGAACCCCATCCCGATGCTTTACCAGAGCGGCTACCTGACCATCAAGTCGACAAAAGCCGGCAACCGCTATCTGCTGGGTTTTCCAAATGACGAAGTCCGCCTCGGATTCCTGAAGGCGCTGATGCCCTACTACGCCATGGACGATGTTGTCGATAACGATTCGTTCCTATTGCGCTTTGTCGATGCCTTGGAAGAAAAGGAGATTGAAAAGGCACTGGCGCACATCCGCGCGTTCATGAGCGGCATCCCGTACAATGCGGAACGCAAGGACGAAAACCACTACAAGACGGTGCTGTTCCTGATATTCAAACTGTGTACGCCATACGTCGTGCGTACCGAAGAATGCAGTGCCGCGGGCCGAAGCGATGCCGTTGTCGAGACCGCCGATGCAGTCTATATGTTCGAGTTCAAGTTGGACAAGAACGGCACCGCAGACGACGCGCTGAAACAAATCGATGAAAAGGGGTATTTGATTCCATATTCCGTCACGATGGCCAAGGACGGCTCGCCGAAAAAGTTGTTCAAGATTGGCGTATCGTTCGATGCAGAAAAGCGTACCATCGGCGAATGGAAAGTTGTGGAAGGGTAACCAACAACTATGTGGATTGAGTAGGGTTGCGTTTGAATAAGAGTGATTGAAAGAGGCAATTTTATAAAAATTGCCGTTTTGTTCGCTCAATTTAGACGTTTTTGAGTTTTATGTGGGTTTTTGTCAGCGCGAGGGATTATAATTGTTCATCATCACCATCGCAAGCGCAACACAGAGCATCACTGACACCCCGACAATCACCTGTTCCCTGTGATTGTAATCGCGCATCACGTACTCAGGCTCCTTTTCTTCCTGCAATTCCTGGCGTGTCGGTTTGACTTCAATCTTTGAAGAATCCACACCGTAAACGGCAGCCGCTTCCGCATCCGACATATTCAACGTATTCACATACATCGAATCGTAAGCATCCATCGCCGCAAAAGAAGAACTCGACGCTAGAAGCATCCAGAACACAACCACAAAAGCCCCTCCGAACGAGGGCCCTCGGAAAGGGCTTTTGCATAAGCGTTTCAAGGAAAGATTAACCCTGTGCAAGCTTGTCGAGAATCTGGTTCACGATTTTCGGGTTGGCCTTGCCGCCCGAGCACTTCATCACCTGACCGACGAAGAAGCCCTTAAGAGCGACCTTACCCGCCTTGAATTCCGCAAACTGAGCCGCATTCTTTTCGACGACTTCCATCACCGTCTTTTCGATTGCAGCCGTATCGGTAATCTGCACAAGACCCTTTTCCTTTACAATCGTGTCCGGATCCTTACCGGTTTCGAACATGTCGGCAAAGACCTGCTTTGCAATCTTACCGTTGATCGTGCCTTCTTCGATCAAATTCACCAAACGGGAGAGCTGTTCCGGCACAACCTTGATCGCGTCAAAGCCGCCTTCGAGTTCCTTCACCTCGCGGAGAAGTTCCGTAATGACCCAGTTAGCAAGGATCTTCGGGTTCTTGCAAGTCTTTGCAGCTGCGTCGAACCAGTTGCTAACCTTGATGTCATCGGTCAAAACCTGAGCATCGTATTCGGTGAGCTTAAAGTCGTTGAGGAATCGAGCGTAACGGGCATCCGGGAGTTCCGGAAGTGTACGACGGATTTCTTCCACGAATGCAGGATCGGTCACGAGGCGCACCATATCCGGTTCCGGGAAGTACTTGTAGTCCGGAGCGTCTTCCTTGGAGCGAATGACGGACGTCTTGTCGGCGTTCGGGTCATAGCGCTTGGTGCACTGCTGAACTTCCTTGCCGGCATCGAGGGTCACGGTTTGAAGGAGATATTCCGCCGTGAGAGCCTTTTCGAGGTTCGTGAAGCTGTTCAAGTTCTTGATTTCAGCGCGAGTTCCATACGGAGCATCTTCGCTCGGACGAATAGAAATGTTTCCATCGCAACGGATGTTACCGTTTTCCATGTTGGCGTGAGAAACACCCGTGTATTCGAGAATCTGCTTGATCTTCTTGAAGGTGAGGACGGCTTCTTCCGGACTGCGAATATCCGGTTCCGTCACGATTTCACAAAGCGGAGTACCGCAACGGTTCGCGTCAAAGTGGCTGCCTGTCGGGCTCATGTCGTGCACAAGCTTACCGGCATCTTCTTCCATGTGAATACGGGTAATGCCGATTCGGCGGACAACGCCGTCGGCACGCTTAATTTCAAGCCAGCCGTTACGGCAAATCGGGTGGTCATAAATCGGAAGTCCACCGGTCTGAGTAATCTGATACCCCTTCGGAAGGTCCGGATAGAAGTAGTTCTTACGAGTCCACATGGCGTTCAGATCGATTTCGCAATGGAGAGCGAGACCCAAACGGATGGCGTATTCCACAGCCTTCTTGTTCGGCACAGGCATTGCACCCGGGAAACCAAGGCAAACAGGGCAAACATGCTTATTCGGGCTTGTATTCACTTCGACTTCGCAACCGCAGAACATCTTCGTTTTGGTAGCAAGCTGGCAGTGGATTTCAAGACCGATCACTGGATAATACTTGGACATAGCAAAAACTCCAAAAACTTTGTTTTCGCATAAAATTTAATTAAATCCGAAGCTCGGCAAAACAAGTTTGAAAAAATTTGAAGGAATATTTTAAGCGAATTCGGAAAGTGTCACGACATTCATGTCGGAAATCTCTTTCCACTCTTCGTTTTCCGTAAGTACAAGATCCGCCCCACAGACGTAAGCGGTCGCGAGTTGCAAAGAATCTTCCAGGGAAAGCTTGTACTTGGAACGGAACTCTGCAGAAACCGCGGCGATTTCCGCATCGATTTCCCGCAGCATGAACTGAGAACTCTTGGTAAAGAATTCCTTGAATTCCCGAGCCAAAACCGGCTGCGCCTTTTCGTGTGCCTTAAACGAGATGTTCGCAAGAGTAATCGGCGAAGCGACCATCTGAATTTTTCGCTCGTACACTATGTCTAATATGCGGAGCATGATCGGATAAAATTCAGAACGGAATTCGAGCAAGCGCCGAATCGGTAATTCGCCCAAAAAAAGGACTCTGGAATTTTCTATTCGAATCATAAACAAAATTTAACAATTCTCTATTTTTTTTGTTATAATTTTAATGAAAACTATTGGATAAGGAGATGATCATGAACAAAGTTCTATTTGCATCAATTGCAATGGCAACTGCCCTGTTCGCACAGCCTGCCGATTCTGCAAAGGTAGCCCAGGCCGCTGCACCCACCGATACAGCCAAGGTCGCAGAAGCTCCGGCCGCTGCACCCGCCGATACAGCCAAGGTCGCAGAAGCCCCGGCCGCTGCACCCACCGATACAGCCAAGGTCGCAGAAGCCCCGGCCGCTGCACCCGCCGATACAGCCAAGGCCGCAGAAGCCCCGGCCGCTGCACCCGCCGATACAGCCAAGGTCGCAGAAGCCCCGGCCGCTGCACCCGCCGATACAGCCAAGGTCGCAGAAGCCCCGGCCGCTGTACCCGCCGATACAGCCAAGGTCGCAGAAGCTCCGGTTGCTGCACCCGCTGATACAGCCAATGCGGCTCCTGCTCTGGACATGTCCATGGCTTCTCCCAAGTCTATTTCAGCTCCGAAAAAAGCCCAGAAAAAACCGCTTTTCAAGGCTGGCGAATTTGTCTTTGATATCGACGCAAGCTTTGAAATCCAGGCAAGCAAGGTTCTCTGGACAAGCGAAGACGACGACAACGGCGATAACTTCGAAGAATGGTGGGGCCGCGCCAACCTCGGCATGGAAACCCATTCCGATGACTTCAACGGTCGTATCTTGCTCTATATGTATCCGGGCGACTTGATAGACAACCAGTATCACGCCCATCACACCGCTGACGGCGATACTTCGGATTCTTATGAATACCGCGATCTCTTTGAAATCCACGAAGCATGGGCTGAACAGCACACCAAATACGCCTCTATCAAGCTCGGTCGTTGGGAATTCACGCAGAAGAACGGTGACTACTTCGGTAACTACGTCGATGGCTACTACAACGGCTTCAAGTCTGGAGCTTCGAGCGAAAACGCTTTGCAGTTCACGCTCACCCCAACGGAAACAATGACGATGAGCGTCGCTTTCATCAGCACGACTCCGAACCTCAACACGGGTGACCTTCGTTTGATGTTCAACTTCCATGACCTCAGCGGCATTGAATTTCTGAACCTCGACCTCGGCTACCGTACAAATGTCTTCGACCTCATCCATGACAATGACGTTGACGTCCGTCACACAATCGCTCTCCAGGGCAAGACCCCGATTGTCGATAACATCGCTTACTTCTTCCTCGAAGGCGCTTTGATGGGTCTCGATGCAGAAGAAACCTATACCGACCGTTTCGGCAAGAAACGCACCCGCACAATCGACATGGTCGCTCCGATTACCGGCGGTCTTCTCTTCACTCCGGGTGACTACCGCATCATTCTCGAAGCAGAATACATTCACGACCGCGCAGAAACCAAATACGCGGATACGGACAAGAAGCATGTGAAGGATGTTCTCGGTGCATTCTACATCGAAAAGCCGCTCACCAAGCGCTTCACCCTTTCCTTCGGTGCTCATAGCTACGGTTCTTCCCGTGACTATCAGTTCAGTGGCAACTTGATCGGGCGAATCAACTAATCCTTTTTCGACAGTTCGAATTGAAGCGCCTCCATTCGGAGGCGCTTTTTTGTTATCTTTGCGCATATGAAGAACTTTTACGTTACTACCCCGATTTACTACGTTAACGACGCGCCGCATATCGGTCACTCCTATACAACCGTTCTTGCAGACATTCTCACCCGATTTCACAAGATTCTGGGATATCAGACCTACTTCTTGACCGGTACCGATGAACACGGTCAAAAAGTACAGCGTGCCGCCGAAAAGCGTGGCGTCACCCCGCAGGAACACGTGGACGAATACTACCACCGTTTTGAAGACCTGTGGAAAAAGATGGATATCGGCAACGACTTCTTTATCCGCACGACCATGCCGGAACACAAAGCTTACGTGCAAGAATGCCTCCAGAAGCTCTGGGACAAGGGCGAAATTTATTCCAAGGAATACGAAGGCTGGTACTCCGTCGGCGAAGAACGTTTCTTTACCGAAGACGAACTTGACGAAAACAAGTGCGACCCGATCAGCCACCGCCCGGTGGAATGGCTCAAGGAAAAGAACTACTTCTTTAAGATGGGTTCCTATCAGCAGAAGCTGATTGACTTCCTCGAAAGCCACAAAGATTGGATCGTTCCAGATTACCGCTGGAACGAAATCCGCGGCTTCTTGAAACAGCCTCTGAACGATCTTTGCATTAGCCGTCCAAAGGCTCGCCTCAGCTGGGGCATTCCACTTCCGTTCGATACAGACTATGTGACCTATGTCTGGTTCGACGCCTTGTTAAACTATGTAAGCGCTTCGACCGCCTTCCACAAGACTTATGCGGACGGCACTCCGATTTGGCCGGCCACTTACCACCTAATCGGCAAGGACATTTTGACGACCCACTGCGTCTATTGGCCGACAATGCTCATGGCACTTGACATTCCGCTTCCGGAACACGTTCTTGCCCACGGTTGGTGGCTCGTGAACGGCGGCGAAAAGATGAGCAAGTCCGCAGGCAACGTCGTGAATCCGATGGATTACATGGAAAAATACGGTATCGACGCGTTCCGCTACTTCCTCGCCCGTGAAATGGTCGTAGGACAGGATGCAAACTTCACGCACGAAGGCTTTGTCCGTCGCATCAACAGCGACCTCGCCAACGACCTCGGCAACGTGCTGAACCGCGTGCACCGCCTGGTGCTCAATAACTTCGAAGGCAAGCTCCCGAAGGCAGCGCAGATCGGCGAAGCCGAAAAGGAAGTCATCGATCTCGCCGGTAAGGTGATTGCCGAAATCAAGGAAGGCCTTCCAAAGGCTCGACTTTCGCAGTCGATCGAAACCATTATGCAGCTCGTGCGCAGCATCAACCGTTATCTCGAAGTCAAGGCTCCATGGAAGCTCGCGAAGGACGAATCCAAAAAGGACGAACTCGCCACGGTTCTTTACATTTCCGCAGAAGCCGTGCGTCTTTCTCTTTGCCTCCTCTGGCCGGTCATTCCGTCCAAGGCAGAAGAAGGTCTTGCCATGCTCGGTTCCAAGT
The DNA here is from genome assembly GCF_002797675.1 of Hallerella succinigenes. NCBI lineage: Bacteria > Pseudomonadati > Fibrobacterota > Fibrobacteria > Fibrobacterales > Fibrobacteraceae > Hallerella > Hallerella succinigenes. Next base: position 2,750,771 of record NZ_PGEX01000001.1, on the reverse strand, counting down.
TCCAGAGCGCAGAAGATCTTTCCTGGGGCGTTCTCCAGAGCGGCGAAACCTTCGGCGAAGGCAAGCCTCTCTTCCCGCGTATCGAAGAAGAAAAGAAGCAGGAACAGGCAAAGCCGGTACAGAAGCCGAAGCAGAACAAGCCTCTCACCGCAGAAGAGGTGCCTGCTGAAATGGACATTCGCGCAGCCAAAATCATCGACGTGCAGAACCATCCGGACGCAGATTCCCTCTACGTTCTTCAGGTCGATGCCGGCGAAGGCGAACCGCGCACCATTTGCTCGGGCCTTCGTGCAAGTTACAAGGCAGAAGAACTCAAGGACCGCATGATCGTCCTCTTTGCAAACCTGAAACCGGCTCCGCTCCGCGGCATCATGAGCAACGGTATGCTCTTTGCCGGCGACACCGACGAAGAGCACGTCTGCGTGCTCATCGCTCCGCCAGAAGATGCAAAGCCGGGTGACCGCGCCACCTTCCACGGAATCGCTCCGGCAACCGACGGTCGTATTCTCAAAGTAAAGGACTTCGAAAAGATTTCTCTCGAAGTACGCGGCAAAGTTGTATTCTGTGGCGAAAACGCTCTCGAAATCGGCGACAAGCCGGTGACCTGTGACGTTCTCGACGGCAAGAAGGTTCACTAAAGCCCATGTACTCGATTCAAAAATTTTCCGCGCTAGCGCCAAAGACAAAAGCCAAGCGCTTCGCAGAACTTTTGCGAATTCTCATTCTTCAGCTCGGCAACGACATGGCCCAGATTCGTAACGAATATGAGCATTATGCCGAATGGGAAAACTTCCCCGCTTCCAAACGCTTGAACGGAAAAAATCAAGCCGAGCTAATTGATCTTTATAAAGACTTCCGCACCGAGGCGGGTCTCGGCTTTGAACGCGATGTCTACCTAGAAAACGAACCAGGCGACCGTTCTGAAGCGGTCATGCAGACGCTCCCCTACGCCGTGCTTGCGCACAATCTACGCAGCGGATTTAACATCGGATCGGTCTTCCGCACCTCGGACTGTTTTGGTCTTGAAGCGGTACACCTTTCCGGTTACACGCCAGACATTGACCATGCGATGCTCAAGAGCGCAGCCCGTGGCACAGAACGCTGGATTCCGCACAAACGCTGGGAAACTCCGTTCGACTGCATCCAGGCGCATTTAGCAAACGGCTACAGCATTATCGCGCTTGAAACCGGCGAGGGATCCGTTCCCATTTCTACCGTGGAATGGCCGAAAAAAGGCCTGATCATTCTCGGCAACGAAGAACTCGGTATCGCCCCGGATTTGCTTGAAAAATGTTCCCTCAAAGTGGAAATTCCGATGGCGGGTCGAAAGGCGAGCATGAACGTAGCAGGCGCCTTCGCCGTTCTCTCTTACGCGATCCGCACCGGGTACAAGTTTTAACTTTTTTATAGTTTTAAAATCAAAAAGTTCCCCGCTTTGCGAGGAACTTTTTTACAAACATTCCGTTTGAAAGAAAAGCTTAGAGGCGCTTCAACACAGCCTGAGCGTGGTGATAGAAACCTTCCGTCGTCGCCATTTCGGCAATCGCCTTTCCGTGCTTCTGAATCGCCTTCTGCGAATAGTGGATGACGCTCATGCGCTTCACAAAATCATAGACGCCGAGCGGGCTCGAGAAGCGAGCCGTCCCGTTCGTCGGAAGCACGTGGTCCGGACCTGCGAAGTAATCACCGACCGGTTCGCTCGACCACGGGCCAATGAACACAGCGCCCGCGTTCAGAATGCTCTTCGAAAGTTCTTCCGCTTCGCATGTCATGATTTCCAAGTGTTCCGGAGCGATGCGGTTTGCAATCGCAACACCGTCGAACCAGTTGTCCACTACAAGAATACGACCAAAGTGATCAAGAACCTTTTCCAGGAGTTCGCGCTTCGGAGAATTTTCCACCTGTTCATCGACGCAAGCAGAAATCATCTTCGCCATATCCATGTTGTCGGTAATGCAGATAGCAGCTTCAAAGCCTGAACCGTGTTCAGCCTGGCTCATCAAGTCTGCAGCCACAAAGTCCGGATCCGCCGTCTTGTCTGCCATCACGAGAATTTCAGACGGACCGGCGATCATGTCGATATCCACTGTACCGAAGACTTCCTTCTTTGCGATGGCGGCAAAGACGTTACCCGGGCCCACAATCTTGTCGACCGGTTCAATCCCCTTTGCGCCGTAAGCGAGGAGCGCCACAGCCTGAGCGCCGCCGATGTGATAAACTTCCGTAATGCCGAGTTCGCGCAGAACGAATGCGACAGACGGATGGATACCGTCCTTCGCCGGAGTCGTCACCACGACTTCATCAACACCCGCCACCAGAGCCGGCACCGCATTCATAATGACCGTACTCGGATACACGGCAGCACCACCCGGCACATAAAGACCCACGCGGTGCATCGGACGAATACGCTGGCCGAGGACTTCACCGTCCTTGCCCTTGAAAGAGAATCCGTTCAGGTCCTTGAGTTCATGCTTGTGGAATTCCATCGCATTCTTAATCGCCTGGCGAAGACCCTTGGCGAGAGTTTCCGGAACCTTGTCCGCAAGCTTTTCGATCGTCTTTTCGCTCACCGCGAGAGATTTGCCCTTGAGACCGTCGAACTTCTGAGCGTATTCGACCGCCTTCGAAAGACCGCCCTTGCGAACGTCTTCCAGAATCTGCTTGACCTTTTGGTGAATTTCTTCCGTCGGTGCGACACCGCGTGCGCAGATGCGTTCGACTTCCTTCGACTTCTGCTTGACTTTAATGATTTTCATAATCTAGTGTCCGTTTTTTTGTTCTTTATAAATCTTGTAGGTGAGACCGTCTATCAAGGCGAACCAAGACGCCTCGATGATGTTCGAAGAAACGCCTGCCACATGCCAGGTATCCGTTTCGTCGCCGAAGGTAGACCACACTCGCACGTGCGCATCGGAACCGACATTCGATCCAAGAACGCGCACCTTGAAGTCGTCCAAACGAACGTTCTTCATATACGGGAAGTACGGGGTCAAGGCCTTGCGCAGTGCCGCATCAAGAGCGTTCACCGGGCCATCGCCTTCTGCTACCTGTAGACTGATTTCATCGTTGATATGAAGCTTGACCGTCGCTTGGGAAACGCTCACGCCCTGCATGGTACGGTCTTCAATCAAACGGTAATTTTCAAGCGAGAACGGCGTCGTAAAGTGACCTAGGGTTCTGTACACGAGCATCTCAAAGCTCGCTTCCGCACTGTCAAAATGCCAACCGTCGTTTTCACGTTTTTTGATCAAAAGCAAAAGTTCACGGATCTTCGGGTCTTTCTTGTCCACGTCCACATGGAGCAGTTCCTTGACCTTTTCCACGACCAGAGAGCCACCCGCCTGATCGCTTGCAACGAACACACGCTTGTTGCCCACGAGCTGCGGGTCCACGTGCTCAAAGCTGCGGGAGACCTTCATCACGCCATCGATGTGAGCGCCGCCCTTATGTGCAAAAGCGGCATCCCCGACGTACGGAGCGTTGACATTGCTCGGGATGTTTACAATCTGATCATAAGCAAGGCTCACCTTGCGCAGATCCTGCAAGTTCTTTGCGCAGAACGGATCCTTTTTCAGCTTCAGGACAAGATCCGCGCAGATCGTCGTCAAGTTCGCATTACCGCAGCGTTCGCCGTAGCCGTTCAAAACACCCTGCACCATCGTGATGCCGTTCTGAACCGCGATGAGAGAATTCGCCACCGCCATTCCGCTGTCGTTATGCGCATGAATGCCGAGCGGAGTCGAAACCTTTTCCTTTACCGCCTGGATGATTTGTGCAAGTTCCCACGGCATCGTTCCGCCGTTCGTATCGCAAAGCACAATGAAATCAGCACCGCCGAGTTCCGCCGACTTTAATGTATCGAGCGCATATTGCGGATTCGCCTTGTAACCGTCAAAGAAATGTTCCGCATCATAAATGACGGATTCTGAATTTTCCTTGAGATAGCGAACCGAGGACTCGATCATGTCGAGATTTTCTTCAAGGGTCGTGCGAATGACATCGGTCACATGCAAATCCCAGCTCTTGCCAAAAATCGTTTTGACAGGCGCTTGGCTTGCGACCAAAGCCTTTAACAGCGGATCGTCTTCCGGAAGAATATTCGGACGCCGCGTGCTACCGAAAGCGGTAACCTTCGCATGGGTCAGATGCATTTCTCCAATATGCTTGAAGAACTCCACATCGATGGGATTGCTGGGATTGGGCCAGCCCCCTTCAATGTAGTCAAAGCCGAAAGAGTCTAGCAGCTTGGCTGCCTGCAACTTGTCTCCTAAGGAAAGGGAAATCTTGCGGTCCTGATTGCCATCGCGCAAAGTGGTATCATAGAGAAAAACGTCTGCCATAATGGTCCAAATTTAATAAAACATCCAGCCCGCTTTTAGGGTTTAGCGAGCAACCATGCCCTTACGGACATCTTCTGACTTATCCTTGCCTTCGAGAAGCGCAAGCAGTTGCAATCCGAACTCTTCTGCAGAACCCGGACCGCGGCTTGTCACCAGTTTACCGTCCACCACGACGCGGTCCTGAGAATAGCTCTTGCAATAGGAACGGATATCCGGTTCCGTCGAAGGATAACTCGTCACACGTTTGTCGTGCAAAACACCCGCCGCGGCAAGAACAATCGGAGCCGCACAAATTGCCGTCACCCACTTGCCTGCGCCCATAAAGCTTCGAACCGTTTCCTGCACCGCCTGGGAGTTTCGCAGATTTTCCACGCCACGGCCGCCGCCCGGCAAAAAGATTCCCGAATAAAGGGATGGGTCAAGTTCCGAAAGAAGGGCGTCCGCCCTGATCGTCAAACCATGAGCGCCTTCCACAAATGGATCGGTGTGAATGCTCGCAAGGGAAACCTTTACCCCTCCGCGAATCAAAATATCATACGGAGCCACGCATTCCGTTTCTTCAAAACCATCTGCCAACAGAAATAAGATATGATTCGACATAAAAATCTCCTTAGGTTACCTTTAGAATATAACCAAATTAGAGAGATTTTTTGCGATATAAGAAGAATTTCAACGATTTGGTTGGATTCTTAAAACTTCGCCCGCTTTGACTTTCGTGGACTTTTTCTTATTCCACTCGACAATCTGTTCAATGGTCACGCCGTATGTACGGGAAATATCCCACAGGGATTCTCCCGATTGGACCGTATGTTTAATGAAATTCCCTTCGGACTTCTTTTCCACAGGCTTTGCTATCGCCTTTTCCACAGGCTTTTCGACAGGCTTTTCCACAGGCTTTTCGACAGGCTTTTCCACAGGCTTTTCGACGTAAAGGACCTGACCCGCACGAATGGCGGAACCATCGACGCCGTTCCACTTTTGAAGTTGCGAAACGGAAACGCCGAACTTGCGAGCGATCGAGCCGAGGTTATCGCCCGACTTTACCTTATACGTGCGCACCGAGGATTTTTTTGAAGATTGCGACGAGTTTGTTTGTGTGGAATTCTTGGAGGAATTCGAATTATAGGCGCTGGACGGCAGCGGAATCATGAGCGTTTGACCGCAGCGGATGCGCGTATTCTTCAAATGATTCGCAGACTGGATATCCTTCACAGAAACACCATACTTTCGGCTGATCTTGCCCAAATTTTCGCCAGACATCACCTTGTGATACTGCCAGCGCGACCAGGACTTTTTATCCATTTTTTCGTAAGCGACAAGGAAGGAATCCCGCGTCCCTTCCGGGATGCGCATCACGTAGCCGCTTTCCTTCGGTGGCGTGCACCAACGATTCAGTTCCAAGTTTAGTTCCTGAATCGTCTTGGTATCGACTCCAGCCGCTTTCGCCACCTGATCAAGCGGCATAAATTCCACGACAGTCACCGTATCGAATGCAACGGGTTCACGCTTTTCCACATCCATACCGTAATGTTCTGGATAATGTCCGATCGTCATCGCGGCAAGAATCCGCGGCACGTAGTGCATCGTTTCTTTCGGAAGATTCAAGTCCCAATAGGTGATCGTCTTCGTCGAATCCCAAAGCGTATCTTCTTTGAGTTCGCGGATCCGACGACGCACGCAACCTTCGCCGCAGTTGTAAGCGGCCATCGCCATTAGCCAGTCACCAAATTCATCATGCAAACGTTTTAAATAACGCATGGCGGCAACCGTCGAAAGTTCCGGATTACGGCGCATGTCCATCCAAAAATCTTGATACAGTCCGTAACGCTTTCCCGTAGACGGTATAAACTGCCAAAGCCCCGCCGCCTTGGCACGGCTATAAGCCTTGATCTTGTAACCGGATTCCACAAGCGAAAGGAAAATCAAATCGCGCGGCATTCCCATGGAATCGATCTTTGCGTAAATCATTTCTTCAAATGCGGTCTTTCGAGAAAGAGAAGCTTCCGTAAAATCATGTGCACGCGTCGACATGTACTGAATTTCCTGCATCACGCGTTCGTTGAATTCAATCGGGAGCGTAAACTCGGCACGGTTCAACGTATCGAGGAAACTTTCGATTTCTTCGCGTTCCGCACTGTCGAGAGGCGGTTCGTCCAAATTTTCAAGACCCGCATCATCAAACTCATAGCGCACATAGACAGAGGCGTCCTCGCCCATGGCCAGGATCTGGGGGTAAACCTCGTCCAACGCCGCGATCAACTTATGCGGCATATCCCGACGGTACAAAGAATCCTGCGGCCGCGCCTGAATCGAATAGACGGGGTCGTAGTTTTCTTCCACTAATTTTTTTAAGGCTAAATCCAGATGATGTCGAGCGACAAGCCAGTCCTCATCTTCCATCGCCTGCAAGGCAAACTGATACTGTTGCCAAGACTCCCGCAACTCTTCTTCGGGAGACACCCAATCGCTCATCGCGCGGGATACAAAAGATTCCTCAGCTTCGGGAGTATAGACTTCCTGTCTGCTTCCTGCACAGGAAGTGAATATACAAACGAAAGCCGAGGCGATTATGAAAAAAACGCCCCTCTCCAGGGATCTGGTCACTGGTCGTAGTCCAAATCTTCCGCGTAGTCGTTCCAGATCTGGTCGCGCTTGAATGTCGGTTTGTCGAAGTTCACCTCTTCATCGAGGCTTTCCTCTTCTTCTTCCTCTTCGAGCTCTTCCTGTTCTTCTTCGTTTGCCAGCGGCACGGAAGGTTCGATGTTGTCGTTCTTAGGACGACGACCGCAATGCATCGGCTGCGGATTGCTCATTCCCATATTCTTAATATTCATATAAGAATACACCTCTCTATTTTATTTTCCCAGAGCGTTATTCACGCCGAACCAGATAAGCCCTGCCGCAATTAACGACAAGATCATCGTAGCGTAGATGAGCGCTCGACTAATCCGGTAAGCCTTTTGGTTCTTTCGACTCCAAAAAGGTCTTTCCGACTGATTCGCGTTTTTAGCACTCATAGCGAAAATATACTCACAGTGTTAGAAAAAACAAGTAGGTTTCTAAATATTTTGACAAGCTTACCAGTTTTGGATAGCCTTATACGCATTATGCGTCGTATTCACCGTCTGGGAACCGTAGTAGATCAACTGAGCCGTCGGATAGACGAGCTGAACGACACGGTTCCAACGCGAGAGATTCGTCGCATCGACATAGACGATATCACCCGGTTTCAACGCGAACTGGTCGCCGAAGACAAGAGCCATCGGGTTGCGGGCATTCAAATGATAAACATCAATCGCATCCGCTGCAGAAGCGCGGAACACATAGATATTTTCTGCCTTTGCCGATTCCAAGCGAAGACCGCCCGCTTCAGCAAGAGCCTGGGCCAAGGAAAGCTTGCCGTTCTTGAACGAGAGAGCCTGCTGGTTACGCACTTCACCCATCATGTAAACCTTGGATTCTTCGGAATCCGGAACACGGATTACATCGTTATCCTTCAGCACGACATCGCTTGGACCCTTACCGGCCGCATAAGGCGCCAGCATATTCAAAACGTAGGTCTTACCATCACGCGTAAATTCCACCGTCGAAAGATCTGCATCAGCAGTTGCACCTCCGCAGCGGTTGATCGCTTCTAGGAAAGTCACCGGCACATCGTTCAAGGTCACAACGCCCGGATTCTTGATGGAACCCTGGACATAAACCTTGTGACGCTGGCTCTGGAGCAGACGGACGTCAATCTGAGGATTGTTCAAAACCTTGGAAAGGTTCGACACGATTTCTGCACGCAATTCCGCAATGGTCTTGCCCACCACGTTAATTTCACCGACATACGGGTAGAACATCACACCGGATTCGCTAACAAGCTGACCTGTCGCATTATCACTACGGTAAGAACCGAGCGGGCTCGTGAGTTCCGGATGTTCCCAAATGACGACCTGGACAATGTCAAAAGGTCCGAGTTTGTAAGCTTCCGGCGTATAAGTCAAAAGTTCTTCTGGAAGCGCAGCGAAGGTTGCCGGTGTGGCCGAATCCGAAGAAACACCCGAAAGTTTGGAAAGCGTAAGCGGACTAATGCTCTGCAAATGCACCTTTGCACCCTGAAAATCAGCCAACGTATCAATGGAGCCATCTTCGTTGGACGATTCGTTCAACACCATACCCGGGGAAGCGAAGCATCCCGAAAGAACAAGAGCGGCGGTCGAAAGGATTCCCAAGATCCAACTTCTCATATAAAAATTCCTCTGATTAACAAAAGATGAGTAAAATATAAGAAAATCACAAAGATCTCCAACGATTCAGACAATAGGACACTAGCATTTGGCGGAAAGGCTCCGTTTTAGGCGTCGAAGGAATCCTTTGCAAAAAACTCCAGGCGGTTTCGCCCTGATTTCGAACGTAACCCATGCCCGAAAGTTTGGATTCCGCTTTTTCGAGCATTTGACGCAATTCTAGAATCCGCTTGGAAACATTCTCCCGTTCTTTTTGACGAATTCGAATACACCTAACAACCCACCAAGCCAAGGATCCGATGAGCAACACTCCTAAAAACAGTTTAAACGTCAAGGATTCAAAGACATTTGACATCCAATTGGTAAAAGAATCGAGCGAAGTGCGCCAACGCCCTTCCGTCAGTTCGTGCCAGGCAAGGGAAAGCATGCTGCGCAGGCGTTCGCTCAAACGTTCAAACCGAGAATGTTCGCCGTTTTGCAACCGAGCAGAGACCGGTGTCGGGTCAAAGGTGTTCCAATACCCGTCTGCGTCCAAAAATTCCACCCAACCGTGCGCAGTCCTGCGGCGGAAAATCCAATAGCCTTCCCCGATTTCCGGGTACGCAAAACCACTTGCATACCGAGCAGGAATTCCTAGATGACGCAGTAAAAGTGTGCTGAACGAGGCGAAATACGAGCAGAAGCCTCTCCGTTTGCGGTAAAAGTCTTCCAACGGATCTTCCTCGGAGCGTTCAAAGGAAAGCTGGTATTTGAAATTTTCATCAAAATAGGTGCGGATCTTTTTCAAGTTGCTTTTCAGCGAATCCTTCGACAGGGAAAGTTCCATTTGAAGAACAGCGGAATCGAGCAACGGTAAAAGCGAATTCGGAACCTGAAGCCATGCGGAATCGTTCTGGGTCAGCGTATCCCGAGTCCGAATGCCGTCCCAGTAGTACCAGTTCCGCGGAGATCTTTCCGGAGTCTGGAAAAAGTCTCCTGCGAAGTGCGGAAGGGAGTCTATATTCTTCAGCGCGACTCCAGCGGCTCCGGGAGGAGCAAACAGCGCCTTTTCGACGAAAAGGTTCGACTGAACCCAAACCGCAGTCGAATCGAACGGTTCGCGGACTTCAAAGCCTCCATAGTCGCCGACAAAACGCCCTGTCTGCAGAAAGCGGTGCTGCTTTGACTGTTTCCAAAGTCCTACCTTGGGCAGGTAACGCTCGTAAGCAATCCCTTTCAAAAAGAGTGGCATTCGTTTGGAATAAACGCGAAAGACAACATCGTCTTCAAATTCTCCCGAATAGTTTTTTGAGAAAGCGGTTAATGCGCCGACACTTGAAAATCCCATCAAAGTGCGCTTGTGGTAATCATTTTCATAACGAGCCGCCCGGGTTGCATAATCCGAGCGTTTATCCAAATTCAAGTTTTTTGCCGCTAGCAGAAGCAAAAAGAATCCGATCCAAAAGAGGAGCCAAAGCGCAAAATTCTTTTTGGAACGCACGTCCCAAAGGAGTGCAAGCGTCGCCACGCCAAACGCAACGCCAATTGCCGCACTTGCCTCAAAGGAGCTGAGAGTAAAAACCACAAAGGCATCGAACCAGACAAAGACCATGCGACCGCCACGCCCCACGCACAGCCACTCCACAAGCGCCAAATACAAAAAATACCACGCCGGAATGTAAAAGAAGAGCGGAGAAAAACCGCCCGGCGTACTGCGAAATGCGGCAAACCAAATCGCAAACGGAATCATTCCCAGATAAAGCCAAATGCGACGCAACTTCACCGCTTTCCCGAGCCTTAAACGCCGATACGTCCAAAGGCAAAAAAGCAACGAGAGAACGGCAAGCTGCATGGTCTGAGAAGCGCTCCACAACGCAAAAATCGCAGCGACAAGGATTACCAAAGCCGCTTCGTTCGAACCGTTCTTCTTCATAGCGAAGCCTCCGATCCGCGCAAAACAAACTTGAGTGCATCCGATTCCTGACGATTCCCTTCTCGATTCACCACTACGATTTGCTTATCGACCGCAGGCCAATTCACTTCATGGACCGCCACGGCGAGCACCGGAATTTCATTATCCGGTCTTACATGCCACTTGTCCAAGTTATACGTTGTATGCAGGTCCGCATACGGAACTCGCGCAAGAACAGCGAGGATTTTCTCCTGAGCGTTTTTCGCATTATCCAAGCGCACTTCTTCATTACCGATAAAAACCCGCCCTAAAAGGTTCCGTTCCAATAGCCAAAAGGCGATGCTTCCGAACAAACGAATCGCATATTCTACGCACATTTTTTCACGAAAATGCCTTGCGGAAACATCTAAGAGGAGCGTAACGCCGCCTTCGACTTCTGTAGCAAATTCCTTGGTAAAAGGCCTGCCGTAGCGAGCAAAGGCTTTGTGGTGCAAATCGCGAAGGCTGTCCCCTTCGCGGTATTCGCGGACTCCGATAAATTCCATGCTGCGGGAATTTTCGGGGCGAAGCAAGCGTTCGAACTTGGCCCCGCTGATGCCGAGAGTCAAAAAGCGAAACTGGGAAATGTTCTGGATTTTAGGCAATACCAAGAGTTCCGCCTGGCCGTCATACTTTTGAAAGCTCTGCGAAAGTCCAAGAAGACGTGTTTCCACCAGGGCGATTTTCGAAAGCGGAAAAGCGCCACGACGCTTGGGCAGCAAAAGTCCGTTTTCCAAACGGACGACGCTCGGATCCATGCGAAAAGAATCCAAATACGCGCCTTCCGACAAAGGTTTTTCGAACGTCGCCACGAGTTGCACAGGTTCGCCTTCCGTCGCCATCGGGACTTCCACATGTAAAATCCGATTATCCGGTTTACGGCGCACGATGATCGAAAAGACCATCAAACAGAAAACGGAAAACTCAAAAACTTTGACCCACTGAAAACCCGGCAAAAAAAGGAACATGGAACAAAAGAGCAACAAGGCAGAGAACACATGCCCCGCAGGCGTGATGACTTCATCCCAAAAGTAATACAGGCGCATCAAAAGACCGGGCTTTTCCGGAGCTCGCGGATAAGCTTTCCACAGCCAAACGATTTCTTCCCAAATTTTTTTCAAAAGCTACCTGGGAACGGAAACGTTTTTGCGAATATCTTCGAGAATTTTCTTTGTCGCATCAAAAGCAGAATCTTTCGCAAAGATGCGGTGCGCAAGCACCGGTAAAATCGACCGTTGCAAATCGTCCGGTGTCACATAATTTCGATTGTCCATATAGGCAAAGGCTTGCGATATCGCCACCAGAGCCATGCCAGCACGCGGACTCGCTCCAAGCCGCAAATCCGAGCGATGGCGCGTCGCCTGCACAAGTTTTACCGCATAAAGTTCAAGCGATTCGTCCACATGTATCTTCTTCACTTCTTCACGGATCCGCAAAACATCTGCCGGAGTCATCACTGGTTTGAGTTTTTCCACAGGAACTTCAAAACGGTGACCGCGGATAATGCCGAGTTCCGTTTCCTCGGAAGGATAGCCTAGGGAAAGGCGCACCATGAAACGGTCCATCTGCGCCTCGGGCAGCGGATAAACGCCGCGGAATTCCACCGGGTTTTCCGTCGCAAGGACAACAAAAAAGTTCGAGAGTGCATAGGTCTTGCCTTCGAGCGAAACCGAACGTTCTTCCATCGCTTCCAAAAGGGCGCTCTGCGTACGCGGACTTGCACGGTTGATTTCATCCGCCAAAAGTACCTGCGTAAAAACAGGTCCTTTCTTGATTTCAAATTCGGCAGTTCCCGGTCTAAAAATGGCTCCACCGGTCACATCCGCCGGAAGCAAATCCGGTGTAAACTGAATTCTTGCATAGTCCGCAGAAACCGCTTTCGAAAGCGCTCTCGCAAGCGTCGTTTTTCCGGTTCCCGGAACATCTTCAATCAACACATGTCCATTCGCAAGAATCGCCGCCACGAGCAATTCCACCGAATCTTCTTTTCCGAGCAGAACCGAGTTCAGCGCCTGAATCAATTTTTGAATCATTTGACTTCCCTTTTCACCACCTAAATTCAAAATAAAAATATATTCCATTCCATGACCGCATACTCCATTTTTAGCACTCTTGCCGCAATCGCCTTGATTTTTCTGCTCATCCACTCCATTTGGAATACCGCCCCCGAAAAGCGCAGGGCTTTTGTCATCCCTGGACTCATCCAACTTTTTGCGGCAAGCCTAGCCCTTATACGCGGAAGAATTCTCCCTTACTTTATTCCGCACGAAATCGTCACGATCCTCTGTTACTTCTTTGCGTTGTATCTGACTTTTACTTCGGCGATTTCCATTGCCGCGGTCGGAAAGCCTCACCGTAAAAAACTGGCAAGCCTTTGGGTTATTACAGCGGTCGCCTTCTGGATTCTCGCGATTTTCGCCTAGGCGATTGTTCCGCTGTGTCATAACGAGCCGAAGGCGTGGTTATCGCAATGAAATCGCAAAACAAAACAGAAGCCCCCGCTAACGCGGAGGCTTCTGTTCCATTTTTCTAAAAAGGATTCGAGCTTAGCCGACGAAGAACATTTCGCCGTAGCCCGGAACCGGCCACTGAGAATCCGGAACGATGCGTTCGAGAGCATCCACCACGGAGCGGACATCCTTCATGCCAGCGAGTTCTGCGGCCGAATCGCCAGAATCGATAGCCTTTTCAAGCTTGTCGATTTCCTGCGTGAGCTTTTCCACGTTTTCTGCTGCGGACTTTGCAAGAGCGGAAACGCCCGTGTGCACGTAATCCGTGAGAGAGGCGCAAGAGTCTGCGAGTTCTGCAGCGTAGGAAATGCATTCCGGAAGGTACATGGTCTTTGCCATCATGAGAGCGCAGTTCGCTTCGAGAGCGATCATCGTCTCGTACTTTTCCTTTTCAATCACGTAGCGGCTTTCGAGTTCCACTTCGGAAAGGACGCTGTACTTCTTGTAAAGTTCAATGACCTTCGGATCGCGGTAAGCTTCGATAGCTTCCGGCGTCGTCTTGAGGTTCGGGAGACCGCGCTTGGCAGCTTCTGCTTCCCAATCGCCGCTGTATCCGTTTCCGTCAAAGAGCACACGCTTGTGATCCTTGATTTCCTTCTGGAGAACGCTCTGCACAGCAGAATTGAAGTCCGTGCCCTTCGAAGTCAAAGCTTCGATCTGATTCAGAACATCGTCGAGAGCCCAAGCCACGATGGTGTTCAAAGCGGTGTTGGTCGTTGCGCAGTTCTGTTCGCTACCGACAGCGCGGAATTCGAACTTGTTGCCGGTGAAGGCGAACGGGCTTGTACGGTTACGGTCCGTTGCATCCTTCGGGAGCGGCGGAAGCATGGATACACCGATTTCCATCGTGGAGCCGCTCTTCGTCGAAGTCGGCTTGCCCTTTTCGAGCTGGTTGATGATATCGGTGAGCTGTTCGCCGAGGAAGATCGAGATGATTGCCGGAGGAGCTTCGTTTGCACCGAGACGGTGATCGTTACCAGCGCTTGCGACCGTTGCACGGAGAAGCGGAGCGTAGGTGTCGACACCCTTGATGATGGAAACAAGGACCGTGAGGAACTGTGCATTTTCGTGCGGAGTCTTACCTGGAGAGAGCCAGTTCTTGCCATCTGGACCGGTGATAGACCAGTTGTTGTGCTTGCCGGAACCGTTCACGCCGTCGAACGGCTTTTCGTGGAGCAGGCAAACGAGACCATAACGTTCTGCAACGGTCTGGAGGACTTCCATCGTGAGCATGTTGTGGTCAGAGGAAAGGTTCTGTTCTTCGAAGACCGGAGCGAGTTCGAACTGGGCCGGGCTCACTTCGTTGTGGCGAGTCTTAGCCGGAACGCCGAGTTTCCAGAGTTCCTTGTCGACTTCTGCCATGAAGGAGAGAACGCGGTTCTTAATCTTGCCGAAGTAGTGGTCTTCAAGCTGCTGATGACGAGCCGGACGAACACCGAAGAGGGTACGACCAGTCTGCACCAAGTCCGGACGCTGACGGTAGACTTCAGCATCGACGAGGAAATATTCCTGCTCAGGACCGAGGGTTGCGAACGGACGCTTGTCGCCCGGGACGCCGAAAAGCTTAGCAACGCGGTTAATCTGTTTTGCGAGGGCGACCTGCGCGCGAAGAAGCGGGATTTTCTTATCGAGGGCTTCGCCATGGTAACCATAGAACATGGTCGGGATGCAAAGAACGGCAACGCCGTCGTTGTTCACCTTGATGAATGCCGGGCTCGTCGGATCCCAAGCGGTGTAACCGCGGGCTTCGAACGTTGCACGGAGACCGCCAGACGGGAAGCTCGAAGCATCCGGTTCGCCCTGGATGAGTTCCTTACCACTGAAGGAGGCAACGATGCCACCCTTGAAGTCCGGATTGTAGAAAGCGTCGTGCTTTTCTGCAGTCGTTCCATTCAACGGCTGGAACCAGTGAGTGAAGTGCGTCGCTCCATGTTCCATTGCCCACGTCTTCATGCCCGAAGCAACTTCATCAGCGATCGTTGCGTCGAGAGCGGTGCCGTTTTCCATCGTCGCAAGAAGGCTTTCATAGGTCTTATGCGAGAGATACTTGCTCATCGTCTTGGTATTGAAGACGAGACTTCCAAATTCTTCCTGAATACTCACAGTGTACTCCTTATGGTTTGTGCCCTACTTTTTGCAAAAACCGTGCCAAGAAGATTTTTGGCGTTTTTCACCGATTTTAACATAAGTCCAGCCAAAGAAAGTTACCGTTTTGTCGCTTTCGGTAGCAAAAGATAGCAAAAATGTCGTTTTGTTATTTTGCCGCGCCAAGTTTGTCGGGATTCAAAGCATCCAATTCCGGAATCACAAAGATTCCATCCTTGCGAATCAGACGGTCGTCGAAATAGATTTCACCGCCCCCGTATTCCGGACGCATGATCAGAACCAAGTCCCAGTGGATAGCCGACTGGTTTCCGTTGTAAGCATCTTCGTAGCAACGACCCGGAGTAAAATGAATGCTTCCCGCGATCTTTTCGTCAAAGAGGATGTCGCACATCGGATGCAGGACGAACGGATTGAAGCCAATCGCGAATTCGCCGATGTAGCGCGCCCCCTTGTCGGTATCGAAGATGGCGTTCATCGCTTCCGTATTCGAGGACGTCGCTTCGACAATTTTTCCATCCTTGAAAACGAGGCGAGTATTTTCGAATTTTTTGCCTTCGTACAAAGTCGGCGTATTGTAATGGATTACACCGTTCACGCTTTCGCGGACCGGAGCCGTATAGACTTCGCCATCCGGAATGTTCATCGTGCCACAGCACGGGACTGCCGGAATGTTCTGAATGCTAAAGGAAAGATCCGTATCCGGAGCGACAAGGCGCACCTTGTTCGTCTTGTTCATCAGATCGACAAGCGCTTTCGCCGCCTTCTGCATCGCCGGGTAGTCTGCAAGGCAAGCCTTAAAATAGAAGTCTTCAAAAGCTTCCGTGCTCATGCCTGCCCCCTGAGCCATCGAAGGAGTCGGCCAGCGCAAAACACACCAGCGCGTCTTATTCACACGCCAGTCGAGCACCGGATGGCGAATCGTGCGGTTCGCAAAAGTGCGATCTTCAGGAACATCGGAAAGTTCTACAAAATTGTCACTTCCGCGAATCGAGAGATACGCCTGCATATTCTTCATAAAGGCGAGATCATGTTCCGCGGCAATTTTCAACTGCGCATCGGACGCGTTTTGCAACAGAACGCGGTTGACAGCACTGCGATGATGTGTTAAGAACGGTCTTCCGCCCGCCTTCGATACGGCGCGAATCAGGGCAACCGAAAGATCCGCCGGGGTATCGGTCGTTTCGATCAAAATATTTTCGTCTTTTTTCAAGGCGATCGCATCGCGAACAAGCATTTCCGCGAGCTGAGTAATTCTAGGATCCATGTTGAGCCTCTTTTGTTTCGACGAAAAAATACTAATGTTTTGCGCCGAAAATGATCCAAAAAGACGAATTTCGCCCCAAACGATTTCAATCACCGTATCTTATTGAAAGACAAGGACTTACACACCCAAAACATTGCAAAAACTCACGATTTTTGAATCCAAGACGCGCTTTCTAATCTATATTTTGAATACTATGAATTTGGCACAGCTTCCTCCTGATTTGAACAGTATCACGCGCCCGAATTGGATCGAAATCAACTTGGACGCTCTCGCGAGCAACATTCAATTTGTCCGAAAGTCCATTCCGAAGAAGACGAAAATTCTCCTTCCCGTGAAAGCGGACAGCTACGGCCACGGCTCCCTCGCCTGCGCTTATGCGGCAAAGAACAGCGGAGCGGATTTTTTGGGTGTCGCCCATCTTTCCGAAGGTATGCTCCTTCGCCAGTACGGAATGGACCTTCCGATTCTGATTCTCGGACCTTGCATTCCGGCTGACTTCCCTTACCTTGTCGAATTTCAATTGACCTCGGCTCTTTCCGACTTGAAGACCGCCGTCGCCTTCGACAAGTACCTCGAAGAAAACAATTTGCACTGCAAGGCTCACCTTGCGATCAACACGGGGATGCACCGCTACGGTGTACGCTTTGACGACTTCGATACGATCCGCCGGATCCTCACCCTGAAGCATCTGGAAGTCGAAGGAATGTTCACCCATCTCGCCACCGCCGACATGCTCGACAAGACTTCGAACGTGAGCACGCAACGCCAGATTGACCGCTTCTCGAACCTCGTCGAACTTTTGACAAACGAAGGCGTCCGTCCGCAGATTTGCCACTGCTCGAGTTCCGCAGGCACGCTGCGCCATCCGGAAAGTCACTTCGACATGGTCCGCCCGGGCCTTGTCCTTTACGGCTACAATCCGATGGGAGCCACACCGCCGGAAGGCTTTGAATATCCGGAATTGAAACCGGTGATGACGATCAAGTCCACTATCCGCACGATTCACGAAGTGCCGACGGGCGAAGGCGTTTCCTATGGCCAGTACTGGGTTGCCCAGCAGCCGACCAAGGTGGCGACCATCGCGATCGGTTACGGTGACGGTTACCTCCGCGGTGAATACAACAACGGTTATGTTTTAATTCGCGATCAGCTCTGCCCGATTCTCGGACGCGTCTGCATGGATGCGACGATGGTGGACGTGAGCCGTATTCCGGATGTGCAAATCGGTGAAACGGTCGAAGTCGTAAACGGTACGGCCGACGCCCGCATTTCCATGGAATCCGTTGCGGAAGCGCATCATACGATTCCTTACGAAATCACGAGCCGCGTGGCCCGTCGCCTTTATCGCAAGTATATTTGGAAGAACCGTCTGATCCGTTGGGACGACCTGAAGGAAGAATTCCACGTTCCTCCATTCACGCCGTATCCACTCCGCAAGGGCAAATAATCTAGATGGATTCCTACTTTGACTCTTCCCGAAAGAAGTTTGTCGCGGCGACTCCAGAAGAAGCCGTGCGCCAAAACGTGGTTTCTTGGCTCAAGGATGTGGTAAAGGTTCCCGGTCATCTGGTCGAAACGGAATTCGCTCTGCGCACCTTTGATTCAAAAAACGCTGACCGTGTGGATATCATCGTCCACGATTTTCGGGAAGGGGCAAAAGCCAACGAACCTTGGCTTCTTGTCGAATGTAAAAGGCCGGGCGTCGAATCCCCTGCCGCGCTTCAGGTCCAAGTCAACAAATACCTGCGCATTCTCAAGCCTAAATTCATTATGCTTTCCCTCGGCGACTCCGCCATTTTCCTCGGGCTCGATTCTGCGAAAAAAAACTACACGCGCCTTTCCTCTCTCCCCAAGTATCCTCCGGTAAATCCCTGAATTTTCGGGTCGGGCATTTAGCGTTTCAAACAAACTTGCTATTTTTAGGGCGAAATATTTAACCGTGTCTTTTCTCGGAGATTCGCCATGGATCCATTGCCTTCGCCAAGTCAAAATTTTGATTTGGACATCCGCAACGTGCATAAGAGTTTCGGCAAAAAAGTCGTTCTCAACGGCATCAACGTGTTCATCAAAGATGGAGAATTTGTCACGCTGCTCGGTCCTTCGGGCTGCGGCAAAACGACCCTTCTCCGCATCATTGCAGGCTTTGAAAAGGCAGACGAGGGCGAAGTCGTTCTAAGCGGAAAAGTCATCTCGAACCGATCCCCATCCAAACGCCCCATCAACACGGTTTTCCAGAGTTACGCACTCTTTCCGCATCTGAACATTTTCAACAACATCGCATTCGGACTCAAGAGCCATAAAATTCCGAAAGACGAAATCGAACGCCGTGTGAACAAAATGATGGAAATCGTGAACATCACGGATCTCGCCAAGGAAATGCCTGCAACACTTTCCGGCGGGCAAAAACAGCGCGTCGCACTCGCCCGCGCCCTGGTGAACGAGCCGGACATCTTGCTACTCGACGAACCGCTTTCCGCCTTGGACGCAAACCTGCGCAAAAAGCTCCAGGTAGAACTGCGCGAACTGCAACGCAAGACCGACACGACATTCATCCTCGTGACGCACGACCAAGACGAAGCGATTGCCGTCAGCGACCGCATCCTTGTGATGTACAAGGGTCAAATCATCCAGGACGGTTCCCCGGAAGACATTTACGAACATCCGGTCAACCGTTTCGTCGCCACGTTCATCGGTGAAGCGAACATTCTCGAATGCGAACGTGTCTCTGAAAAGCTCGCCAAGACAAACTTCGGAAATCTCGTTCTCGAAAAAGATCCAACCTGGGAAAAGGGCGGCATCGCCATTCGCATGGAAGACATTCACGTTTGCACGCCGAACGAATCGTTTGCAGAAAACGTTTTCCCGGCAAAGATTCTCGAACGTATTTTCCGCGGAGATTATTGGGAACTGATCGCGGAGCTTCCGGGCGTCGATGCATGCGAAAGCTTAAAGCTCCGCGTCATGACGGACCCGGACGAAATCTACAATCCGGGCGACCAGGTGAATCTTTACATCGAGCCGCAATACTTGCAAGTGTTGAGTGATTAAGCCTATGCAGCAGACCGAAGTTTTTGAAGGCAAGCTCACCACGCGCAGCCGCATGCGTAAATTCGGGGTTCTTCTCACAGGCCCCGGCATTCTGTGGCTTCTCGTTTTTCTGTTGATTCCGACCGTATTCCTGATAGTTCTTGCGTTTGCACAGCGCGGTTCCTACGGCAGCATCGATTGGAATTTTTCGCTTCTGAATTTGGAGCGTCTTCTCGGGTTCAGCTCGTTCGGCTGGTCCCCCGACAATTTGCTCATCCTTTGGCGCAGCGTCAAAATCGCAACGTTCACCACGGTTCTCTGCATTCTCTTTGGACTCCCGATGGCGTTCTGGATTGCCAATCACGGCAAGAGCATGCGGGCGTTTTTATTTGCCCTCATCATGGTGCCAAGCTGCACGAACCTCGTCATCCGTACTGCAGCCTGGATGATCTTACTTGGACCGGACATGTTCCCCGCGAGCATCGCCCGCTTCCTCGGACTGATCGCCGAAGGAGAATCCCTTTACCCGGGAAGCTTTGCCGTTTACGTCGGCATGGTCAGTTCCATGCTCCCCTTTGCCGTTTTACCGCTCTACACCAGCGTGGAACGCTTGGACTGGGGAATCGTCGAAGCGGCCCGCGACCTTTACGCAGGACCTGTTCGCACGTTCTACCACGGAATCCTTTCGCAGATGATGCAAGGCATTATTGCAAGCGTCATCTTAACGCTCGTGCCGAGCTTTGGTATGTATGTGATCAGTGACCTTTTGGGCGGAAGCAAGTACATGCTGATCGGTAACCTGATCCAGCAGCAGTTCGGTTCCGCAAGCGACTGGCCATTTGGCGCCATGCTCGGCGTCGTGCTCATTTTAACAAGCGTCATCAGCCTTGTCATTTTCCAACGCGTCGGAGGTAAGAATTTTGTCTAAGCGCAAACTTCCGATTTTTGCAACGGTCCTTACCTTCATCGGCTTTTTGCTTCTGTATCTGCCGATGTTCCTCGTGGTGCAGCAGAGCTTTAACGCAAGCAAGCACGGACTTTCGTGGGGCGGTTTTACACTCGACTGGTACACGGGCCTCTTCGACAATGCCATGGTGCAGACGACGACTGTAAACACGCTGATACTCGCGGTCGTGAGCACGCTCATAGCAACGCTTCTCGGCACGCTTCTCGCAATCGGTATTCATCGAACGCCTTGGGGCAAAAAGATGCGATACTTCTACGACATGTCCATTAACGTTCCCGTGGTGACGCCGGATATTTTGATGGCCATCGCCCTTGCGGTCGTCTTTGCCTTGTTCCGTTCCTGGACGTCTTTTTTTGAGCCGGGAATGCTCACGATGATCATCGCCCATGTAACGCTTGAAATCAGCTTTGTCGTTCTTGTTGTACAGAGCCGGCTCGTAAGTATTGGCAAGGAGCAGATCGAAGCCGCTAGAGACCTTTACGCTTCAACGGCTGGGGCCTGGTGCCGCGTTATTTTGCCGCAGCTTTCAACGGCGATCATTTCCGGTGCGCTTCTTGCATTCACGCTTTCCCTGGATGATTTCATTTTGAGTTTCTTTACCAGTGGCCCGGAATCCCAAACGCTGCCTCTATACATTTATGGTTCCCTCAAACGCGGAATTTCTCCGCAGATTCACGCCCTTTCCTCAATCATCTTCTCTCTGACCCTGTTTGTCATGCTTCTGCTTGTTTTGAAAGGCATTCGCAAGGAACACAAACTGGCAAAGTCCAAGTGATTTCTAAATTTAAGTTTGAAAAAGTCACAATCATCCAAAGGATAAAATGAAAAAGGTTCTCTTTGCTCTTTCATTTTTGGCAATCGCTAGCCTCTTCGTAGGCTGCAAAAGCGAAAAAAAATCTTCCGACAAGCCGACGAAAGTCACTGTCATGATTTACAGTGAATACATCGACCCGGCCATGCTCCAGGATTTCGAAGCAAAAACAGGTTACAAGCTCCAGCTCGAACTCTATGAAGCCCAAGAAGAAATGATCAGCAAGTTGCAGACCGTCGGTACCGCGCAGTACGACGTCGTCATCGCTAGTGACGTGGTGATCCAGCAGATGATTCACCTCGGACTTATCGGAAAGATCGATACGAACAAGATTCCGAACCGTGTTAACGTTGCAAGTCAGTTCAAAAATCCGAGCTACGATCCGACGAACGATTACACGCTCCCGTATCTCTGGGGAACGACCGGTATCCTTTACCGAGATCCGTCCATTGATCCGATGAACGTCAGCTACAGCCTCCTCTTCGACGCCAACAATACGAAGGGTAACTTCAGCCTTCTCGAAGAAAGCCGTTCCATGCTCTCCATGGCGCTCCAGGCAAAGGGCTTTGATGCGAACAGCACGAGCAAAACGGAAATCAACCAGGCTGTGGATTACATTCTCCAGGCCAAAAAGGACCCGCACTTCCTCGGCTTCGACGGTTCTGTCGGCGGCAAGGACAAGGTGCTTTCGAAAATGGACTGGGCCGCAATCGTCTTCAACGGCGAAGCCATGGCCGCCATCGACGAAGACTCGACTCTCCAGTTTGCCATTCCGATCGAAGGCTCCTTTATGTGGGTCGATGCAATGACGCTCAGCAGCAAGGCTCCGAACGTCGACGGTGCATACGCCTTTATGAACTACATTCTCGACGCTCAGATCGGCGCACAGCTTGCAAGGTACATCAACTACGCAACGCCGAACAAAGCTTCCCTCGAAGTGCTTGAAACGGAATTCACCGAAAACCGCGTCATCAACCCGACCGAAGAAGAAATCAAACGCATGGTCTTCTTGAAGGACCCGGGCGACGCAGCCCGACTTTTCGACGAAGCTTGGACCATCGTCAAGACCCGCTAAATCTATAGATACTGCTGCATGGAAAAGAACCGCTTTGAACTTCTCAAAACCTCTTCCAAGTCGAAAGCTCGACTCGGCAAGATTTACACAGGCCACGGCGTCATCACGACTCCGATCTTTATGCCGGTCGGCACACAGGCGACCGTCAAAGGCTTAACGCCCCGCGACCTCGATGAAGCCAAAGCGGAAATCATCCTCGGCAACACGTACCATCTGTACTTGCGCCCAGGTACCGCGCTCATTAAAGACGCCGGCGGCCTGCACAAGTTCATGCATTGGCACGGCCCCATGCTCACCGACAGCGGCGGATTCCAGGTCTGGAGCTTAAAGGATCTTCGCAAGATCAAAAAAGACGGCATCGAGTTTCGCAGCAATCTCGACGGGTCCAAGCATTTCTTCTCCCCGGAAAGCGTGATGAAGGCCCAGCGCGAAATCGGTGCAGATATCATCATGGCTCTCGACGAATGCACGCCGTACCCGAGCACCCAGCAAGAAGCGCTCAAGTCTTTGAACTTTACGCTAGACTGGACGCGTCGTGCCAAGGTTTGGCTCGAAGAAAACGCACCCCTGTTTGGCTATGACCAGAGCTTCTTTGGCATTATCCAAGGCGGCATGCACTTGGATTTACGCGCCAAGGCGATTGAAGAAATCAAAAAGGTGGACCCGGACGGATACGCTCTCGGCGGACTCTCTGTCGGTGAACCTACAGAACTGATGTACCAGATTGCGGATTACTGCACGAACTACATGCCGGTTGAAAAACCGCGCTACGTGATGGGCGTCGGAACTCCGTGGAACCTGCTTGAACTGATTTTGCGCGGCGTCGACATGTGCGACTGCGTCATGCCAACCCGCAACGCCCGCAACGGCATGCTCTTTACCAGCGAAGGCGTTCTGCATTACAAGGCAGGCCGCTACGCCAAATGCCTAGACAAGGCACCGGATCCGAACTGCGACTGTTACACTTGCCGCAACTTCAGCCGCGCCTATCTGCGTCATCTGTTCCACTCAGGAGAAATCCTTGCAATGACGCTTGCATCCATTCACAACGTGCATTTCTACTTAAAGCTCATGCGCGATGCGAAGGAACACATTGCAAACGACACCTTTGAAGATTGGGCTCACGAGCAGATCATCAAATTGCAAAGAGTCTGCGATTAAAACAAAAAAGGCTGGTTTTGAAACCAGCCTTTTTTGTTTGGAAATTTTTCGTTAAACCGTTTCGTCCGAATGAATTTCCGGCGTCGCAGCGATCCATTCTCGCAAAGCCATTTCTTCCTGTTCGGCGAGAAGGCGCTTTTTATCCTTCTTTTTGTAATCCTGCTTATGCGGAAGCAAGCCAAAGTTAAAGTTCATCGGCTGGAAGTCTTCATTCGGTGTCACGAGCTGATGCAGCAACGAACGGATGCAGCTTTCCGGCGGAAGTTCACGCGTTTTGCCGTGCAAGAGAGTGTTCGCCATATTCCAAGCGGAATACCAACCTGTAGCGACCGCTTCGGTATAACCCTCTGCGCCTGTAATCTGGCCCGCAAACCATGTCGGCGGAAGATTCGAAGCCTTTTCGACTTCGAGCTTTAAGCGGAGCGTTTCGTCGAGAAGTTTTGGACTTTCGATGAACGTGTTGCGGTGCATGGCACCGAGACGCGCAAAGCGCGCGTTCTTCAAAGCCGGCACCAAGGTAAAGATTTCCTTCTGCGTACCGTAGCGAAGACGCGTCTGGAATCCAACCATGTTGAACAAAGTCTTTTCTTTATTTTCGGCACGCAGCTGAATCACCGAGTACCATTTCTTTCCATTGTTGCCTAGGCCAAGTCCCACAGGGCGCATCGGGCCAAAGCGCAGCGTATCTTCGCCGCGACGCGCCATTTCTTCTACCGGAAGGCAACCTTCAAAGAGTTCCTTCTTTTCGAACGGGCGCGGTTCAATGGATTCCGCTTCACGCAGGCGACGCACAAATTCATCGTACGTTTCCTTGTCGAGCGGGCAGTTGATAAAGTCAGCTGTTTCACCCTTTTCCCAACGGTTGCGGTAAAAGGCGTAATCGAAGTCGATGGAATCCGTTTCTACGACCGGAGCGATGGCATCAAAAAAATGCAAGCGTGAGCCACCGAGATGCGCAAAGATGTCATCGGCGAGAGCATCACTTGCCAAAGGTCCTGCTGCGACAATCGTCGGAAGATTCCCTTCGATCGTCTTGACTTCTTCACGGTGCAAATGAATACGGCTTGCCGAAGCAATCGCCTTTTCAACGGACTGGCTGAACAGTTCACGGTTCACCGTCAAGGATTCCCCTGCCGGAACGCGAGCTTCCTCTGCACACTTCAAAAGGAAGCTTCCGAGCATGCGAAGTTCACGTTTTAAAAGGCCATGCGCCGAAGTCGGCTCCATGCCTTTGAAACTATTCGAACAAACTAATTGAGCAAGGCTTCCATCACGATGCGCCGGCGTCATCTGATTTGGACGCATCTCGTAAAGTTCTACATCAAAACCGCGGCAAGCAAGTTGCAAAGCCGCTTCACAGCCAGCGAGTCCACCGCCGATAACACGAACCTGCATCAGCTAACCTTAACAGATTGATAGCCCTGAATATTTCGGGCCCACATACGGGAAAGCGAAGAGAGCATTCGGTCAGGAAGCACAGACTGCGAAGACGTTTCCAAAAATTCATCCAGAATTTTTTCGCCCTGCATTTCGCTGACCATGCCAAATTGAACCGCTTCCACAAATTCACTGTGAACCGGTCCTGGGAAAATGCGTTCTTCAAACTCCTGAAGCGCACGAGGCTGAACACGGGACGGTTTGTGGCAGGCCAGATTTTCCATGGTCCAAAAGCTCACCGCCTTCGCCTGTTCCGCAGAAAGCGACGAATCTTTTAACTTGTCCCGAAACGATTTCCATTCCTTGGCATTGACTTTAGCAGGACCCTTCTTGTAAGCGTTCTTCAAAAAATTCAAAACCGTGAGATAGATCTCGCGTGAATTCATATCCTGTGCGTTCTTCGAAGTCATTGGAATCCGATTAGTGGCGGAAGTGACGCATACCGGTGAAGACCATTGCGATGCCGAACTTGTCAGCCACTTCAATGGAGAGGTCATCCTTCTTGGAACCTCCCGGTTGGACGATATAGCGAACGCCAGCATCGTGAGCCGCTTCAACGTTATCCGGGAACGGGAAGAAGGCGTCGGAACCCATCACCACTTCACCGAAGACCTTCTTTTCAAGAGCCTTAAGACCGGCTTCGTCCACGAGCTTGCCTTCAGCATCGAAGAAGCCCTTGGCTTCCGGAAGACGAGCGACGTTGTCACGCACGCGCGGCTGGCAAAGACGGAGGTTCGAGTCGATACGGTTCGGCTGACCCGGACCAAGACCCATCACCTGGAAGAAGCCCGGCTTGTATTCGTAACCCATCACGATTGCGTTGGACTTCGTGTGCTTGGTCACGAGCCAAGTAAAGCGGGCGAGGTCTTCCTTGTTCTTCGGGAACTGAGCCTTGGTCACCGTTTCGAACTTTTCGTAGGTGTCCACGTCGCGGTCCTGAACGAGCATACCGCCGATCACGTGCTTGTAAACCTTGCAGTGGGTAGCCTTCTTGATTTCGCCCACTTCCAAAAGACGGATATCCTTGGACTTGTTCTTGAGGAATTCGAGAGCGTCGTCATCGAATGCCGGAGCAAGAAGGATTTCCACAAACTTACCCTTGAGGAATTCTGCCGTCTGCAGATCGACCTTGCGGGTCACAGCGATTACGGAACCGAACGCCGACACCGGATCACCTGCCCAAGCCGCTTCCATCGCTTCGCGAAGAGTTTCGCCCGTTGCAAGACCGCACGGGTTCATGTGCTTCACGATCACAACAGCATTGCCATCGCTGAATTCACGAGCCATTTCGAGAGCGGCATCCGCATCCACGATGTTGTTGTAAGAAAGTTCCTTACCCCAAAGTTGCTTCGCCGTAGCGAGGCTCGCTTCCGTGCAAGTCGGATCCTTGTAGAAAACAGCAGACTGGTGAGAGTTTTCACCGTAGCGGAGCGGCTGCGGATCGACAAATTTAAGATTCAGTTCTTCAGACATAATCACCTCGGATTAAAACGATGTGTTAAAGATAGAAATTACGGAGCCTTTCGAATGCGCCCAAGCAGCAATAATCCACCGTTCACGACAAAAGCAAAAATTAACAGGAAGTCTCCCAAATGCGGAATGGAAGTCTGCGGCAAAAGCTTCCCCAAAATAGCGAGAACACCACCGCAGACAATCGCCGCAGAAACAAACTGAGGCTTTGAACGCAGCCCCACAAGGCCAAACAAAATCGGCAGCGTAAATGCCCCCGCATAAACCGCAAGCGCAAGGAGCAGCATCCCGATAATATTTGTAAACTGAAGAGCGATCAAAAGTGCAACAACTCCGTCGAGCACAATGACCCAGCGCGTCCGATTGATTTCCGCACGATCATCTAACTTCGACTTCGAAATCAACCGGGTTAAAATAATCGAAGAACTCAAGAGCGTCGTATCTGCCGAAGAAAGCACCACGCTCAACAGGCAAAGACCGAGGAGCGGCATCCAGAATCCCGGCAAGACCATTTTTCCGATTTCAATGATTTTCGCCCCTTCCCCATTCACCGAAGGAATTATCGCCGCATACTCCGCCAAAAAACCAATGCAGGCGCCGACAATCGCCATCACAAAGGCGACGATCAGCACAGACTTCTGTGCGGTCTTTTCGTCCCTTGCACAAAACAGCCGAGAGAACATATCCGGGCCAGAAGTATATGTCGTCGCGTAGGTCAAAAGCAGCAAAAAAAGATCGAGTCCCGAAAAGTTTGCATTAAACGGAAACTGCGGAGCTTCCACACCCGGATGTAAAATCGGAGTCTGCCCCGTAAAGAAGGCAAGCGCAAGAATCCCAAGCAAAATAAATCCCGCCTGCAAAAAATCGGTTCGCAAAATGGAAAACTGCCCACCCAAAGCCGTATAGCCGATAAAGACAACAGCGCAGAGCACCGCAGCGACCGAATAATTCATGCCGACAAAACTCTGCAAAAGCTTCGCCGCCGCAATGATCTGTGCCGCAACCACGCCCGTCCACGCCACAGGAATCACGATCGAAGCAACGGTCTTTGCCCCTTTTCCGTAAAAATCTTCGATCATATCCGGGAGCGTAAAACGGCGCACCTGCATAATCTTCGGCAAAAAAGGTAACAACGCGAGTAAACCGATTGCCCCTGAAAGCATAAACCATGTCGCTGCACCGCCCATCGAAGGACCAGCATCCACCGCACCGATAATCGCCGAACCGCCGAAAATCGTCGCGAGAAGACTTCCTGTAATCATCAGCACGGAACCGCCACGATGCGCCACAAAAAAGTCCGAGACACTTTTCACCTGGGAGGCGCTGTTCAATGCAATGATAACAAGCGCAAAAAGATACAGAATCAGTAAAAGGGACATGTCATTAAATCTAATAATTCAATCGGCAACAAAAAATCCCGAGCCAAAGCCCGGGATTCAAATTTCAAAATGCGCCTAGCCAATTATTCCACGCGACGGAAGCCACGAGTCTGCTTGTATTCCGTACGGCGATATTCGCCCGGCATAAAGCTCTGTTCGCCACCGACGTTCACGCAGTGCGGCTGTGGATATTCAACAAGAGAAATCTGGTAGATGTAAGCGCCGGTACCGAGCTTACGACCATCCTTCGAAACCGGATACATCTTGACGCTAGCCGCGATCGTACCCGTACCGGTCTTGTCCGAGCAAATTTCATTCGGAGTGTAGGAACCGGTAAGCTTGTTGAATTCTTCCTGAGAAACTTCCTGGTTGTACTGGTTCACAAAGTGACCCAAGTGGTCAAAAATGCGAATGTTCACGCGGAAAGCTTCATCGGTCACAAAGTTAAAGCTCACGCAATTTTCAACGCCATTCGTCGCCGAGCAACGTGCCTCAGACATAGATCCCGGCGAATTCGAAGTCTTGGAGTTCAGCACCGTTGCATGTGGGTTATCCGGACTTGCAGTCGTGTAATACACTAGGGAGTCTGCAATCCAAGCAGCCGGATCTTCCGAATTCGAATAGCTTTCCGGAAGCTTGGAAATTATAATTTCACCCGTTTCTCTATCCGAGAGTTCGCCATCCGGCAACTGATCCACATCGAACGGCGGACGGACAATCGTCGTATCAGCCGGAACAATCGTCGTAGAAGTAGACATCGTCACCGTCGTCACCGGACCCCAGCTATAGTGATCCACCAGTTTACCGGTAGCAGAGAAAACCGTAAAGTCTGTGTGGAACTGGTTATTATAGGCATCCGGAAAATCCGGGCTCGGGATATAGTTGAAAGCAAGAGAGTCGCCGAAAGCCGGGTTCTTCAAAGAAGCGCAAGTTGCATCTTCGCAAAGCTTACCCTTGATTTCGTAAGAATAACCCTTCGAAGTCTTCTGCACATACTTGAAACCAGTCACCTGGTAAGCCAAGGTATCAGAGCCACGCTTAGCCAAAATCGGGAAGTAGTTACCGTTTGCAGAATTGATTTTTTCAATCGTTTCCTGAGAAAGCTGAGTGTTCAGATAAATATAAGTATCGAAGTTGCCTTCTTCGTTCTTTACGAGTTCCGCTTCCTGAATGCGCGGCTGACCGTAAGCAGAAGCAGCGACTTCAGAGAGGTTTGCACGGATGTAAAGGTTAGAACCATCCGACTGACGGTCGGCATAGAAGAAGTGCAAATGGTGCCAAGAACCATCAGCCCACTGTCCGTCAGCACCGCAAGCGCCCTTGCCCTGCTGAACAGCAGCAAGAGGTTCGCCGTCATGGCAACCGTGGTTGTTCTGAGCCAAGGTACGAATGTTCACGACACCCGGAGTGGCAAGGTGGGTACCACCGAGGTCAACCGCAAGCACACCGTCCACAAAGATCCACATATCGTCGTCACCAGCAAATTCAAAGATTTCCTGGTTCGTTTCGTCTGTATTGTTATCCTTATAGTAGCGGAAGTTGGCATACCCCATCATCGTGAAGTTATAGTTACGCAAGTGCTGGTAACCAAGGGTGCCAAAATTATTCGCAATCGTCTGAGCTGTCGCAGAAGCAAGAGAACGAGCGCCACCTGCAGCATTCCATGCAGAACAGAGGCCGTAGGTGTTATGGTCCATAAAGTCCACCTGCGTACTTGCGTACTGATAACCATACGGCGGGCAGAAGATCGAGAAGCTCTGCGGGCCCCACTGATCGGAACCAGGCACAGAACCCGTATACATTTGAGAAGCGGGATCGATCACATCGAGCGGGAAGTAGCCACCGTTATTATAGTTGTAATCGAGTTCCTTGTAATTAGGATTATCCGCAGCGTTCGGAATATCCAGCGTTAAGTTAGAACGCTTGTTAACACCACTCACATCTTCGAACCACTGGCCAAAGTTTGCGTTATCGCAAAGTTCGCCGAGCTTGTGAATATGAGCGCCTTCCAAATAAAGCGGAGAACCCGAAGAGTCCGTATCGAAAGTCAGGTGCGGATTGACCATGCCCGGAGTATAAACGACCTCATTTTCCCAGTACATGCCACCCTTGCAAGAATTCTTTTGGACACCCGTAAACTGGGTCGCGGTGTTTTCGCCAAAGCCTCGCTGATTCACCACACCTGCAATCGAAGAATTTTTGCACTGACCATAAGTCAAAATACCGCCTTTACCCTGGGCTGCATAAGCGGAAACCTGTTGCAAATAGCTCGGCAAAAGGGCATTCACCGACATTGGAAGACCATCTTTTCCGAGCGGGACGCCAACGCCATACTTCGCATAGGATTCCTTGTTACCGCAAGAATTGTGGTATGCGGAAAGGCCATACCAATCAGCGCCATAGCCAGGGAGTCCATAACCATAAATTGCGTCCAGGTATTTCACCGATTCTTCCGAGAAGTTTTCGAAGTCGGAATGGCTCGGCTGGAAATCGCGAACAATCACGTCAAGCGAAATATTCAGGTTGTCAGCCAGAGCGGATCCTGCCGAGAGCACCGAAGCGAGCATCAAAGCTTTATAGTTCATTTACACATCTCCACCAAGGATGTAAGAATAATTCCACCTAAATATAAATCTTTTCGTTTCAATAGCCCCGTTGTGCAATGCTTTTTTTACGAAAACGACGCGATTTGCAATTTTTTGTGAGCTTCGCCATTCCGTTTTTGTTCGATTTTTTAGTTGGATAGCGGTCCTGTTTTTCTTAGATTAGCGGAATATGACCGTCGCCATCGTTTTTACACTCATCATTGCCCTGATTTTGTTCCGCGCTTTTGTTTTGCACCTGCGTTCGACCGACCTGGATAACGATAAATTCGTCGGACTTCCCCGTGAAGTCAAGCTCGCGATTCTCAAGGAACGCGTTCTGGAAACCCCATCCGAAAAAGCTTTGTGCAACCTGGAAACTTTCCTCAAAAGCGAAGGGATCGAAGTCGACATGGAGGTTTACCGTCCGATGTACGCCGAACAGCTGCGCATTTCCCGCGAAGACAACGCAATCGCCCTTGACGATGAACTTTACGCCCGTGAAGCAGCCTGGATGGACAAAATTGAACCGTTTGAGTTCGCCGAAGCTCTAAAGCTTAAAAAAGAAGGCAAAAAGGAAGAATTCGTCCAGACCTATCTGCAAGGAGTCCTGCGCTACTACTCCGACGAAAAAATCGAAGGCTCCCTCGAAGCGCTCCTCCCCGACTACCCCGATGCCCAGGCGATGCTCGATGAATACAAGGCTCTAGAAGAACTCAGGGATTCGAGCGGTGCCGACGAAGCTTCGATTGAAAAGCTCGCCAAAGCCAAAGACTCTTGGGCCAAAAAGCTCTGCATTTAATTTTTGAACCTGAAACAGAAAAATCCCGAACCGGTGGTTCGGGATTTTTCATTTCAAGTGAATTTGTTAAAAATTACTTGGCGCGTTCGAGATAGGAACCGTCACGGGTATCCACGCGGATCTTCGTGTTGTTTTCAATGAAGAGCGGGATCATCACCTTTGCGCCGGTTTCGAGAGTCGCTTCACGCATCACGTTGCCGCTGGTGTTGCCCTGAACTGCCGGAGGAGCGTCCACGATCATCAAATCGACGAAAGTCGGCGGAATGACTTCGATAGCCTTACCGTTCCACCAAGTCACCTGAACCGTCGCATTGTCGAGAAGCCAAACTTCGGATCCGTTCAATGCTTCCTTCGGAATTTCCATCGTTTCCATGGAAGTGTTGTCCATGAAGAACCAGGTTGCACCGTCATTGTAGAGATAAGTCATTTCGGTGTAGGTCACATCCGCTTCTTCAACAGTGTCACCGCTCTTCCAAGTACGTTCAAGCGTACGGCCGGTGACAAGGTTCTTGATGCGAACGCGGTTGAAGGCCTGGCCTTTACCGGGTTTCACAAACTGGTTTTCGACGATTTCCCAAGGCTGGCCATCGACGATAATTTTTAACTTTTTGCGGAACTCGTTAGTGCTGACTGTACCCATAGATATGTGCCTCTTAAAAAAGATTTTTGCATAAGATAGAAAAAATATGGCTAAATCAACTCCCTTTTTCACTAGTTTGAAGGATCTTTTCGCATTTTTGGAGCTTCCGGAGCCGTCTACTCAGGTCGCCAATTCCCGTTTTTCGTTCTTCGTTTCGCGTCATTTTGCTTCAAAAATGGAAAAAGGCAACCCCAATGACCCCCTTCTGCGAGAGATTTTGCCGACCGAAGAAGAAAATCGAATTGTAGAAGGTTTTTGCGACGATCCTGTAGGAGACGGCAAAAGCGAAAAGGAACCGGGCATCCTTCAAAAGTACAAGGGACGCGTTCTGATAGAGCCGACCTTCACCTGCAGTCTGCACTGCCGATTCTGCTTTAGACGCGCCGAGCCTAAACGGAGCCTTGAAAATTTTACGAACCGCCTAGACGCTTGGCTTTCTAAGACAGTCGACATTCACGAAGTAATCCTTTCGGGCGGCGACCCGATGATGCTCCCGAAGCCGAAGCTCGACGAACTCTTTGACATGATCCTTTCGAAGGAGCAAGTAAAGACCGTTCGCATTCACACGCGGACCCCGGTGACGTATCCGCAGATTTTTGACGCCGAATTCAAAGGCTCCATTTTCCCGACACTGCAGAAAGTCGCCGAAAAGAAGAAACTCGTAGTCGTCGTGCACGTGGATCACCCGAATGAACTGGACGATGCATCGGCAAAGGTTTTCCAGAACCTGCAGAAGCTGAACGCTACGCTCCTCAACCAATCGACGCTCTTAAAAGGCATAAATGATTCCGGCGCTGTGCTGACCGAACTTTCCTTTAAGCTTTTTAGCCAAGGCGTTCTCCCCTACTACCTGCACCAGTTGGACCATGCGACAGGAGTCGCACATTTTGAGATTTCCGATGCGGAAGCGTTAAAGCTTGTCGAAGAAGTAAGACTCGGCGTTCCGGGATATCTTGTCCCAAGACTTGTCCGGGAAATCGCTGGCGAAGGCTCCAAGACGCCAATCGTGCATCCGTAATAGAAGTCTTCGTACCACTACCATTGTCCCATGCAGGGGCATTTAGAACAGCGCCTTCACCCCAAAGTGCAAGAGCCCGTCCAGCGGATCCGTTCCGGAATGCAGGGCGTAATACAGCGAAAAGTTCCAATAGCCGCGGTTCTGCGAAATGCCGATGCCGTAGCTGTAGGTATCTGCCCAGCCGTGTTCCGGCGACTGCGCACGGTAGAGTGCCGGTTCCAAGAAAAGATGGAACGCCGTCATTTCGATGACTCGCCACTGCAGATCGAGCTCTGTGATGCCGTAAGCGCGAGTGCGGAAGAATCCTGGGCGGTAGCCTTTCAGGTTTTCCATGCCGCCGAGCGTAAAAAGATCTTGCCTGTCAAAATTGCGGTCCGTCGGTAAAAGCGTTCCCACAAAGAAGGAGAATTGCAGAACAAAGGTTTCCGTGAGCGGCGTGTAAAAACGTCCATTCGCATGGAGGTCCGTTGTAAAGGCGTGCGAAGAATCCGTGCGGTCCTTGATAACGCGGAAGGTTCCGTTCAAGGACATGCCGTGACGCGGAAGGACGATCCTGTCTTCGTTCTTGAAGCTCGTTTCGAGCGTGTACGTCCAACGGTCGTCACCGATTCCGCCGAGGACGGCAAATTCAAAATAAAAGCCCACACTCCGAGAAAGGCCCGCTTCTAAAAGCGCCGATCGATACGAGGAATCCTCTTCAAACGACCCGCGGACGATGCCGTTCCAGCCCGTTCCAAAGAGCCACGGCTCCTTGTAAGACGCCGCAATGGAGCGTTCCCATTCGCCTGTTTCTCCAGAAACATGGAGGTCGCGGCCCGTGCCTCGCATATTGTACAGAGAAAGGTTCAGGTTTCCAGCCCAGCCGCCGTCTTCACCGCTTGCATAAGAAAGCAAGCCTTCAAAGCTGTTGATCGAAAGATCGCGCATGGAAAAAGCCGGAACAATTCGATTGCGCACCGGGTCCCGATAAAGTTTAGGCTTTGCCGTCGATTCGAAATAGCCCGAATTCACCAATTTGCGTTCTGCACGTTCCAAATCCGAAAGGCGCACTGGCCCGCCCGATGTAAGTCCCGAAAGTCGGGCAAACGTTTGCTTTTGAGTTTTGGAAACTTCCACATTTTCGGCATCGGCCCAGACCCAAGCGCTTCCACGAGAAAGCTTCACCGTCGCATTCCCCAAAGAATCCACCTGATGCGAAACGGAAGCAAATGGGAATCCATTTTCCGAAAGTTCATCGACCATTTCCTGCAACCGGTACTCCAAGTCTTCGCAACTTTCCCCGACCATCGACGCCCAATCCTTTTCGACTTCGGGCGCAAAGCCTTCTAGAGCAAGGCTCTTTACCACGCAGCTTGCAGAAGCCCATGTGACAAAAAAGAGGATTGTCCAAAAGAACTGTTTCATGTGCGCCTAAAAATAGGCTCTGGCCTCCATCGACAGTTTTTGAAAAATTCCATTTTCTGCACTGCCAAAGCGAATAATGTACGAAAGTCCAAGCGAGAGATATTCATTTGCATCGACCGATGCTGTAAGCGCATTGCGGAATGTAACGCCCTTGCCGAAACCCGAAACCATCTGATACGGGAGCGTTTCTTTTTCCGTCGAAACATGCGTAGCGCTAAATTCATTCGATACGCGGACGGAACGTGTATCGTCGTAGCCTAAAGACAAAGAACCTTGGCGCAAAAAGGCTTCCATTTTACCGCTTTCTTCATGGCCTATTCCCTTGCGCAGCCATCCCTTTGGAATTACATACAAATGAAGCGGCAGTTCCCGTTTCCAAGATGCGGTGACTTCATAGATTTTCCAATCCATTTCTTGCACGGTTTCAAGCTCCACAAATTCCAAAGCGGGAATCAATTCCCAGGTTTCTTTGGCGCGACCCGCATAAATGCCGTCGAGCTTATGCCAGGTGCGGTTTTCAAAGTAACCTTGCGACGTATTGCGCTTTTCGATTTCCGCCCCGATCTTGTATTCAATGGATCCGCGGTTCTGCGGTTCGTTCCACAGCACAGAAGCTTCTCCCGTCAAAATACCGCTCGTCAAATCGCAAAGAGTTCCTCGCCAAAACGGCGGAAGGAAAACCGTCTTGCCCGTTGTATCCCGTCCTTCACTGGAGCCGTCGAACGAAAATTCCAAATCCCGCAGAATGCCGTGCGAGATTCCAAGATACCGCGGAACAAAAGTCCAATTCAACGACATTTCGGCAGAACTCGCCCGCACCGCATCCGCAGAATCACTACGTCCCATACCCTCGTAAACGTAATTACCGTTATCAACCCCTTCGACAAAAACCCCGGCGAGACTGTCGTACATCACGTCACCCGTTCCCGCCGCAACCGCTTTGTAAATCGGCACATAAGGCACTTCACGCGTAAGTCCCAAGCGGTAACTAGCCTGACCGACAAAGGGAGAATTTCCAGTGCCCCAGTGCATGGATTCTTCTGAAATCCATGAGTTCGAAGCTCCCGCGGTATCCAAATCCATTCGTTTGTACTGAAGCATATGCGAAAAAGAGACGTATCTGCTGTTGATTTCTGCCGAGTGCTCAAAGCCTGCCATCTTCAAAGAATCTTCAAGGGTTTTCATCGAAGTTCCCGTGCGAGCACGCGTTCCAAACAAAGAGCCTTGCGAACTCCAACCATCACCGACAAATTTCAAACCGCTTTTTGCATCCGCCTTTTCGGAGCGATCCTTTTCCACAAAATCGGAATCTTTGAGCCAAATTCCATAAGAAGCATAACCGAACGGGCGGACAAATCCCGTTTTCGTTTCCGCCTGCATTCTACCCTGGTAACGCTCCACGCCATACTCATTTTCGGAAACAATCCGAATCAAGGAAATTTCACCCGTTACATCGTTTGTATGATGCAGCAAGAAAGCTCTCGCCCGCGATGAATTCCAATTTTCCCCTGGTGAAAGGCTTCGACGGTAGCCCCATTCCGAGCCTAAAAAGAACGATGCCGGCAAGCGGAGTCTAAGCGAAATCTCATCGGATCGGAGAGATCCCGAAATCGTCGAACTGTCCAAATTCCAGTTTTCCCGCAGCGTGTAAGAATCCCAGTTTCGCTCCGTTCCTTGGAAGCTCGGCAGAAGAAAACCTTCTTGCAGATAATCCCCGGCAATGGTCAAGCGCACAGGCGTATAACGTTGATTCCACGTGCTATCGCTCGAAATGAACCAGCGAAAGGCTCGGCCAGAAGGTCCACCCACATGAGAAGAAAGCGTATTCGTGTCCGTTTCGCTGTAACCGATTTCCCCGTCCGCATACAGATGATTCCACAACTGCCCACGCGCCCTCGCTCCAACACGGCGCAGCATCCAAGGGCGCTGAAGTTCTTCCAAAGAATCGGCACGGTCAAATGTCGAACCGTCATCCTGCTTCAACAGTTTTATATCGTTCTCAGTCCACGTGTTGCGGCGCAAACGAGCCGTATCGCTTGAGACTTCAAAACCGACGACATCAAGCCACAGATTTTTGCCACGGTAATTCCCGTCCGCAGCCTTTAAGATTTGCAATCCGCGAGAATTGTACGCATCGAATTCCACTCGGATTTCATCTTGCGAACCCGGAATAAGCGTTCCCTTAAAATCCAAAACGCCACCCGCATAGTTGACCACATAATCTTCATTGCGTGTCAGCAGCACACCGTTCAAGTAAACCGTTTCTGAATTCGGAACAACCGCGACATAGGTTTCCACGGTTCCCGTCGAAAGCAGATAGCCTCTCTGCTGGCCGTCAACCCCGTTGAACGTGGAATTCACGTGTTGGAGCTCGTCAAAACCGTAGGCACCACGCACCTGGGAGTGTGCAATCTTTGCGCCCGCCGCCACGCCTAAAGTTGTGCGTTCGAGTCCCGAAAGCCCAAGCGTATTTTCACGCCAGGTCATATTGCCCAAATGCAAAAAGAGATTTTCCGTTTCTACACGAAAATGCACTTCATCGACTTCTTGTAATGTCGCGGTGCGTTCTTCCCCGGCTTCACGGCCCACATCCGAAAGAAGGGCATCGATAAAAACGCCCGGAGTCGCCTCGCCTTGAACAGAAAGATGCAATTCCTGATTGACTTCTGTACCGCCATCGCCCACAATCACTTGGATTGTCTTGGAACCAGTCGTTCGAAGTTTTAAGGAATCCCGTTCTCCCTCTTCGTTCACAGAGAGAGCCTTCGCCGAATCATTCCTCAAAAAAGGAACGCCTCGAAATACCGGAACGGAATCTAGGGAAAGCTTTGCGTACTCCCCATCCGCCGCCCCTACAAGGCCCGGAATCCACAACACACAAATGAAAAGAAATAACAGTGGCAAGGATTATTCCCTTGCAGGCTCAACCTTGAACTGGCGGCTGGACAAAAGACGACGCCCTTCTACCGCATCGACGCTCCATTCGCCAGGAGCAAGCAAAACAGGGGCGATGGAACTTTCGCAAGTCGTATCCGCCATCACGCAAAAAACCTGCTGGACGGTATCCGCCCCGTTGAACCAGATATGCTTGATCTTGCGTTCCACTGGAACATCCCACAAAAGTTTTGGAACCGCCGAATAATAGTGCAAACGCGTATGGACCTGAAACACAGAATCCACGCCAAACGGAAGACCGCCGACAATATTACGGCAGACCACACTGTAAGGAGCCTTGGAATCTTTATCTGTCTGATGCGCCTTTTTCGCTTCGAGATCATTCACCGAAACAAAAATGCGATGGGCGATAAAACACAAAAAGACGACCAAAAAAAACAAGGTCGTCTTTCGAATGTAGCGAATGGGAGGCAAGCCTTGCACCAGGAACTCCTAGCGGCGGATCTTGCTCGTATTCTGCGTGAACGCGGGCACAGCCTCCACCAATTTCTCTACCAACAGTTTGTTGTAATCCTCAATACGATTCGGAAGCTTGTTGCCAGAAAAAATCTGCACAAGCAACAGCGTGTCTTCGACCGGGGCGATATAAATGGAGCGTTTTTCACCCGTATAGGAAACCGACTTGAATTCCCCTTCGCCGAGCATGGCTCCGATCTGACGGGCACTGCCAAATGAAGCGGTACTCAAAACAGCAAGAGGAGTCGTATCCATTCCAATGGAACCGACTTCCGAAATCACGGAACCGTCGCGATGCACGAGCATGATATAGTCCGCCTTGACATTCGTCAAATAGGCCTGCATCAGGCGGCGAACGCGGTCCGCATCATCCGTATATACAGTAAAATCGCTCATTCAATAGCTCCTCAATTACTTCTTCTTAGGGATGTACGGGCGAAGTTCAATGTCATCATCGGATATGCCCTTGTCACCCGAATCGAGTGCAGACTTTCCGAAAGGACTGGGCTTCGGGGTCGGAGCAACAGGACGTCCAAACGGAGATGCGCTCTTTTGGAACAAGCCTCCGCGATTGGCTGATTCGTTCGCCGCCGCACGAGAAACAAAGTTCGGCATGCGGAACGGGGACGCCGCAGAAGAACCTAACGACGAGCCGAGGTCCGGCATCGAACCGGCCGGGAACGGAGCTGCAGGAGCTTCTACAGGCTTCGGAGCCGGAGCCACTGCAGGAGCCACAGACACACCTTCCTTCCCCACGGTCACGTCATGAACGCCGGTATTATGGGCACTGTCTGCCGCCTTGCGGAGGAATCCCTGCTTCAAGTTGAAGCGCTGGATCACGAGCATCGCAATCGCTTTCAACGTCGTCACAACACCCTTACCATTATGCGCCGTAGCCGGAAAGAACGGAATGGACTTCGGATTCAGCATCTGGTTCATTTCATCAAGAGTGAACACATTTTCCATGTCACGCTTGTTGTACTGCAAAACCAGCGGAATTTCATCGAGATTTACCCCGTAATCTTCCAAGTTCTGACGCAAATTTTGCAAGCTTTCCAAATTTTCCGCTTCGCGAGAACGCTGAGAATCCGCGACGAAAACAATACCATCCACACCACGCAACACAATCTTACGTGTCGAGTTGTAGTAAACCTGACCAGGAACCGTATAAAGTTGGAACTTTGTCTTGAAGCCCTTGATATCGCCTAAATTCAGCGGGAGAAAATCGAAGAACAAAGTGCGGTCACCTTCAGTTTCCAAGGAAACCATATCGGTTCTCTTGTCCTGAGGCATCTTTTGATGGATCACTTGAAGATTTGTCGTCTTGCCGCTCAACCCAGGGCCGTAGTAAACGACCTTACAGCTAATTTCACGAGTAGCGAAGTTAATAGATGACATTCTTCTTCCTTGAAGTTTTCAAATAATCTAACAAAAATATAATCAAAAAAGCGAAAAGCCGCAAAAAAAGCAAAGACCGCAGACAAAATGTCAGCGGTCTCACATTAAAGCAAGCGTTTAATTAGGCTTTAGCGGCCAAGCCGTTAATCACCTGAGCCACCTTAGCCTTGTAGTTTGCAGCGCGGTTAGCGTTGAAACCTGCACGATGCTTTGCAGCAGCCTTATCGAGCATGCTGAAGAGGTTCGGCATTTCCTTGAGGGCAGCGTCCTTATCGCTAGCCGTACGGATGGTCTTAAGACTCGTGCGGATAGCGGAACGGACAGAACGGTTGATTTCGGTCAGCTTCTTGGTCTGACGAATACGCTTTTTGCAAGACTGATGATTTGGCACCTTTATATCTCCGGGTGAAAACCTTAAAATGTTGCGACAATATTAAAAAAAAATGAGCAATTAGTCAAGATGAAGTGCTCAAAAGAGCCGTTTTTGGGGGTCAATACGCTTCAAAAGGGGGACAAACGAAGTCTTTTTGCCCATATCCGACCTCATTTTCCGTCCCAAAACAGTAAACATTCCCCCCTGCGGCTTTCAGTACTCCATGCCCTGCTGCAATATCCCATTCATGCAGGGAAAAGTTTCGGGGATAGTAATTGGCAAAGCCGTCTGCAATCCGCAAAAACTTGAGGCTCGATCCAACCGGGAGCTCGACTCCCGCGATCTTTCGAAGGTGGTCCAAGGTGCAAGAATCGGAATGAGTCACGCTGACGAGCACCCGAGGTTTGCGCCCGGGCATGAACGGGCGGTATCGGTCTTGGACATGCAAAGTGCGCTTGTTCAGCAAACCTGCGTCATCTAAGGGAGCGAAGAAAGCCTCGCCACGGTAGCCGTAATACAGTTCGTTCAAAGCGGGAACGGCGACAATTCCAAGCACGACCTTTCCCTGTTCCACGAGGGCAACGTTCACGGTGAATTCCTTGCGTCCCGAGATAAAGTCGGTTGTACCGTCGAGCGGATCCACCAAGAAAAAAGCCTTTTTCAAGGTTTCCGGATTGGGCTTGTCGAATTCTTCCGAGACGACCGGGATTTCGGGATAGAGCTTTTGCAAAGCGTCCACGAGGATTTTGTTCGCCGCGAGATCGGCCGAGGTGACGGGAGTACGGTCCTTTTTGATCTGGACGTCGTAGCCTTCGCTAAAATAGCGGAGTTCCGCGGCACTCGCCTCACGTACCGCAGGGAAGAGATCTCCATAAGGAATTGGATTTTGCATGCCTAGTAAAATAGATTTTGTAACTTTACGGCATGATTCCGTTTGTGAACTTGAGTGCCCAATACAAAGCCTATAAAGAAGAAATCGATGCCGCCATTTTTTCCGTATTGGAAAGCGGCACTTTGATCGGCGGGCCTGAAGTCCAAAATTTTGAAAATATTCTTTGCAAAAGCACCGGAGTAAGCGAAGCGATTTCTTGCGCAAGCGGAACAAGTGCGCTGACCCTTGCGCTTGCCGCCTTAGGACTTGAACCGGGAGACGAGGTGATCGTTCCGGATTTCACTTTCGTCGCCACGGCGGATGCGGTTGCGCTCCTTGGAGGAATCCCCCGCTTTGCAGATATCGGCCTCGACTTTTTGATTTCACCGAGTTCTGTTGAAGAGCGTATTTCTTCTAAAACAGTCGGAATTATCGCGGTTGATCTTTTTGGACAGTGCGCTAATTACAAGGCATTACAGGCGATTGCCCAAAAGCACGGCCTTTGGATTTTGGAAGATGCGGCGCAAAGCATTGGGGCGACGCAAAATGGGAAAGGCGCCGGAAGCCTTTCGACAATCGCCGCAACCAGTTTTTACCCGACCAAGCCTTTTGGTGCGTACGGGGACGCAGGCGCCATTTTGACTTCGGACAAAGCTCTAGCTGCTCAAGTCCGCATGTATGCTTCTCACGGTCGAAATCCAGAAGACCATTACCAGACGATTGGAACGAACAGCCGTTTAGACGCTCTCCAGGCCGCGATTTTAAATGTAAAGCATGCGCACTTTGCAGAAGAGCTTTTAAGACGTCAAAAGAACGCGGCGACGTACAGCGCCTTGTTCAGCGCGATTCCGGGCTTTGAAATTCCAAAAATTTCGGAAGGCAATACGAGCATTTACGCGCAGTACGCGGTGACTTGTAAAGATCGGGAGGCTGTTCTTCCAAAGCTTTCCAAGGCAAACGTTCCGACGCGCATTTATTACAACAGTCCGCTGTCGGCAGAGCCGTGCTTTGCCCGTTTTGAAAAAACGAAAGAAGACGCCCGTTCAAACACAAACGCCTATCGACTGTCAAAAGAAGTTTTCTGTTTGCCAGTGGACGCTTTTACAGACGTCCAAGCCTTGGCGCAAACAATCAAAAACGTTTTGTTACCATAAAACCGCCCGACGCCTCCATAAAGATATCGTCGATTTCGCCGTCGTTTTCATTTAAGTGCAAAACGGAGACAAAGAACGGGAAGTTTACCGACCACGTATCGCTGTGGTAACCCGCGGCAAATTTCGGGAAAACCTGGTAGAACTGCATCCATTCCTTGCGTGTCATATTCATGCCAAGGGAAACCGACCCGACGATCATCAAATTCATGAAGAAGCCGTTTTTCCAGGCCCAGTTATGCGAATAGCCAATGTCTGGACCTGCATGCAAAAAACCTTGGTAATCTTCGTAAAAGGAAAGGACGGAATCCCGCGAAACAATACCGTTGTAAAAGACGCCAAAGCCCCAAACAAAGCTGCCGTTGTGCTTCCACTGTCTGCGGTCGAGCGAATACACGGATCGCAAAGAATGTTCCTTGTTCCAAAGGTAATTCACGTCCAAGCCGATTTCGATAACGCGTAATTTGTACGGAACGTATTCATCCAGGGAATCGTTATGGTAATAAAACCCGTCATTGATTTTCAAGAAAAGATCCCCAAAAATGCGGTCGCCGAAATAATTGAACTGTAAATTCGTCGCCTGCGTACGCGGTTTGCTTTGATCGGTGCCGAATGAAAACGTGAACAAAGTGCTCCAGGTAAAATCGCCATACCCGCCCCCCAAACCGAGATCGATCGGACAGTTGGTCTGCATTTGTTCATCATCGGTACTGGCACCGCTAAAAGCGGCATAATTGTAACGTGCAAGGAATTGAATGGAAATTTTATCTGGGAATGTCGTAATGACGGAATCAGGCGAGAACTCCGTTTCCGCAAAAGCAAGTCCCACAATCCATAAAAGAATTCCCAAGCATCGAATCATGCGTTTTCATCCAAAAGCCGTAAAAAGGCTCCTGTCGAAAAATAAGAATTCGAAAAGAACGCGTCAGCCAGGGCATCCATGTTTTCGTCAGAATATTCCAGTTGCTTTGAAAGAAGCTTGACCGCGCAAATCTGCAAAGAAGGCTCCTTTTGCACCGAAGAAAGCTCCCCTCCAAAGTTTTGCAGAACGAGAAAGAAGTAAACGGCGAACT
The DNA here is from genome assembly GCF_002797675.1 of Hallerella succinigenes. Taxonomy (NCBI): domain Bacteria; kingdom Pseudomonadati; phylum Fibrobacterota; class Fibrobacteria; order Fibrobacterales; family Fibrobacteraceae; genus Hallerella; species Hallerella succinigenes. The sequence continues at coordinate 2,708,339 of NZ_PGEX01000001.1, read as the reverse complement.
TGACTTTTGAAAGCATGTCACCGTCGTAAAGGCTTTTGGCGAAGTAGCGGAAAATCTGATAGGCGACGATTTTTTCGCCCTCGGACTCCGTCCACGGAATAGAACCTTTTCCAAAGCCTCTTTCTTCTAAAGCTTGTGCGATTTGGGATTTGGCAAAGTCCCATTCCGCACCAAGGCTTTCGCCCTGCAGGAGAACGGCAGTCTGATGCTTCCAAATGGTGCGTAAATCTGCGGCAGGGCAAACCTTTTCTTCGGCGGAAAAGCTTGCCGTGAACTGCAGAATGTCAGCGAGTCGTTTTGAGAGAGAACGGTTTCGGTCTGCGAGACGGGTGAAAATTTCTGTGCGAATTTCGAACATGGAATTGCGAGCGTCCAAGGATTCCGCGTCCAAAAATTCTTCGTCCGCTTCGATTTCTTTTTCTATGAAAGAAAGCGGAGCGTTTGCATTCAAAAGCAGACGCACCGCCTCTTCGCAACAAAGTCCAACGCCCTGCTCTACGACATCTCCAAAGACATCGACAAAACGTGGATGTTCCCGGCAAATATCGCAAAGCGCCTTTTCGCCCAGATGGCAATAAATTTCGCACAGATTCTGAGCATTTAAAAACGGGCAGCGTTCGTTTGCCGTCAAAACAAAATGTCCATCGACGATTTTAGAGCGGAGTTCTTCGCCAAAAGTTCCAGAGACCTTGGCATAACGCGCTTGCGAATCCACATCGACATCGACTTCCCAACCAGCACAGCAGGTATCATGGCAAGCGCTTGCAATACAATGAAAATCCGAGTAAAAAGAAGGAACGCGAAGTTTCACCGTCCCCTCACCAAAAGTTTTTGGCCCGGCGCATCATCCGGATATTCTTCGGAAGCACTTCCTTATGCCATTTGATCCACTGTTCATAATAAATGTAGCGTCGTTCCCGCTGACGGAAGTTTTTGCCGTGCACGATACGGCGTCCATTCTCCATGACCGGCGGAATCACAACGTGCAAGCATTCATGGTAAACGACGCCAAAAACCGCATACAACGGACAATTCTCAAAATCGTAACCGCGGCTGATGCTGATGAGATTTACCTCTTCCCCGGTCAAAGGATCCGTGCGCTTCGAATGAAAACTCAAACCGCCGACGCGGTTGCTCCACGTAATGCGAGCCTGTAATTCCCCTTGGAAATAGGTTTCATTGATAGCCGCAAAGACCTTGTTCAAATCATGCACGTTTCCCACGGGGCGGATCGGCGGAAAACGGGTATTCCCGATAACCGGTTTTTGTCCTATGTCGGTGAGAATTTGATCCGTCGCCTTCCAAATGCGAGCAAGCAAGTCGCGCGATTTTTGCTTGTTGGAAGCGGTTTTCCGCTTAAAAGTCACGCGGGCCCATTCCGCAGCGAGTTCGCGCACCGGGTAAAACTCTTCCGTTTTCATGTAACCGGGCAGTTCGAGCTCGTAAAGATTTTCAAAATTCTTTTTGCGGCAGCGAATGCTTTTCTTTAAGCGATCCGCATAGCGAAAAAGAACGGTTCCATCGCCAGAAATCTGCGGTGGCGCTTCTTCGACTTTTTCCGATTCTCCTCCCGAAAAAAAACGTTTAATACCGCCAAAGAGATCCGTTTGGAAAGCGCCTTCACTCATTCCGATTCTCCAACACGCTTTCCATTTTGGCAAAGGAAGGTTCAAACACGTTCAAAGCAAGGATACCTTCATAAAGGCCTTCCGGCAGGGAAAGTTCCGCATAATGCGCCGAAACATCGGCGATCTGCTCTTCTACATCATCCGGCAAATAGACGATGAAGCTATGGTTCCGTTCTGTCAGCAAATGTTCCGGCACGCAGAATTCGCTCGGAGTTTCGCTAAAATACATGCGGCACGTCACCGGACGGGCCGGATAAAAGCCGCAACTACCCGATTGAAATACGAACGGACATGCAAGGCCCTTGTTAAAATAATTCACAAGGGCATAGTCTTCCGGATCTTCTTCGCCAAGCTCTGTTCCTTTTTCGAGCAAAGTGTAATACGTCTTGGTACGAAAAAGGCATTCTTCAAAGTAAGAGAGAAGATTCGGGCTTTTGCGAATGGCCGCGTAAAATTCAATCAATTCAAAGGGTTCTACCGACATCGGAAAATGATGGCAGCAGTTTCCGCAGCCCGCTTTGCACTGGATGCCCGACTTGTGCTGCGGCAAGACTGCGGCCAAGTAACGCATAAAAGCATTCTGGTAAGACTCGCAAAAATGGATGATATTCGGCAATTCTTCGGCAAAATTATCTTCGTTCAAAGCACATTCCCGCCCTATTTTTTGGGCAATGGCGTCCAAACGCTCTTTTTCGCCCGAAAGAACCGAGCGCATCCAAAGGACCGAGCGTTTATAGGCGAGGGTCGGAAAATATTCCAAATTAGCATCCACAAAGCCAAATATATGAACTGAAATTCCTTTTTGTTTTTGGTTTTTTTAAAGATGAAACTATTTTTTGATGTGAATTCAGTCGCTTTTGACGGATTCGGGAGATTCAGGATGAAATTTGCATATTTAGGATTAGGGGCCGCATTACTTTTGTTTGGATGTAATCTTTTTGATCCATCGGACGATGTTTCGGTGGACACGAGCGACGCATCCATGATGACCTATGAAGGTCAAAACTGTTTCCGCAACAGCGAATATGCAAATGCAGCAAACTTTTTTAAGCAGGCAATCCAAAAAGATTCGACCTTGTCCGAAGCCTGGCTTGGGCTTTCCAAGGCAAATCTCTACTTATATGCTGGAAACCCGTACAATCTCATCCACGAGCTGTATGCAGACACCGACATTCCTCTGATGAATCTCGATTCCTCGGAAGTCGCCAAATACTTCAAGGCGGTGAACAGCAGCCTTATTCCGCTGCGTGAACTGATCCGTCGCGACACGCTGACCGAGCAGGATCCTTCCCTCAAGCTTTCCGACCGATCCGTCACCTATTCGAACTTCTCGGCAAGCCATGCGATTCTCGAATTCGCCTACACGATCCTGCGCTTCCGCTACACGAATTCTTCGTTCATCAAGATTTCTATCAACGAGGATCGATCCCTTTCCTTTGACCTACAGTCTCTGTACGACCAAGCCTTGCTGGATCCGGCCGTTTTAGCCCAATTCAACGCAAGCGTGGATTCTCTTAAGGGAGACTTGACCCAGCTGTTTGACGCAGTACTTCCGGCAGCATCCTCCAGTCTGAGCAATTCCGACCTTTTTGAAATCGACGATTCTACCGGGAAAGCCCAAATTTTGGGAGACGATTTGCAGTCGGACGCTGAAACCGTCGAAAAGTCCGTTTCCTTCTACAAGCTTGGAGACGGCATCGATAACGATGGAGATGGTTGCGTAGACGAAGAAATCTTGGACGGCTACGATAATGACGGCGACGGCTACGTGGATGAAGATTTACGACTCGTTCCGCTAGAAGTCACCGATACAGAAACAATCGTCGGCGTAGGCGTTGACAGCTTGGACCACGACATGAACGGTCTCAAGGAAGACAAGGGCGAACGGATTCTTCTTTCCAACAACCGTTTCTACTTTGCCAAGGATTTTGAACAGCTGGATTTGGATGACACTTCCATGGTAAATCTGCGTCACGCCATTTCCTTGGACACGGATTCTACCCATATTCAATATCCGCTCAAAACTCGACAGTTGCGCATCGGCAGATGTTGGAACAATTACACCCAAGAAACCTTCAAAGAATGGTTTAGGAATCGATAGGAGGCTCACCCATGAAAATAATTACACGCCTTCTGATTCTCGCCTGTGCCATATCCGCTTTCGCAGCCCAAGGTCCGCGTCATAAATCTCTGCGCGCTTACGCCATGGGTAATGCTCACGTCGCGATTGTCGACGGTAAAGAAGCCATCTACTACAACTACGCCGGTTTGAACCAAATGGGAAGACTCGGCCATTACGACATCCGTCCAGAAACCGGATTTTACCCGAGCAACGACATCGACATGCGTTTGAACATCGGCGGTGCAGGGCCTTTTTATGATGCCCAAGACATCTATGAAATCTTTAACGACATTCAGGATCTTTATGAATCCGCTAAGGATGACGTTGACCGCAATGGAGGCGCAAGCATCGACCAGGCGTTAGCCGACTCTCTTTCCAAGCATCCCGAGCTCACCAAAAAGATCAACAAGTACGACCACATGCTCTTTAACATGATCGCCAAAGCGGATGCGGAACTCGCGTTCCACAACTTCGGAGCGGCCCTCTGGGTAGACGGCAACATGGCTCCGTATTTTGACGGCGGTCTAATTATTCCATACTTCGGCATGGATACTTTTTACATCGATGCAGTCGCCCAGATGGGCGGTGCCTACGGCATCACAGACAAATTTGCCGTCGGCGCAGGCATTAAACTTGCCAAGCGCCAGATCATCCAATCCTTTAGCGTCGATGCTTCGAACTTCAACTCAATCGGCGACACGCTCAACGACCGCGTGAAAGACGCTACATCGGACTTCTTTGAATTTGAAGACATCGGTGTCGGCATCGACCTCGGCGTTCTTTACCAGGCAACTCGAGAGCTTCGCTTGGGCGCCGCCTGCAATAACATTTTCTTCAATGAACTCGGAGGCGAACGCATCGTGCCGAACTTTACAATGGGCCTTGCTTACAGTCCCCGATTCCTGAACAAGAATTCCGCATTTTCGCGCAAGGTAAATTTTGCCTTCGACTACGAAAACGCCTTTTCGACGACGCGCAATTACAAGACGCTTAGCCATATCAATTTCGGTATGGAAATTGAACAGGTACTTCTTGCGATTCCGGGCGACAACGACAACCTGCGCGCCTTGAAGCTTCGCCTTTCGGGAGGTTTCCACGGAGGCTATCCTTCGGCTGGTATCGCACTTGAAGCGTTGCGCTTTATCGAGGTGCAAATTGCCACCTGGGGTGAAGAACGCGGTTATTACACGGGCCAAGACGAAAGCCGCATCTATATGGCAGAAATCAGTTTAGGTTTTTAAATGTCGCTTTAAGGCGACAATGTACGCCTCTGCATAACGGGAAAGGGCAACGCCTTTTCACGTTACGTAGCCGACAGTCATTTTGTCGTGAACATCGAGGTGCCTCGCGATAATGTTCCGGCCGTTGAGCTTGTGGCTAATGACGCCGGAGCAAATGGTGTTGCCGCCTTTGCCTCCCTTGTTAGCGATGGCGTATTTAAGTTGTTGTAGGGTCATAATGGGGGACAAGGGCGGTTCTACGTTTCCGTGACCTTCCATTCGCCGAGGGTGCGCCTTTCGGCATCGAAACTCACGCCAATCTTGAAGAGCTTTTTCGGATTGCCGTTCGCATCGAGTGACGCGGTATAGGGTATCAGGTAGCCCTTGTTATCAATCTGTTTCAGAGCATCGTCGGCAGAGCCGTTCTTGTCCAGTTTAAACTCGAATAAGTAAACCGAGTTTTTAGTTTCCACAACAGCATCGGAACGACCGGCTGCGCTACGTTCTTCCGTCTTGACGTTGAATTCGGTGAGTAAGCGGAAAATCAGCCAGAATACGAATTTGTAGTGGTTCTCGTCCTGATGCTCGGCATCGTAAGGAATGGAACTGAAGAACGCCCGCATCTGTAGCAGGGCCTCTTCAATGTTGCCCGCATGCAGCGCCTTTACGAGCCTAATCTGGAAGGAGTCGTTTTGCGCAATCGTGGGCAGCGCGTAATACGGCATGAGGCATTTCGAGAACCCGACGGTCACTTCGTCGTTGGGGTATGCCAGCGTGTATATGTTCAGTTCGGGGTCGTAGTCCTTGATGGTAAGGTAGCCACTCTGGTAAAGCACGGGAATCGGGTTCGCATTGCTTTCCGCAGGCACGTTGAACATCTCGACGGTCGCCTCGATGCCGCGTGCGAACGTTTCGGGGTCGATGTTGTAATTCCTAATCTGCTCAATCAGATAGGCCGGCGTACCGGTTTCGAACCAGTAGTTGGTGAGGTCTTTATCCTGTAGCGCCTGCATCACGCTGAACGGATTGTAGATGTCGGGGGATTTTTTCGAGAAATGGTAGCCGTCGTATTTTTTCTTGAGCGCCTCGCACACCTGCTCGAAGTTTTTGTTTATTGCCTGCGCCATCGCCTCGATTTCGGGCTTCATCTGCGTGTGCAGTTCCTCTTCGGAGATGCCGCAGAGGGTCGCATATTCGTCGAGCATCGAGATGATTTTCAGGTTGTTGAGTTCGCTGAAAATGGAGAGTTGGCTGAACTTGGTGATGCCGGTGATGAAAATGAATCGCAGATGCGGGTCGAGGCTCTTGAGCGGGCTGTAGAAGTCGCGCAGAGTCTGGCGCATCGCCTCGAAGGTTTCCTTGTCCACAAGGGTGTCGAGGAGAGGTGCGTCGTATTCGTCCACAAGGAACACGACCTTTTCGCCGAATTTTTGCTCGGCGGCGAGAATGACGTTTTGCAGGCGAACGCTCGGGAGCGTATCGTCGGTCTTCTTCCCATAGATGCTCTCGTATTCCGAAAGCATTGAATTCAGTTGAGTCTGCAATACATTTAAGCTGGTGTACTTGCTCCGGCTGAAATCGAACCGCAGCACCGGGTGTTTTTTCCACTCGGTTTCAAGCTTTTCCATGGCAAGCCCCGTGAAGAGTTCCTTGCGACCGCTGAAGTAGTCATCTAGCGTGCTGATGAGGAGAGACTTTCCGAAACGGCGTGGACGTGCAAGGAAATAGACCTTGCCGTCCTCGGCCAACTTGTGGACTAGCGCGGTTTTATCAACGTAGATTGCGTTCATTTTCCGGATTTCGGAAAACGTCTGTATGCCTATGGGGAACTTTCTTGCCATGTCAACAATATACACAATGCTCCACAATCTTTGCAAATTCCGAAGAGCATTTTAGATGAAAAAGGTTAAAACCATTGGGTCTTACCTTATAAAAAGTTTTATGTCGCTTTTATGAGGAGCTCTCTGTATTTCTAGTTTTTTTCTTATTAAACAAATTTTTTCAATACTCGTCAATCGCTTTATCTAGATAATGCGAAGATGCTCTCGCACCGACAAGGCCCACAGAAAAAGAAATCGCTGAGCCAATAAACATGTACTTACTATAAGGCGGCGACTGAACAAATCCATACCCAAGCAAAAAGCCACTTAATCCCCCAAATACGTACCCAATTCCCATAAGCACCTTCGAGATTTTGGCATCGCGTCTGGAACTTTCGTTCTCTAGTAGGAGCTGTGTCACCTCCGACAAATCCACGACTTTTCCATCTACGTAATATTCTTTACAAAAACCAAATAAGCCAGAATCGTAATATATCAAGTGGCGCTGATTTACAACTTCTACTTCGTCAACATTCTGCGAAACAGAATCTACTGGCGAAGGCATTTCCTGAGCAAACAATGCGCACGAAAGCAAAAGAATCATTTTAAGCATATTGCACATAAACAAGCGCACCATAATTAAGCAAATATGTACAAATATAACAAAAAACTCCCCGAGCGCTGGGCCGGGGAGGGGTTTAATAATCAATTCTTGATAAATATTTATCAATACCTTCTTCTAAAGTCACGAAATGACTCGGATCCAATTCTAAAACATCGCGCATGTGATTAGAGTTCCCTAAGAATTGCTGAACATCGTAGCTGCGGGCATCTTTTTTCAGAACAGAAAAATACATTTGTTTCTCCCGCAAAATGTCAATTATATCTGTAATCCTGTTTTCTCTGCCTGGCAGGATATGAATAGTTTCCTTTTTGATTTTACCTGCGTCTAGAAATTCCATGCATCTTATAATTGACTTGACGGTATCGTCAATGAATGTGAAGTCAATAATCTGAGCACCACCTTCAAGTGTCAATTCTCCGCCTTGCAAGGCAGTTTGAACGAATTTAGGAATGACGCGTTTGGGGATATCGTATGCATTGCCATATACATTTGAGAATCGCAAAACGCAATATTTTTCAAATGAGGCTTTCACGATGCGTTCGCCTTCCAGCTTGTAAAAGCCATAGATATTGAGCGGAAGTAAATCAGCATTTTCAGAAACAGGAAAATTTTTTTGTTCACCATAAACTTCACGACTGCTTCCGAAAATAAACCAGGAACTCCTATTTTCGGCGGCTGCGGTAGCGATGTATTTGGTTCCATTATAATTTGTATCGATGCAGTTTTTCTTGTCGTTTTCTGCATCTTCGACACGGCTCACTGCTGCCAGATGAACGATTCCGTCGAACTTGTGCTTTCGGACATAGGATTGCACCAACTCCTTATTACGGATATCCAGTTGCTCGTAGCGAATGTTCTGTTTGAGCGCATTGGCGTTTGATGGAAAGGGCTTTATATCTATGCCATAAAGCTCTGCTTCACAATTCTGCTCAATAAGGGTTTCCAAAAGCGTCCTTCCAATAAAACCGAGTGCTCCGGTTACTAAAATTTTCTTGTTTTTCAAATGCATAAAATTGTGCTCCCGTTTTCGTCAATTATTTTCTTTGTCCAGTCGAAATTCGTTACGAGTGCAAAACCGTTATAGAACGGTTCAATATTCAGATAGCGCTCAGGATAAAGTTCGTTCCCGTTAATATCAGAATGAAACCAGCCCTTTTCATCGCGGGCTGGAGCGATGTTCTTGTGAAAAACGCCCAGATCCAGGAATCCCTTGCCATTTAGGAACTGTCCATCAGCCTTGATATGGCGCCACATGCCATCGACGCACTTTACGCAGGCTATTCCGTCTCTAAAATCACCTGCATAGAAAAATGTTTGCGAGTATAGGCGATTTCCTTTTGAATTGATGTGGAAATAATCCCCCTCCTTGCTGCGAACGGGACAGATATTTTCCTGAAAATTCCCGCACCAAGCATAGCGCTCGCTGTAAAGAGGCTTGCCTGCAGCATCGATATGGCAACACCCCTCTTTTGATGTTACTGCTGCAAGACCACAATAGAACCCAAACGTTCGTTCATAGCGACTCGAATAAAGTTCGGATCCGTCAACGGTGATATGGTACCATCCCGATTCGTCCTCTACGGGAGCGATCCCCGGCTCATGGAATTTCAAGATTGACTTGAAAACTTTAAAGACAGGTTCTCCATGGTAATAGAACCGCTTTTCCGTTTGTGAATCCTTAATATCTCGCCAATTCATCTTACTTCTCCATTTTTTGAAATTTTCCGTTTAACACAAGACCGTCCAAGTTCATTCGCTTCGTCGATTCTAGGGCCTGCTCTGGCGTATGCACAATGGGCTCTCCCTGCACATTGAATGATGTGTTGACAAGAGCGAGGATTCCATGCCTTTCGTACAAATACGAAAGTAGGCGGAACATAAAGGGATTATCGCTTTCGTTAGCAATAGTCTGGATTCTTGCCGTATCGTTTGCGTGAACGACACCCGCCATCTGCGCCCTATATTCCGGCTTAATCGTAAAGTCCATAAGCATAAATCGAGCCAGTCCGTTAATCTTCTGATCCGTAACTCTCCTTGCGTTTTTCTCTAGCATTATCGGGGCTACTGGACGATACCATTCGCGCCGTTTTATTTCCATACTCATTTTTTTTGCGAGTTCCTGGCTATTTGCAAGTGCGATCAAACTGCGATTCCCAAGTGCCCGGGGACCAGCTTCTGCCGGACCATTACACACTCCGACAATACCGCCTTTCATAAGAACTTCCGCTACACGGGAAATTTCATTTTCATCAATATCAAAATCATTATGCGGCAAGCCAACATTACAAAGGTATGGACTGTGAATTTCAATCTTATTCCCCTTTTGCATTTCGAGGAATGCAGCTGCGCCGATGCTTAGCCCGCTATCATTGCAGCATGGAGCGATAAAGATGTCCTTAAACATTCCGCTTTCAACAATCTTTGAGTTGGTCACGATGTTCAATGCGCATCCACCGCCATAGTAAAGATAGTCGGTATGGAACTTCTCCTGAAGAGATTTAAGTTTTGTCAACACTGCTGTTTCAAAAATGTACTGGAATGTCGCTGCACAATCTTGCAAAAAGGGGTTCTTGGTATCGAATTCTGGACAAACATCGCCAAACCTTTCCTTTGCAGACCGCAGTATGTCCACCCCGTGATGTCGGCCGCATCCATTAAAGAAATGATTGTCCCTAAGCCAGTTCTCGATTTCTGGCTGATATGTTCCCCAGCTTGCAAAGCCCATCAGCTTTCCAGGAACTGAGCAGTGCGCATAGGGGGCAATATTAAGCGTTCGAAAGGCAAGCTTGTTGTCGTTGAACAGTTTTGATGCGAAGCCTAAATCTGTCCAATTGTTTTCAACAAATTTGAGCATCCCATCTTGATATAAAAAAGCGGAATAATTGCCAAGACTGGATGCCCCATCAAACGAAATGAGTAGACTGTTCTCCTTAAATGCTCCATAAAAAGGAATTGTGGTAGAAATGTGGGCTAGTTCATGAGAGCAGCAATATGCAGCAAGTTCCTTTCCGCCCCACCCTTCGCGGTTGTTTAGATATGCCCGTGCAGGAGTCAATGCTGGGGAGAGAATTTCAAGCCTGTTCGCTTCAAAATGCAACCTTCCGCTATGCGAAATGAATGCGTTACCCGTGAAATCATTGACACACACGAGGTCAAAATCGTCAGGTAATGGAATCGTTCCATCATCGACCAGTTCCTCAATGAAGAGGTCTAACCGATTGTCGTATTTTCTCCGTGTATATCGCTCCAATTGCAAATATTTAACAATCTTTCCATCCTGCATTAAGCACAGGTTGTGATCATGTACGAAGGACGGATAGGGAGTATTGTTCCTGTCTTTAATGCCATATAGGGCTAGTGTAGGTTTAGACATTCTATTTGCACTCCTCTAGAAGTTCTTATGTGAAATCAAGAATTATACCGTCTAAAAAATTTATCCAATTCTCAGCATCATAAGCATGAATCCCGTTGGCAAAAGCAAAATGAGCTATCGACGCATCATGTGTCACAAAGAGTGTCATGCCCTTTTCTGAAGTTCTGGCCTTAAGCCATTGTATGGGGTGAACCCGAAGAAAATCTGCCGAGGCAAGGCCATTTACAATTTCGCCACGAGAAAAGCGTTCATAGACGCCCATGCAGCCATACTCTAGATAAGCCTTGCCTGCTATATCGGCATCGGCGATATGAAAGCCAGGATTTCCAAGCATATCATCGTAAATGATTTCTGGGGCACTAGAGCTAAGCCCCTTTTTTATGCACTCGGCAGTTTGGACACACCGTGGAACAGGGCTTGTATAAATGCGGTTCACCTTGAAACAAGACAGAGTTTTTCCAAAGTGGGTTGAATCAGCGACCCCATTTGGGGTGAGCAGAACATCGTTTCCATAGCTTCCCGCTGGAATAGCTTCGCGTTCGCCATGGCGAAGTAATACGCCAATCCGCCTGGAATCCATATCTTCAATCTTTTGCAACTTTTCCAATAATGTTGTCATATGCCTCATCCTTAACGCACTGCGGTATCGGCCTTCCATCGCTCTATTGTCTGCGTCGAGACCCCACAAGAAAGCAGAAATTCTTCTGCGCCCCCGCATTCCCTGACTGTCGCTATGAAAGAGCGAATATTCCGGACATCAGCATCCATTTCGCTTTCGAGATACTCGCTTTCAAGAACCTCGTCAGATTCCCCCAGAAGTAAGCCAATGAGGGCGCAAACCGATCCTGTGCGGTCTTTCCCTGCATGGCAGTGAATCATTATCACCTCTTTTGAAGTGTCAATCTCCGTAAAAAACTTACGGAAAAACTCCTTGTTCCCCAAAGCGAACCAACGGTATTCCTTTTCCATATCCGAGTAGTGAGGAAATTCTGAATCGTAATCCAACGAACGCATGATATCCATTGGAAGCGGGAGGTATCTTATATGGTAATCGTTAAGCAATTTCCTGTCGTAGGGTTTATCCTGTTTCTCTTTTTCGTCTCGTATATCGACTATGGTCGTAATCCCATTTTTTTCAACGGCGACATTAAAGGCGTCGCTATCTTGATAGCGGCTAAAGCTCGAAGAGCGAAAAATAACCCTAGGCCGGCATTTTTTACACAGCATGGAAAGATCGCGGAAATTCCATATATAGTCCCTCTGGTAGATGTATTCAAGAAACGACTTGATGTCGTCTATTTCTTTCTCGGAGTGGCAACCGCACAATTCTATCGCGTTGTAGAAGAAATTAAGAAGCTGTCGCTTCTTTTTGTTCGCTTCCGGGAGAGCCAAAGAGCAAGCTAGTTCTAAAAATTCCTCTTTATGCTGCTTGTCAAAAAACTTTGTGATGTTTCTGGGTGAATAATAGAAGTCTATTCGCCCCTGGGCAATGTACAAAAGTTGGATTGCCACGTGTAAAGCGATGTTGTAATCGAAGTAAAATCGATAGCTATCGCTCCTCCTGTGCATATCGGAAGCGTTTTCAAATTCATATATAAATTTATCCACCAAGTCCTTCACAAGGCGTTTCTTGCTTGTATCAAGCCCTTGTTTCTTTTCTGAAAGAATCGCGTCAAGATGTTCCCTTAAAGCGGGGGCGACCTCAGGATTTGCAAAAACGATGCTCTTTTCCTTGGCCTCGATTTCTGAACCAAGGAAATGCTTGTCTAGGCCACTCATTTGCATCGTTATCGCCAACTCCATTTTCGGGCAGTCCGAGAAATACACGACAAACTTCTCACGAAGGGCTATAAACCGAATATCCTTGACACCCGGAAGGCATAGGTTCAGTTGCGAGATGAAATCTTCGACAACAAAGCCATCCTTTTCCACCCATAGCGAAAAATCAATATCGGATCTTGTCGTAAATGTTCCTCGTGCAAAAGAACCCATCAAAAGCGCTGCATTCAACCCCTTGCTCTTGGGGAACATCTCGTCCGTCATAGTTTTAATAATATCTTCTTGCTTCATAACTGCTCCATATCCTGTATAATTAAGAGAAGCCCTTTGATAGACTCTTCCGAGATGTTATCCATGTCAACGACTGTGCAAGCGCTCATTTGGGACCATTTCCCATGCATCGCTCCAGAATGGATCAGGGGGGGGCCGTTTCTTCGGCAAGTGAGAAAGCCTTTTCGGGCGGGGCCGGATACGGAACAACCCATTGACGTTCCTTTAATCGTAAAATGCACTCTTCCAAGGGCGTTTTTAATATTATGACAAGTTTCTGCTCCGGCATGGATTGCATTGTTTCAAACAGGGCTTCGCCTGTATCCCCGGCACCCATAACCTCAATAATCTGATTTTTTTCTGGAACGATGGCGTTGTAGAAATTCCGTTTCGCGACTTGTTCGGCTTCCATAGTTCCGTCCCCATAGCGTTTCCGAAAATCGTCAATTTCGACTAGTTCAAATTCATTTAACTTCTCTGAAATAACTCGCGACAATGTGGATTTTCCAGAACCGATGTTGCCGAAAACAAGAATCTTCATAATTACTCTCCTTTGCGTTCACATCTCATGTTGCATTTCTTGCAGTTTTCACTGTTGCCCCAGTTGTTGATGAAATCGCAGTAGAGCTTTTCGTTCCACATTGCCAAGGGCGACAATTCCTTGACATTCCCGAAATCGCCGAATTCCTTGCGGACTTCTGAGGGACAGCAGCAAATTTGGTACGAGCCATCGTATTCTATCCATAGTTCCTTTCCCAGGAATTGGCAGAACGTGTTGTCGTTGTTCAAGGCCGGTTTTGTCAAGTCAACAGGGTCGAAATTCACGAGCTTGACCTTGCCGTCGGCAATTTTGTGGCAATCTTCACAGGTTTGATTCCAGAGGGCGGCATTTTCTGGTGTTCTGAGCATTTCGCAATCCAGAGCATCCGACGTTTTCCAGAGGTGGTGCCCTTTAACACGATCGACTCCATGCTCGATAGCCCATGCAATCATATTCTTGAGTTCATCTAGGTTAGACCTCATGAACGTGCATTGCAACGTAACTGTTGCCTTAGAAGCAGCTTCGTTCCGCATCTGGATGAATCGTTCGATATTATGGAGTTGCTTTTGCGTATCTGCTCCGCACATGATACTTTCATTGATTTCCGGGTTTATCCCGTTCAAGCTGAACTTGACATCCGAAATGATATTGACTAGTTTAGGACCCCAGTATTCAATATCTTTCACAGGGAACGTCCCGTTAGTTGTCAGGTTCATCTTGACATTGAGAACCTTACACAAATCTACGAGTTCTTCGAAATGGGGGTACAGCAGTGGTTCTCCCATGGTGGAGGGGATGATTTCTCTTAGGCCGTGATGGACAAGCCTTTCGATTGTATCCTCGACGACTTTAAAGTCTAAATCTGGACGACGAGACTCTTTTAGCCTGTGTCTATTCGCTTCTGAGAACGTGTCACACATTTTGCAGTGGAGATTGCACTTGTCGGGATTCGTGATGAACGTCATTCGCTGCGGGCAAGGACTATGCGGGTACACAACGTTCTGCTTCTTTATCTCGTTGTACTTTTGCATGCATAGAGCCGCATCATCTTCTATCGAAACGACTTTCTCAATCGGCTTGACAAGATTCAATATCTTTTCGGGATGATTGACAAGGTCCTGTATCTTGTTGCTAAGATCTTTAGTATCACCGAGCTTGAACGTGAATCCATCTATGCCATCATGGACAAGTTCGGCCATCCCGCCCCTATCGCTTACCAACACGGGGAGCTCAACGCTTTGTGCCTCCTGTATAACAAGCGGAGCATTTTCAAGCCAAATGGACGGGCACACTAGAATATCCAGGGAGTCTAGGACACTTTGCAGCTCATTATTATGGTATGAACCCTTGAACTGGATTCGGTCACTAGAATAGTGTTCCTTTAGTCTATTGCCGTAATCGCTTCCGTAATCGCCATAAATGAGCAACTTGGCGTTTCCTTCGACCTTTTTAAATGCTTCACAAAGAAGGTGGACTCCCTTGGTGTGGATAATCCTGCCGGTAAAACCAAATGTGATTTCGGGGTGAAGCTCCTTGGAATGCTTGGCTAGTTTCGAGACATTGAACCCATATTTGGCATAAACGATTTTACGGCGATTAACGCCCATGTTTATAAAGAAGTTCTCCAGCGTATGTGACGGTGCGAAAAACACATCAATGCAGTCTAGGGTTTGGCGGATATGCTCATCGCGCTCCTCGATGAGTCTAGACTCAAAGTCGTCTTTTTGATAATGGAATGCGGCACACTTTGTACATTGCGCTACATTGGGCAGGGGGCATATCTCCCAGTTCTGTGGATTAATGAGTTGACCGCGATGGCAGAACATCCAGAAATCGTGAATAGTGAATAGAACGGGGAGGCCGAATTCTCTTTTTGCGATGATAGGAATCTGCGTGGAGAGATGCGACAGATGGCCGATATGAACGACATCGGGATTGACCCTTTTTACATACTCACGGAATGCGTCGTCGATTACGGGATTCAGATATTTGTCATAGAAGGTGGCGGGTGTCGGTTCGTAATTGTTGATCTTACGAATATGCACGCCCTCTTCAAAGGAGTCAAAGAACTGGTGCAAGGGGATATCTTTATCCTCAATGCGATGGAATACGAACACTTCATTCGTTTTCGCCAATTCCCGTGCGAGGTTGTATGTATAAACCTCAGAACCAGCCATGTAGTATGGAGGATAGCCATGGATAACGAGTAGAATTCTCATAAGAATCCTCTAGAAAAGCGTTAAACTATAATCGGCCCACATAGTGAGCAGATCGTTTACAAAGACGGAATTTTGATGGAAAAAGTTCTATCTTTGTTTCATTCTTGCACTTCACCCGCACCAAATACAGAAAACTGTATAGGCTTGGTTCCAACCGTAGAAACAATTTTCAGCCAGTTGTCGGATTGCTCCGAAGAAGTATATTGCTTTGGATAATGTATCAAATATTATCTAGCCAATCAAGCCATTTCCTCAAAAAAAAATCAAGTTTTACATTTTCTGTAAAAACTCCTTTTTCCAACCACATAGCACCACCCCACAAATTTTTCATATATTCCCTAACATGGAAATGGAAAAGAAAATAGCCCTAATTATCGACTGCGACAACGCCAAGGCGGACGCCATTTACGGCATTATGGAAGAACTCTCCAAATTCGGGGAGACAAGCATCCGAAGGGCATATGGCAACTGGAAAGGTAGCAACCCCTGGGAAGAAGTCTTGCATCCGTTTGCGATTCAGCCGATACAGCAGTTTCCCTACACGAAGGGGAAAAATGCGACCGACCTCGCAATGACTATCGACGTAATGGAACTCCTGTTCACGGAAAGCATCGACATTTTCGCCATCGTGAGCAGCGATTCAGATTTCACGCCGCTTGCCATGAAACTCAGGGCCAAATCAAAACAGGTTATCGGGTTCGGCGAAGAAAAAACGCCACAGCCGTTCATCGATTCGTGCAATTCTTTCATCTACATCGACAAATTCAAGAAGCCAACCGAATCGGATGCAGCAACCAACGATATTGAGCCTTTAGACCGTAACAAATTGCGAGGCAACGCAAAAATCATGAATGCAATTCGTAAAGCTATAAGCGAAGAGGCTGATGAATCCGGATGGGCTGTCGCATCGAAGGTATCGCAACAAATCAATCGTCAAATTCCGTTGAGCCCCAAAAACTACGGCTATGCAAAATGGCCCTCTTTAATCCGCGCTACAGAATATTTTGAAGAAGGGAAAAATTCCAAAGGTCAACCTGTCTTCCGCATTAAGAAGAAATAGTACACATCCTTGTTGGCCCATTAGCGAAATTGGAATTCAAAGGCCGCCGCGCGGCCAAAGGCGCTATGCCGCCTGGGCGTAAATACGCACAGTCTTACGACCAGCAAGCGCCTTACCGCACTTGGTGAAAACCGGATAAGAAACACGGAGACGATACAGTTCCATATCCAAAATGCAATCATTCACATCGCCCAGCATGCAGGCAACTTTCTGAATACGCACACGAATTGCGCTAGCTTCCGCCATGTTCAAGGCATACGCCTTTTCAAGGCGCTTTTCCAAGCGTTCCATGAGCACAACAAGGTTGCGCTGCTGAATTTTGAGAGAGCGAAGAGAAGAGTTCATATATTACCTCTTTGGTTGTACCGCTACTGCAGTGTTTTTTACTATACGCCAAACCAGTACTGGTGCATTTCCGTAAGAAATGCTTTATCCAGATCAAAGCCGGCGGCGTCCGGAATCACTGCATCTACGAAGCAGTACGGATAGATGGCTGTTTTATCCTTTTGACCAACAGCCCACATTTCTACTTCCGCCGCAGGAAACACGCTCCCGCAGAAGAAGCAGCCACACATCTTCGATTTTTTCACCAGTTCCTTGTTCTGGCTTGAAGCCTGGTGGGCGTCCAATAATTTTTGAGGGATCTTTCTCTTTTCCATATTTTCTCCTTGGTTGAGGTTCGATGGATCCGATCTCACTCTTCTAATAAGCAAAAGTCATGCCAAAAGCAGAAAATGTTTTTTTCGCATATTTTGGAGGTTTTAAATTCAAAAAAAACGAAATACGAAATTTTATTCTGTACATAAGAAAAGTTTTTCGTATATTTATTCCTATGAAAGAAAAGGTCACGCTGCTCACTTGGATGGCGGTCAACAACGATCCGATGTTTTAAAATCATTGCTATCGCATTTCGAAAAGACTTATGAAATAAGCCAGATTCTTTATCTTTATCAAAATCAGCATTTGAGCATACTGAACAAGGTCAAGCCCCTTAGTCCTGTTTTAACGCCCATTGAAGTCGTCGTCAAAAATCCGACTCAGCACAAAGAGATTTACGACATCATCAAAAACCAGATTATTTCGAAAGTCGAGGGCGCAAAAAATCTTGTGATCAATGTTTCTTCGGGAACCCCAGCCATGCACGCGGTTTGGCTTATTCTGTATGCAGCAGGAGCTTTTCCCACCGGCACACGCTTGGTTTCTTCCCAAAAGAACCGTATTACAGGCGCGACCTTTTGCGACGATGTCGACTTCCCCATTTCCACATACCTCGGCGAACTTCGTAAATACGAAAAAGAAAATCCGAAGGAACGCTCCTATAACCCAGAAGCCAAATCCACGGTAAGGCGAAACGCCCTAGAGAAGGTCAAGGTTTACTCCCGCGTTCAAGGAGTTCCCTTGTTATTACTCGGCGAACGCGGAATCGGCAAGAGCCACTTAGTAGAATCCTTCATCGCCCCCATTAAAGAAAAGGAGGTCGTGACACTTGCCTGTGGCTCTCTGGACTCCTCTCTAGCGGAATCTACGATGTTCGGCCACAAGAAAGGCGCCTTTACCGGTGCCAACGATTCTAGAAAGGGTCTGTTGAAGGAAGCTGACGGAAAGATTCTCTTTTTGGATGAAATTCAGGATTTACCCAAATCAGTCCAGCGAAAGCTGGTGCGAACTCTACAAGACAAAAAACACCGCTACCGTCCACTGGGCAGCGACACAGAAGAAACGGCAAACGTGGAAATTGTATGCGCCTCCAACTTGTCCGAAGATGAACTGCGGAAGAAGTTGGACCCCGACTTTTACGATCGCATCAGCTTTTATACAGTGGAGCTTCCGCCGCTCCGAGAATGCAGGGAAGATTTGCAGGATGACTGGGCAAAAACCTGGGAAACAACGCGTTTGGAAAGTTCCCCTTTAGAAGTTCCCATGGATCCTGCTTTGAAAGATTTTTTGCAGACTTCAAGCTTATCGGGAAACTTTCGTAATCTGCAATCTCTTGCGTATCAGATCATCGCCTGGAACGGGACTAAATCCATCGCAGAAATTCTGCAAGATCTTTCTTTTGAAGAAAAAGCTGACGCAGAAAACAAAGCGCGAATTTCGGATTATGAAAATCTTTCTTGGAAAGAAGCAACAAAGCGCTTTCAACGGGATCTTGCGGAAAATGCCTGCAGCAAGTACAAAACGCAAATCGCTGCGGCAGACGCCTTGGATTGCACCACTAAGACTTTGCAAAACGCTCTAAAGGAAGAGTGACAATTACCCCCGATACGTCCAACCGCAATCGTTGTGATAGATCATCTGACGGGTCATTCCCCCGTCAATGCAAACATTTTCGCCAGTGATGAATCCCGCTTTTTCGCTCGCAAGGAAAAGCACCATGTTGGAAATATCGAGCGGATTCCCGACGCGGCCCGCAGGCTGCTGAGTGGCATCGGCGCCTTCGTAGACCTTAAAATCCGTATCAATCCATCCCGGCGATATGGAATTCACCCGGACCTTCCCCGCAAAGCTCACCGCCAAAGCATGCGTCAGAGCGGCAATTCCGCCTTTCGCGGCCGTATAACTCTCCGTCTGCGGTTGGCTCATCCGATCACGGCTCGAAGAGATGTTCACAATCGAAGCTCCCGGTGCAAAGCGAGGCGCAAAAAGCTTTGCCAAATAAAACGGTGCAGTGACGCCGACCGCAAGCGCATAGTTGAAATCTTCATAACTGCAATCATCAATTCCCTTCATCAGCGGAAGCGCATTGTTCACCAAAACATCAACATGTCCAAACTTTTGAATGACAAAATCAGCAAATTTTTCAAGAACCTCTTTTTGTGAAAGATCCCCGACAAAACAGGGATTTTCCCGAATGTCAATGTACGCGATCTGCGCGCCTTCCTTTTCAAATTCATTTACGATGGTCGCTCCGATTCCATGAGCACCACCAGTCACAACGACATTTTTATTTTGGAACGATTTCATGGAGAAAATATAAGAACTTTCAAAACCACTGCACAAAAGTACACGAAAGTATATATATTTAATGCGTATGATTGAAAGATTGCATGGAATTCTTGTGGAACGCCACCCAACTTTAGCTGTCGTCGAATGCGGCGGTGTAGGTTACGGGGTTCAAATCTCTGCCCGCACAGGGGAACGTTTGCCCACCGAAGGTTCGGAAATTACCCTGCTCACGCATCTCGTGGTCCGCGAAGACGCGATGGAACTTTTCGGCTTTGCCGATGCGCAGGAAAAAGAGCTTTTCTTGAGCATGATTACGGTGAACGGCGTCGGTCCGAAGACCGCCCAGCGCATTCTTTCGAGCGTTTCCCCGGGTGACTTCCTTTCGATCATCGCCCGTGGCGATAAAGCGGCCCTCGGCAAAATCAAGGGCGTCGGCAAAAAGACTGCCGAAATGTTCGTGTTGACCTTGAAAGACAAGGCGATGGCCCTTTCTGCCGTGGAAGGCGGCGAACAGACTGCCCTCCTCGCCCCAAACCAGAGCGAAGCGATCCAGGCCCTGCACACCCTCGGCGTCAAGGAACCTGCGGCCTCCAAGGCAGTCGAAAAAGCGGTCGAAATCCTCGGCACGAACGTCGACGTCACAAAGCTCATCCCCGAAGCGCTCAAACACGTTTAAGCTTGTAAAGGAACTCCATGTCGGAACGTATCATTTCTCCTGAGCAAGAAAATTTCGAAGAGGCGGAACTGGATCGCAGTCTGCGTCCGGAATCCCTTGCGGACTTTACAGGCGAAGACCACATCAAGGAAAGCCTACAGATTTCGATCGAAGCGGCCAAACGCCGCGGCGAAGCCTTGGACCACTGCCTTTTTGCAGGTCCTCCGGGCCTCGGAAAAACGACTCTTGCCGGTATCATCGCAAAGGAAATGGGCGTAGGCATTCACATTACAAGCGGGCCCGTTTTAGAAAAGGCGAGCGATCTCGCCGGACTTCTCACAAGCCTTGGCGAAAACGACATCCTTTTCATTGATGAGATTCACCGTTTGGGACGCGTGATTGAAGAATATCTCTACCCCGCAATGGAAGATTTCCGTTTGGACATTATGCTCGACTCCGGTCCTGCGGCAAGAACGGTGAACCTTCCGCTGAAGCATTTTACGCTCGTCGGAGCCACGACACGTACAGGCCTTCTTACCGGCCCGCTCCGCGACCGCTTCGGTCTGCACTACCGCCTGGACCTTTACCCGGCAAAGGATCTGCAAAAGATTCTTGTCCGCAGCGCAAAGATTTTGAATGTCGGCATCACCGATGAAGCGGCAAAGATTTTAAGTTCCAAATGCAGAGGCACGCCGCGTATTGCTAACCGTGTACTGCGCCGCGCCCGCGACGTGGCAGAAGTCCGCGGAGAAGGTATCATCGACAAGGAAGTCGCCGAGCGCACCTTGAAAATGCTCGGCATCGACGAACGCGGCCTCGATCCGATGGACAGAAAGATCCTTTCGACGCTTGCGACGCACTTCGCCGGAGGCCCTGTAGGTCTCGGGACAATCGGAGCATCGCTCGGCGAAGAACCGGACACTCTTGAAGAAGTTTACGAGCCTTACCTGATTCAACAAGGTCTGCTGTCCCGGACCCCTCGCGGACGCATTTTGACACCGACAGCTTACCAAGCGCTGCACCTGCCTGTCCCCAAAGGAACCCAAGCAGAGCTCGACTTGTAGCCAAATCCGTTTCTACATCGCTTACTACGGCTAAAAATGGGCGTTGATTTACTACATTCTACGCGAACGTCTATGAGGTACTTTTATGCTTTTTAACTTGGACATGATCAAGGAACGTTACGCTCGCATCCCAGAACGTGTGGAAAAAGCGCGTAAGCTGCTCGGTCGCCCGCTGACTCTGGCAGAAAAAATCCTTTACTCTCACCTGATTGATGGCGCTGAAAATCAGGTTTACGAACGCGGAAAGTCCTTTGCGGAATTCCACCCGGACCGCGTCGCCATGCAGGATGCAACGGCCCAGATGGCTTTGCTCCAGTTCACGACCGCAGGCAAGTCCAAGGTTGCCCTCCCTTCTTCCGTCCACTGTGACCATTTGATTACCGCGAAAAACGGTAAGGAAGAAGACCTCCCGAAGGCTCTCGAAGAAAACAAGGAAGTTTACGGATTCCTGAGCTCCGTCGCCGCCAAGTACGGCATCGACTTCTGGAAGCCGGGTGCAGGCATTATTCACCAGGTCGTTCTCGAAAACTACGCCTTCCCGGGCGGCATGATGATCGGTACGGACTCCCACACGGTGAACGCAGGCGGTCTCGGCATGCTCGCGATCGGTGTCGGCGGCGCCGACGCTGTGGACGCGATGGTAGGTCTTCCGTGGGAACTCAAGTACCCGAAACTCATCGGTATCCATTTGAAGGGCAAGCTCACCGGCTTTGCAAGCCCGAAGGATGTCATTCTGAAGGTCGCTCGCCTGCTCACGGTAAAGGGCGGCACGAACGCCATTTGCGAATACTTCGGCGAAGGTACTCGCGAACTCTCTGCAACCGGTAAGGCAAGCATTGCGAACATGGGCGCCGAAGTCGGCGCCACCTGCAGCACGTTCAGCTACGACGCCACGATGGAACGCTATCTCCGCGCCACGGGCCGTGAAGCCGTTGCAGACGAAGCGAACAAGATTGCGGACTGCCTCCGCGCAGACCCGGAAGTCGAAGCCGAACCGGAAAAGTACTTCGACAAGGTCATCGAAATCGACCTTTCCACGCTGAAGCCGTATTACAACGGCCCGTTCAGCCCGGACCGCGGATTCCCGATCAGCGAAATGCAGGAATCCCTCAAGGAATTCGATTCGACGCACGTCGTAAGCGCAGCCCTCATCGGTAGCTGCACGAACTCGAGCTACGAAGATCTTTCCCAGGTTGCCTCTCTCATTAAGCAGGCTTTGGAAAAGGGTCTTACTCCGAAGGCTCCGCTCATCATCAACCCGGGTTCCGAACAAGTCCGTTACACCGCCGAACGCGACGGTTTCATCGACCTCTTCAAGCAGTTCGGAGCAACAATCATGACGAACGCTTGCGGTCCTTGCATCGGTATGTGGGCTCGCCTCGGTGCCGAAAAGAAGGAAAAGAACTCGATTGTCCACAGCTTTAACCGTAACTTCGCCAAGCGCGCGGACGGCAACCCGAACACACACGCGTTCGTCGCAAGCCCGCTCATGGCAGTCGTCGCAGCCCTTTCCGGTTCTCTCTTGTTCGACCCGGAAAAGGACTTCCTCGTGAACGACAAGGGCGAACAGGTGAAGCTTGTTCCGCCGTCCAAGGATGAACTCCCGGTGAAGGGTTTCGCTG
Source organism: Hallerella succinigenes (assembly GCF_002797675.1). Taxonomy (NCBI): domain Bacteria; kingdom Pseudomonadati; phylum Fibrobacterota; class Fibrobacteria; order Fibrobacterales; family Fibrobacteraceae; genus Hallerella; species Hallerella succinigenes. Next base: position 2,685,395 of record NZ_PGEX01000001.1, on the reverse strand, counting down.
TCGAAGATCCGGGCTATGTCGCTCCGGCCGAAGACGGTTCGAAAATTCAAATTTCCGTGGACCCGAACTCCAAGCGTTTGCAGCTCTTGACTCCGTTCAAGGCTTGGGACGGCAAGAACATTTCCGGCGCTCCGCTCCTCATCAAGGCCAAGGGCAAGTGCACGACCGACCACATTTCCATGGCAGGTCCATGGCTCAAGTTCCGTGGTCACTTGGAAAACATTTCGAACAACATGCTCATCGGTGCTGTCAACGCCTTTAACGGCCAGACGAACCAGGTGAAGGGAAACGATGGCCAGTTCTACGAAGTGCCGGCCCTCGCCCGCAAGTACCGCGATGCAGGTACGGGTTCGATCGTCATCGGTGACGAAAACTACGGAGAAGGTTCTAGCCGCGAACACGCCGCTATGGAACCGCGTTACCTCGGCGTGAAGGCTGTAATCGTGAAGAGCTTCGCCCGTATCCACGAAACAAACCTGAAAAAGCAGGGTATGCTCGCCCTGACATTCACGAACCCGGCTGATTATGATAAAGTCCGCGAAGGCGACTATTTTGATATCAACGGTCTCACGCACTTCGCCCCGGGCTGCCACTTCACCCTCGTGATCCATCACGCGGACGGAACCGAAGACACCGCAGAGCTGAGCGAGACCTACAACCAACAGCAGTGGGACTGGTTCAAGGCAGGCAGCGCTCTGAACAAGATTCGTTCGGGCAACTAAGCCGTTTGAAATTCAAAAAGCTCGCCATTTATGGCGAGCTTTTTGACGTTATTCTTTGGCGATGAACTTTTTCAAGTCATCGAACATCGCCTTCGCCTCTTCGAAGCCTTCTTCGTAAAGGACGTTTAATTTGTTCACATCCTTTTCAAGACGAGCCACTTTCACGGTCTTCTGCGGGCGAATCACAAAGACTTCCCCGCGGGCATCCGCTTCTTCCAATTCTTCGAGAGTCTGATTGTAAACGCGATAACGGTTTGCACAGGCCTCTACGAACTTTGGATATTTGCGGTACTTGACGCGAATAAGCGGCATGAGCGCATTCGGATCTTTGCGGTAACCCTTTGCACGGGTCAAGACAACGATGCACTTTTCGTATCCCATCCGCTGAAAAGCCTTGTATGGAATACTGTCCGCAACGCCGCCGTCCAAATGCGGAATTCCATCAATGTTTACCAGTCTCGAAACGAGCGGTAAGGATCCCGAAGCGCGGAGCTTGTCCATTCCTTCACTCGTCGTCATATCCTTCAACAGGAGGTTTTCCGCTTCCCCCGTCATCACGTTCGTCACCGTCGCATAGCATTTGATCGGCGAAGCTTCAAAAGCCGCATAATCGAACGGGTCAAGTTCATTTGGAATCGTTTCGTAGCAGAATTTTTTGTTGAACAGATCCCCCGTCAACAGCAAGGAGCGGAAACTCATATAGCGCTTGTCATTGGCATAGGTCGCAATTACACGAAATCCGCGTTTTGGCTGATTTGCCACATAATTGACCGCCTGCACGGCCCCAGCGCTTACCCCCACAACTCCGTCGACTAAGAAGTTCTGTTCCAGCAAAAAATCGATGACGCCGGCCGTATAGACGCCGCGCATGCCGCCCCCTTCGAGGACAAGACCAAGTTTTTTACTAGGAATTTGCATCTTATAGCTCCTTTTCCAGTTTTCTCGGCTTGAAATTACTAATTTTGAGACACTATGAGTGAAATTTCTGAATCCTATGTTTCTGAAAAAGTGAAAGCGATTGCCAGAGCTCCCAAATACCGCGGAGCGATTTTCCAAGTGGAAGCCGATGAACGCGGTCTCGCCTTGATCGACGGCAAAGAAGAAAGCTTGAAGATCTACATCACCGTAGATCCGGAAAAGGATCAGATTGTTGAAACCCGCTTCTTTACCTATGGCGGTCCGATCTTTACCGCACTCGCCGACACGCTTTGCGAACGTTTGCAGGGCAAGGCTGTAGAATATCTCGGAAAGACCGATGTGAACCAGCTCGAAAAGGAACTGCGCGACGATCCCGAAACCCCGGCATTCTCGACGAAATCGGCCGAACTCGCTAGCCTTCAAAAGCTGATTGCAAAGCTCATCGAATCCTACCCGGAAAAGAAGGCGGTCGCACTCGCCGCCCGAGAAACAATGGAAAAGGTCAGATACCGCACCCAGACTGTAGAAGGTCGCAACGAAGCCGACAAGGAATGGGCTGCACTTTCGAAGGAAGAACGCCTGCAACGCATTGCTGACTGTCTACACCTGAACGTACGCCAAGCGCTCCAAAACGACGGAGGAGACCTCGAAATCGTCGAAATGATGGACGACACCCATGTGAAGATTCGTTTCCAGGGAGCCTGCAATGGATGTTCAGCCTCCACCGGCGGAACGCTTTACTACATCGAAGACCAGCTTCGCGACAACGTATACTACAACTTAAGTGTAATCCCGGAAGACGCATTCTCGGCTGCTTACAACAGTTACAACGACACCGTCCATTCCTCTGCAACACTGACCACTCCGGAGAACTAGCATGGGCACCGAAGAAGAAGCTTACAGAGAACCGTATAAGTATGGATTCGTCACCCCGATTGAAAACGACTCCTTCGAAAAAGGTTTGAACGAAGACATTATCCGCCGAGCTTCTAAAATTCGAAAAGAGCCCGAATTCATGCTCAAATACCGCTTGGACGCCTTTGAAAAACTCCAGAAGATGAAGGAGCCGCACTGGTGCGAAGCGAAGTACCCGCCGGTCAACTTGCAGGATATCGTTTACTATTCCGCCCCGAAGACCAAAAAGGCTTACGACTCGATCGAAGACGTGGATCCGGAACTGCTCGAAACCTTTGACAAGCTCGGCATTCCACTCGACGAACAGAAACGCCTCGCCAACGTCGCCGTGGACGCGGTCTTTGACAGCGTGAGCATTTACACAAGCCACAAGAAGAAGCTCATGGAAATGGGCATTCTCTTCTGCTCCATTTCGGACGCGATCCAGGAATACCCGGAACTGATTGAACAGTACATGGGAAGCGTCGTTCCGAGTGGGGACAACTACTTTGCGGCCTTGAACAGTGCGGTCTTTGGCGACGGAAGCTTTGTCTACATTCCGCCTGGAGTCAAGTGCCCGATGGACCTTTCGACCTACTTTCGCATCAACAACAAAGAAGCAGGACAATTCGAACGTACCCTGATCATTGCAGACGAGGACTCTTCGGTCAGCTATCTCGAAGGCTGCACCGCTCCGGAATTTTCGAGCAACCAGCTCCATTCCGCCGTCGTGGAACTGATCGCGCTGGAAAACGCAAACATCAAGTACAGCACCGTGCAGAACTGGTATGCAGGCGACAAGGAAACCGGCAAGGGCGGCGTCTATAACTTTGTGACAAAGCGTGGCAAGTGCGCCGGCAAGAATTCCCACATCAGCTGGACCCAGGTCGAAACGGGTTCCGCCATCACGTGGAAGTATCCGAGCTGCATTCTGCAAGGCGACAATTCCACATGCGAATTCTACTCCGTAGCCCTGACCAATGGTCACATGCAATCCGATACCGGAACAAAAATGATCCATTTAGGCAAGAACACGAAGAGCACGATCATCAGCAAAGGCATCAGCGCCGACAACAGCGTGAACTGCTACCGCGGCCTTGTAGACATTCGCAAGAGCGCCACGGGCGCCCGCAACTACACCGAATGCGACAACATGCTCGTCGGTCAAAAGAGCGCGGCGCACACGTTCCCCTACATCAGCGTCCGCAACTTAAGTTCTTCGACAGAGCACGAAGCATCCACAAGCCGCATCAGCGAAGATCAGCTGTTCTACTTTGAAAGCCGCGGCATTCGAAGGGAAGATGCGATCCAGGCTCTCGTTGGCGGATTCTGCAAGGACGTTTTCAAGGAACTGCCGGGCGAATTTGCTACCGAAGCAAAGCAGCTTTTGACGCTCAAGCTCGAGCACAGTGTAGGTTGATTTTGCTAGATTTTTCGCATGCTTTGCGAATGGATTTATCATCTCACCGATATTGCCCTTTTTGACAGCCGTCTGTTTCGTGCAGGCTTGGCTGCCCTTCTTTCTATCATTCTCGTTCTCTCGACCATGCCGTCGTACATTCGATTCTTGCAAAAGTCGGATGCGACTTCGGATTTCGATCAGAACAGCAAGATCAAGGCCCCGCCTATCATGGGTGGACTTTTGCTTGTTGTCGTGGTGATTCTCGTTTCACTGCTCACTTGCAAGCTGAACGGTTACACGGTTTCGACACTCCTTGTGCTGGCGGCGTTCAGTGCAGTCGGTGCTGTCGATGACCTTGCCAAAGTCAAGACCAAGCGTTTGATCGCACAGGGAAAGGCGACCGCCGCTTCTTATATGGAAAAGGCGGATGGCATTTCGAGTTCTGTTCGTTTGGGGCTTTATTTTCTCTTTAGTCTCGTGATTGCGATTTTCTGCTACAAATTCATTCCGGACTTGCGCGGTCACCTGACCGTTCCCTTTGTCCCGGCGGATGTGTTCCAGATTCATTTGCCGAACTGGGCGTTCATCGGATTCATGACCTTTGTGATTGCGGCGACCGCAAACGGCACAAACTTTACCGACGGCCTCGACAGCCTCGTTTCCGTGCCGATTCTCACGAGCATGGTCTTTGTGGGCGTCGTGGCTTATGTCTGCGGAAACTTCATCTTCAGTAATTATCTGAACATGCCGTTCCTGCCGGGCTGCGACGAACTGTTCCCGCTTGCGACAGCGATTGCCGGCTCTCTCCTCGCCTATCTGTGGTTCAACAGTCCTCCTGCCGAAATCTACATGGGTGACGCAGGCTCCGTGGGCTTTGGTGCGGCAATCGGTATCATGTTCATTCAAGTGCAGGCCGGACTTTTCCTCCCGATCGTCTGCATCATCATCATCGCAGAAGCGTGCTCCGTTCTTTTCCAGATTTCCTTCTTCAAGGTGACAAAGAAGATGACCGGTACGGGTAAGAGAGTTTTCCTTTGCGCTCCGCTCCATCATCATTACCAGAAGAAGTGGGAAGGCTCTTTCGCATCGAAGCCGCTCATGAATTCAAAGATCGTGTGGAGAATGCACCTGGTGAGTATCTTCGCTTTAATCGTTAGCTTTGTCATTTTCTTCGGGATCCGCTAATGTCGAATATCGATTTTGATTTAGTCCAAAATCTTTACAAGCAATTTTCGAATTCTGCTCCGGCAAAGGAATCCAAAGCAGAAGACGTGATTACGCCGATGCCGTTCCACATGGCGAACGAAGATATGCGCCGTGAAATGTGGACGGAAACCGGCAATCTTTTGTTGCAACAGGGCGCTGTCGCCGCTTTTACGCTCGCCGGCGGTCAGGGTTCCCGCTTGGGCTTTGACGGTCCGAAAGGCGCTTATGACTTTGGCCTTCCGAGCAAGGCGACGCTTTTCCGGATGCAGGCACGCCGCTTGATGAACCTCGGCGCCAAGGCAGGAAAGCCAGTCCCTTGGGCGATTATGACTTCCCCGCTGAATCATGCGGAAACCATTCATCATTTTGAAGACCATTCCTTCTTCGGTTACAACCGTGATTACATCCGATTCTTTGACCAGGGGATGCTCTGCGCCTTGAAACCGGACGGAACTCCGTTGCAGGATGAAAACGGCAATTATGTGGAAGCTCCGGACGGAAACGGTGGCTGCTTCCGCGCACTCGCGATGAGCGGAACTCTCGCCTGGTTCGTAGAAAAAGGCGTGCGATTTGTGTTTCTTTGCAACGTCGATAACGCTCTCGTCAAGATGTGCGATCCGACGTTCATCGGTGCGCTCGCAAGCAACGGCCTTCTCCCGTGTGCAGCCAAGGTCGTCCACAAGAAGAACGCCCAGGAAAAAGTCGGCATCTTCGCTTACAAGAACAAGAAGCCGACCGTGCTTGAATACTCGGACATTTCGGACGAACTGCGCAACAAAACCCTCGAAGACGGCTCGCTCGAATTCGACGGAGGAAATACCGGCATGTATGCGTTCCGCATGGACGCTCTCCGCAAGATTTCCACGCAGGAGCTTCCGTGGCACGTCGCCCGCAAGACCGTAAACGGCGTCGAGAACTGCTGGAAGTTCGAACAATTCCTGCTCGATGCATTCCCGTTCCTCGGAAAAATTTTGCCATACGGCGTCGAACGCGAAGATGAATTCGCCCCGGTCAAGAATGCAACCGGAAGCGATTCTCCGGAATCCGCCCGCAAGATGCTCGGAACACTCCACCGCTACTGGCTCGAACAGGCGAAGGTGAACGTGAAGCCGGGCAAGCTCTACGAAATTTCTCCACGCTTGACTTACGGCGGCGAGAACCTTTCGCAGGAAGTCTTTGATCGTGAACTCGGGCGCGGCATCTTTGAATTCGACGCGTAACTTTTAACGCCCATGCGGATTACATACAAAATAATTCTCCAACTGCTGTTGCATATGCCAAAGCTCGTGGAGGATTTTTTATTTGTGCTGATCTACCCGATTTACAAAGCCTTGCACACAAAGCGCGCCTGGGGCCGCGTTCAAAAACATTTGCAAAGCACGGGAATGATTCAAAAGACTTCACCCCGTCAAGTCTTTTATGCGCTGTACAAGAATTACCTCGACGGCTTGCGGTACCTTTGCCGACGACCACATGCACTCCAAAGCGTGCATTTTGAAAACGAAGATGTCATCCGCACGCCTCTTGCAAATGGAATTCCCGTCGTCGCCATGGGCATTCACCAGGGCGCCTTCGAAATGATGCACCGCGTACTCACCCGCTACTCGGACCACGTCTATCTTTTTACGCACAGCTTTACAGACATGGCTTTGACCGAACTCTTGCACGACATTCGAAAAACGCCAGGCCTTGAAGAACGCGAAACGAGCTCGGTCGCAAACACGCTCCGAGAATTTCTCAAGAATAAAGGCGTGCTCGCGATGCTCGTGGACCAAGCGACAGAAGGCCGTGGAAACGAAGTCCAGGTTTTAGGCCAGCCCACCGAACTTTTTTTAAGGCTCCCCCTCAAAGCGATGGCGATGGGAGCAGGAATCGTCACCTTCCGCACGTTCCGTACGGCAGAAGGCCACACGATCCGATTCGAAAATTTTTACGCACCCAAGTCCGCCCCCGAATGCACAACGCAAAAAATCGCCGAGGAAATTTCTCTCTGGATTTCGGAACATCCGGAACAGTGGACCTGGAATTATCACCGCAACTTCACCATAGGAAACGCATCATGAGCGACGAACTGACAGAAATCGAAAAGCTCCAACTCGAATGGATGAATCACAACCCGATGCACGACAAGGACGGCGTGATTGAAGCCGCCAAGGCCGAAGAAGAAAGACAGCGCGCCCAGGTGAAAAAGTTCAAGAAGCCGCGCAAGAACCCGGCCGCATGGAACTTCCCGGAACCCGAAGAAGAAATCGACCTGCACGGCTACGTGGCAGACGAAGCCGCAGCCGCCGTCGAAAACCTGATGGAAGGCATGAAACGAGCCGGGCTTTCCGTTTTGCGCATCATCCACGGCGGCGGAAACCCGGAATATGGCAATGTGAAGCACATCATCGACAAGAAGGTGGCTACCGTTTGGCGTCATAAAGTGGTCTTTTACAAAACCGAGCCGAACAATTCCGGTTCAAGCATCATGAAAATCGGTGAGAACAATACCTTCAACGTGATTCCGCGTGACAGAAGACGTAAATAATTCACTTTTTTCGCATTCACCCCTTGCAAAGAATCCAAAAAAATTCTAAAATAGGGGCGTCCTCGGAATATAGCTCAGTCTGGTAGAGCGCTTGCTTCGGGAGCAAGAGGTCGTGGGTCCGAATCCCGCTATTCCGACTAAAAAAGAAAGATCACCAAATGGTGGTCTTTCTTTTTTATTTCCTGTACAGTGCGGGATGAGGAGCCACGAAGAAGTGGGTCCGACTCGGAGCCGATGAACGAAGTGAACGCAAAGGCGAAGAGAGATTCGCACCCTGTGCGAACCCGAAGGGCAGGAGCGAACGCTGTGAGCGACTGTCTTATCCCGCTATTCCGACTAAAAGAAAAAGGTCACCATTGGGTGGCCTTTTTCTTTTTATGTTCAGAACTTTACGGGATGAGGAGCCACGGAGAAGTGGGTCCGACTCGGAGCCGGTGAACGAAGTGAACGCAAAGGCGAAGAGAGATTCGCACCCTGTGCGAACCCGAAGGGCGGGAGAGAACGAAGTGAACGACCGTCTTATCCCGCTATTCCGACTAACAAAATAGGTCGCCGTTTAGGCGGCCTTTTTTGTTATCTCGTAAAATGTGCGGGATGAGGAGCCACGAAGAAGTGGGTCCGACTCGGAGCCGGTGAACGCAATTTTGACATATTTTGACCTGAAATAAAAGCTATATTTATCTTCAAAGGGAGGTTTGGATCATGCTCCGCCATTTATTACTCGCCGCGCTCTGCGCCACACTGCTTTCCGGATGTCTCGAAGTCGAAAGCAACGAAATCATCCCGGGCGATGATTTTACAATCGTCGATGCTTATTTCGAACAATCCCAGTCTAACTATTCTTCCTACATCACCGTCGTAGTGAAGAACAACAGGAGCATTTCCCTCCCCACACTGTACGTGGACTACAATCTTGTCTGCAATAACGGTTACAAGAAGTACGCGACGACCTACTTCTCCCTGTCTTCGAACGAACAAGATAGCGAGAGTTTTTATGTCGGAAGCGATGCAACATCCTGCACGTACACCATCACGGCGGTACGGCCCTATGCCGACAACGATTACAGCGACTGGACAGGATCTTTCGAAATTCAGATTCCATAAATCTTTGCGAAATTTCGCTGTTTTCGCCTGAAAACATAAATCTTTTACAAGAACGCTCTCTTCTAAGCAAAAAGTGTATTTTCGGAGAAAATTTAGGATGAGGTCTTGGATGCTCAGATTACGCATACTTTTTCTTTCGCCGGCTATCGGCGTTTCCATTTGCGCAGCGGCACTTCCTGCGGTCAACCAGTTGGGTTATACCCCCAAGGCGCAAAAGCTCGCTGTCATTCCTGGCAATGATGCGAACCCGCTCGAAATCCGCGAAATGAGCTCAGGGAAAAGCGTGCTGACGGTCGAAGCTCCGCTTGTTTACGAATGGAACGCAAGTGGCGAAGAAGTCCAGGCGTTCGATTTTTCGAGGCTTCAGAATCCGGGAACCTATCAGCTCGTGCGCAACGGCGATATTCTCGGCGCCCCGATCCAAATCACGGAACGTCCTTACGAAGATGTCGCGAAGGCCGCACTCAAGTGGTTCTATTTCCAGCGTTCGAGCACCGCGCTCGATTCCAAGTATGCAGGCAAATGGGCTCGCGCAGCGGGCCACCCCGATACGAAGGTTTTGGTCTACGGCGAAAAGCGTACCATCAGCGCCCCCAAAGGCTGGTACGATGCCGGCGACTACGGAAAGTACATTGTGAATTCGGGAATTACCGTTTCGACATTGCTCGATTTTTATGAAAACTATACCGCCTATGCAGATCAGCTTGTGTGGGATATTCCACGCGAAATGCCGAACCTTCCGCTCATTTTGGAAGAAGTCCGTTGGAACCTTGACTGGATGCTCGACATGCAGGATCAAGACGGAAGCGTTTTCCACAAGCTCACCACGTTAAGGTTCAGCTCGACGGTCATGCCGGAAGGCGACAAAGCGGACCGCTACGCCATCGGAAAAGGAATTGCCGCGGCGCTCGACTTTGCGGGAACCTTGGCTCAGGCTTCCGTCATTTACAAGAAGTTCGATGCAGCCTACGCAGATCGGCTTTTGAAGGCAGCCGAACGCGCATACGCCTGGGCTAAAAAGAATCCGAAAAACCTTTATTCGCAGCCTGCCGACGTGAACACGGGCAGCTACCAGCCAGCGGACGAAAACGGCAAGGATGAATTCCGTTTTGCCGCCGCGGAGCTTTACCGTGCAACTCAGTCAAAAAAATATCTTGACGAATTAAAGGCAAACCCCGTAAACGGCAACGGCCCTTGGTGGGGCGACATGAACTTTCTCGCTGTGTACAGAATGGCAAAAGACGCCAAGCTCTACGGCAAGGAACTCCACGAAAAAGCGAAGCAGATACTCTTGAACGAAGCCGAAAGCCTGCTCAAGGCGGTCGATTCTGCCGGTTATTATCTTGCCATGCATCCGTGGAACTGGACCTGGGGTTCTAACAGCGCCGTCGCAAACAACGGCATCATCTTGTTGCACGCTTACAAGGCAACGGGAAGCGTCAAATATCTGAATGCGGCACAGCAGTCCTTGGATTATCTCCTCGGCAAGAATCCCCTGCAAATTTCTTACGTCACGGGCTTTGGCGACAGATATCCGCATCATCCGCACCACCGCCCAAGCGAAGCGGATAACGTGGACGATCCGGTGCCGGGAATGCTCGTCGGCGGACCGCACCTCGGCAAGCAGGATATCGGCAAGGAAGCCTGGAAGTGCGAAGATTACGCCAAAGCAGACAAGCCAGCCCTCGCTTATCTCGATGCCCACTGCAGCTACGCGACTAACGAAGTGGCAATCAACTGGAACGCGCCTTTCGCTTACCTCGCCGCCGCACTGCAAGCGATTTACCTGGAGTAATCTTCCGTGTCATTGCGAACGGAGTAAAGTAATCCATAAAAAAGAGCCTCTTTCGAACGAAAGAGGCTCTTTTTTGGAGATTTCTCTCCCCAAACAAAACCGAAAAAAGAATTACTTCTTTTCGAGCGGTGTATCCTTGATGATTTCTTCAACAAGGTTCTTTACGTTTTCTTCCCAGTCACCCTTCTGAAGAGCGAAGCCGAGGGTCACGCGAGCCTTGAACATACCGCTCGTCACGACCTTCTTGCCATCCACATCCGCAATCGTATACTGGCCGAGGTACTGCAAATAGCTCTTGGTTTCGAAGCTGCCCGGGACGATCATGCGGGTTTCCGAAAGGCGCGAAATATCGAGGAAAGCGATCGAGACGACAAAACCTTCACCCACGCCAATCGCGTCAAACTTCGGATTCGGAACCTTGTATTCCTTCTTGCCGAGCTTCGTCACAGTCATATCGAAAGCGTCATCGCTCTTCTGCTCCACGATGGACGGAGTAATGCCCGTCTGTTCCGCAAATTCAGCCTTGAGCTGTTCGCTGAACCAGCCGGAGAAATTGTCCTTGTATTCCGGAAGATCGTCTTCGACGTCATCCTTGTTCTGCACGATCGGCTCTGTGAAAAGGACAGAAATCGTCTTCGGAGCTTCTGTCCAGCTTGAATCAACATTTTTGTGACCTGCAGCGCAACCGACCAAATTCAAGGAAAGCAGGCTAGCTGCGAGTAGTTAATCTGTAAGATTCCGGGCGACCACTTTACAAATAAATCAATATTTTTGAATTTTGCCAATTTTGTAGTTTTGTTGATTTTATATCACATTTTTGTCAATTTTTGCATTTACAACCATTAAAATTTAGAAAATTTCGCCATTTTCCGTATTGGCACGACTTTTGCAATGTATGAAAGCGAAAAGATCAAACCGGTCTTACAACGACAAAAACTGGAGAAAGAAAATGAAAGTCGTTACCGCATACATTCAGCCCGAAAAGCTCGGCAGCGTCAAGGAATCCCTTTACGAAGCCGGCATTTTCAAGATGAGCGTCACTAACGTTCTTGGCTGCGGTCAGCAGAAGGGTTATACCTCGAGCTACCGCGGAACAGAAACCGAAGTACAGCTCTTGAAGAAGATCCGCCTGCAGATCGCCCTCAATGACGAATATGTGCAACCCTGCATCGACGCCATTATCAAAGGTGCTCGAACCGGCAACATCGGCGACGGAAAAATTTTCGTCCAGAATCTTGAACAATGTGTCCGCATCCGCACTGGCGAAACTGGCCCGGAAGCAATTGGTTAAGGAGAATAAAAAATGGAAACTGTCACTCCCGACTACGCTCTCTTTGTGAGCGAAAACCTCTGGATCTGCATCAGTGCGATGCTCGTGTTCATTATGGGCCTTGGATTTGCCTGCGTGGAATCCGGCCTTTGCCGTGCCAAGAGCAGTGCAAACATCTGCTTTAAGAACATCGCCGTTCCGGCAATTGGCATTACCGTCTACGGTATCATCGGTTTCGGGCTGATGTATCCGGGATCCTTTAACGGTTTCCTCGGATTCGGAGGCTTCGGCATCGGTGAATGGTTTAACAACCCGAAAGCCTTCTCACCGGAATACAACGGCCACTTTACACTCTTTGCCGATTGGCTGTTCCAGGCGATGTTTGCCGCTACCGCTGCGACGATCGTCTCGGGCGCTGTCGCAGAACGTATCAAGCTGAGTTCTTTCCTCGTGTTCACGCTTGTATACGTCGCCTTCGTCTACCCGATCGTAGGTTCCTGGACATGGGGCGGCGGCTGGCTCGGCGCTGAAGACGGCTTCCTTGCAACGCATTTCGGTCACGTGTTCCACGACCTCGCCGGTTCTGAACTCGTGCACTCCGTGGGTGGGTGGGGCGCTCTCGCCGGCGTAATCATCCTTGGACCGCGTCTTGGCAAGTATGTAAACGGCAAGTCTCACGCTATCCCGGCTCACAACATTCCGCTCGCCACAATCGGCGTGTTCATCCTGTGGTTCGGCTGGTGGGGATTCAACGGTGGTTCTGCTCTGAGCGGAAATCCGTTCGATGTCACACTCATCTTGGTGACGACAAACCTCGCCGCTGTTGCAGGCATCATCACCGCTACGGCTACTTCCTGGATCATTTCGAAGAAGCCGGATGCCACGATGGCTTTGAACGGTTGCTTGGCGGGCCTCGTTGCGATTACCGCCGGAGCTGACACGGTTTCTCCGCTCAGCTCCTGGATCATCGGCGCCATTGCTGGCGTGCTGGTTGTCCTTGCGGTCTTCCTCTTTGAAAAGCTCCGTTTGGACGACCCAGTCGGTGCTCTTTCGGTTCACCTCGTGAACGGTATCTGGGGCACGATCGCCGTGGGCATCTTCGATTACACCGGACGCTTCAGCGTTCTCACCCAGAGCATCGGAGTGATCGTTTACGCGATTCCGTGCTTCCTCGCTGCCTGCGTCATCTTCCTCGTGATCAAGAAGACGATGGGTCTCCGCGTGAGCGAGAAGGAAGAACTCCGTGGTCTCGACTTGAGCGAACACGCACAAGAATCTTACGGTGGATTCCAAATTTTCAGTAACACCTGATACCTCCAAAAGTCAGGTTGTTCTAGCGCAAAGGCGCTCGCGAAAGCGAGCGTCTTTTTTTACGATTTCCTTTGACAAAATTCAGATTTTATTCTATATTGTCGCCCGTAACCAATTCAAACGCGGTCGTGGTGGAATTGGTAGACACGCTAGCTTGAGGTGCTAGTGCGAGCAATCGCTTGACAGTTCAAGTCTGTCCGACCGCATAAAGCTCTGATTCATTGTCGAATCGGAGCTTTTGTTTTTTTGACATCATACATTACCATCCACTGAGACCTTCCTCCATTTCGAACACTTCGTGGTTTCCGATAGACCTTTTTCACCATTTTTCTATCATTCATCAAAAATATAGGAGGTCCTATGCTTTTAGAAAAAACATCGGTTGTGCTATGGATCGGTCTGCTACTTTTTTTGATCGCCTGTGACGAAAATTCAAGTGCTCCTAGCCACAGCGATTTTTCCGATTCTTCTTCGAGCATTCTCCAAAGCAGTTCTTCATCCACCCTCCCAAACGGCGTCTCTAGCTTCTCCCAAAGCAGTTCCAGCGAATCTATTCCAACCAGTTCCGACGGATGCATCCGCAGCAGCTCCTCGCGTACCGTCCAAAGCAGTTCTTCTAGCGCGATTTCCAGCAGTTCTTCTGAAGCAGAAATTCTTTCTTCAAGTTCCCCAACAAGTTCCTCTTCTAACGCGATCGTAGCCGTCGATCCTTCTACCGTGGTAAAGGGTTCCTTTACGGATAAACGAGACGGCAAGGTTTACAAGACCGTGAAGATCGGAGAACAGACCTGGATGGCGGAAAACCTCAATTACTCCGACAGCGTTAACACGCCAAGCCTTGTGGGCAAAAGTTGGTGTTACGAGAACGACTCCTCTTATTGCAAAAAGTACGGTCGTCTTTACTCCTGGGCGGCCGCCATCGATTCCGTAGCCCTGTATGATGCAAACGGCATTAATTGCGGTTATCACTATCTCTGTAGCGCCCTTCCGGATACCGTTCCTGGAATTTGCCCCCACGGATATCACCTTCCTTCATGGCCCGAATGGAAAACATTGCTAAGCGCCATTGGCGGCATTTCTAACTCGGGCATTATCCTATCTACAACGGGAAACTTACTCATGGCAACCGATGACTGGATTCCATGGGCTTCCCAAAAAGGCACCGATGATTATGGTTTTTCCGCTCTTCCAGCAGGACACTACAGCGGCGAACTCGGTAATTTTGGGTATGTCAGGGAATCGACTTCTTTCTGGACTTCTACGACCGCAGGCACTCTCTACTACTCGGACGCCATACATTTAAACAATCGAGATAGAAAAGCCTCCTTAGTGACTCCCGATCGGCGTAATGGCTTTTCTATTCGTTGCTTAATGGACTAAATCAGCAGTTGTCCAAGTAAGATTGCAAAATGTGCTGGGCGGCCAGGCGGTCCACAAGGCCCTTGTCCTGCTGCTTCTTTTTCTTTTTCAGGTAACTCGTTTCCTGCAAGGCGGCAACCGACGTATAGGCTTCGTCTTCCGTCTTGATCGGAATTTCGGGAAAGCGTTCCGCCAGTTTACGCACAAATTCTTCGACGACCACGTTCTTGCCGTCCTTTCTTCCGTCGGGGCGGTACGGCATGCCGACTACAAAAATGTCAATTTTATTCAATTTGACGAGTTCGGAAAGGCGCGTCATCAGGTCGGTCTTCTTCTGATCGATTGTTTCACGGGCAAACGCCCACTTCATTTCGGAATCCGCAAAAGCAATCCCGACGCGATGTTCACCGTAGTCAATGCCTAAATAATTCACGTCCCAAATATAAAAACAAAAGCCAAGGCTTTGAAATTTTTCTAAATTTTGCCGCAAAATAAATCGGAAGCACCTTAAATAGGACATCCAAGATGGATCAGAACAAAATCAGAAACATTGCGATTATCGCACACGTCGACCACGGTAAGACAACACTCGTGGACCAGATTCTTAAACAATGCGGCACGTTCCACGAAGGCGAAGAAGTGAACGAACGCGTGATGGACTCTGGAGCTATCGAACGCGAACGCGGCATTACCATTCTTTCGAAGAACGCCAGTGTGAACTATAAAGGGTACCACATCAACATCGTCGATACGCCGGGGCACGCGGACTTTGGCGGCCAGGTGGAACGTGTTCTCGGCACCGTTGACGGCGTGCTCCTCGTGGTGGACGCTTTCGAAGGCCCGATGGCCCAAACGCGCTTTGTGACACAGAAGGCTCTTCAGCTCGGCCTTACCCCGATCGTCGTCATCAACAAGATCGACCGCGACGGTTGCAATCCGCACAGTGCATTGGACAAGGTATTCGACCTTTTCTGCGAACTCGACGCAAACGAATCCCAGCTTGACTTCTCTTGCGTGTACGCCAGCGGCCGTAAGGGCATCTGCCGCAAGGAAATTGACGATCCGGATGGCGATCTTCGCATCTTGATGGATCTCGTTATCGACAAGATTCCGGCTCCGAAGGGTGACCCGAATGCAGCACCGCTTCTTCAGATCAGCACCCTCGAATATTCGAGCTTCCTCGGTCGTATGGCGGTAGGCCGCGTCCAGCAAGGAACGTTCAAAACCGGCATGACCGTCGCCCAGAGCTTCATGACCGATAACGATTCCGATACCCCGAAGGTTAAGAACATTCGCATCCAGAAGATTCTCCATTACGATGGAATTCAGTCTTCTCCGATCGACGAAGCAGGCCCTGGCGAAATCATCCAGATCGCAGGCCTTGAAACCTTCGATATCGGCGATACGCTTTCTGCTACAGACAAGCCGGTTAGCCTCCCGCGCATTCACATCGATCCGCCGACCATTTCCATGCTCTTCACGGTGAACACTTCCCCGCTCGCCGGCAAGGACGGTGGCAAGTTCCTCACAGGCAACAACCTCGCGGAACGCCTCGAACGCGCTCACATGGCCGACCCGGCTCTCCTCGTCGAAAAGGCAGACGGTGCGTCCACGTTCAAGGTTTCTGGACGTGGCATTCTCCATTTGACGATCCTCGTCGAAAATATGCGCCGCGAGCTTTACGAATTCACCATCGGTTCTCCGCAGGTGATTTTCCAAAAGGACGAAGCGGGCAAGCTTCTCGAACCGATGGAAACCTTCAAAGTGGAAGTTCCGTCCGAATACAGCGGCCCAATCATCGAAGAACTCGGTCGTCGCAAGGGCGAAATGGTCGACATGCAAACCGACGAAAACAACCGTGTGAACCTCGAATATAAGATTCCGAGCCGCGGTCTTCTCGGTGTCCGTGCAAAGCTCCTTTCCCTTTCCAAGGGTTACGCGATTTCCCAATCCCTCTTCCTCGGTTTCGAACCTTACAAGGGCGACATTCCAGCCCGTACGAATGGCGTTCTCATCGCCAAGGAGCCGGGTGCAGCAGCGAGCTACGCTCTCGCAAAACTCGAAGATCGCGGCGCGCTCTTCATTCCGCCAGCAACGGAAGTCTATCCGGGCATGATCATCGGCGAACACAACCGAACGACCGACATCATCGTAAATGCGACGAAGGGCAAGCACTTGACGAACATGCGTTCCAAGGCTTCCGATGATAACATTCAGCTCACGCCGTACCGCCGCATGACCCTCGAAGAATGCGTTACGTTCATCAATGATGACGAATGCGTCGAAGTGACCCCGCTGGCTCTCCGCCTTCGCAAGATCACGCTCGATCCGCACAAGCGTAAGCAGGAATCGAAGTCTCCGGTCGAAGAAGACGAAGATTAATCGTTTTGATTTCGAACAGAAAATCCCGCGGAGTTCCGCGGGATTTTTTTATAAACTAAGGCTCGTAAATTTCCGTGTACGCGGCATCTGGACGCATTCCGTACCGCACCATCTTAAAGCGCTTCGCTTCCGGATAGTAAGACCAGATCATCCATTCGTTCGCCATGTCGGTGCGTTTCGCCTTGACCATGATCGGTTTTTCGCCCTTGTAAAAGTCCTGTTTGTGCGGAATCATGCTTTCCATGGGGCGGTACTTGTGAACATGTTCGCCGCAGTGGCGTTCGATCATACCGCGGGAATCCTTGCTCCAAATAATTTGTACATCACAGCCATCTTCATCGCGAATTTTTTCGCAAGAACTCGGACCTTCCGGACACCAAACATACTTGCGAAAGGTCATGAAAAACTCCGGATCGTTAAAAACCTCGGCGCGGTGACGGTATTCCTTGTAATCGTTGTAAGCGCCTTCAAGCTTATTCTGCGGACTGTTGTATTCTTCGCAGCCCTTTTGCGCCACGCGCACTTTACGTTCAAACAAGTCCACATCCACGACGCAGCCCGGTTCCGCATAGTTGAAGCGTGTATGCCCAAACTGATTCATCGCCTGCACGTTCCCCATGGAAATCGCAGCACGGAATCTTCCATGTCCGTTCTGAATGACAATATTGAACCGCCCCGGAGAATTTGGCGATTTGGAAAGAATAACGCTTCCCGTCGGCGAAGAATAGATTCCGCTCAAGTCCGTTGCACGCTCCTTCATGCGGGCGAGATCCGCACGGCGTACATAGCCTTTTTTGGCAAAGCGAGTCTTCACCGGAATATACTCCGGCGGAGGTCCCGGTGGAAGTTCCTCGTACTTCACCACGCGTTTTTTCTTTTTAGAATTGCGCTGCTTCACGTACTTCACCACCTTCTTCTTTTTCGGCGGAATCGTAAGTTCTTCCACCTCATCCGAAACGGTCAGGTAGCCTATAATTTTGGAAGAGGGGTCATCCGTTTTATAAATCGGGAGCTTTTCTTCGGCAAAAAGGAAAGCGGTCAAACATACCACCAAACACAGAATTTTATTCATATCTATGAATTAGATTATTCTTGCTCGGTGGGATGTAAAAAAAACTTGAAATTATCAGCCAGAGACTGCTGGATTCTACTTCAGAATATCGCCCGTCAAAAGCTTTACCTGGATTTCCGCCGTCCGGGTGGCGATTCGGGCCGAAAGGAGCGCTTCACGTGCAGATCTCCACTGGCTCTGCGTTTCACGGAATTCAAAGTTCGTGATGCTTCCCGTCTTTAAGCGTTCTTCGCCAAGCTTCAACATTTCCGCGGCGAGTTCCGCATTACCTTCAGCAACCTGCAGAGCGTCTAAAGAACGGAGATGAGCTTCGACTGCATTCGACACTAGCGTTTCTACGTTCAGGCGTACATTTTCGACCTGCAGTTCCGCAGACCGTTCCGCGATTTTCGCCGATTCCGATGCCGCATTGTCCGCAAGACCGTTGAACAGGTTCCACGTCAAAGCGGCACCGACCTTAAAATACTGGCTGTTCGCTTTTTCTGGATTTGACTTATCCGATTCGCTGGCAGTCGCATTCCAAGAACCGTGCAAATTGAGCTTCGGATAAAGATTCGAATTCGAACCTTGGCGGTTCACCTGCGCATAGTTCATCTGCGCCTTGGCGGCCGCAAGGTCCGCATTGTTTTCCAAGGCACGTTCCTTGGCACGGGCGAGGCCTTCTTCCGACGTCCAAAAAGGTTTCCGTTCGACGGCGATCGAATCCGGCAGATCGTTTCCGCTGTGAATGACGCCACCTCCCAAGAATTCATCCAAGGTTCGGATGGCAGAAGAAAGGCTTGATTCGAGCGAAAGGTACTTGGAGCTGTCGCTTGAAAAGTCCATTTGCGCAGAAAGAAAATCAAGACGCGTCATCGAGCCCGCTTCATACTTGTTCTTGGCGAGTTCGCAGCGCTCTCTCGAAACAGAAAGGTTCGAATCCGCAAGGACAAGTGCCGACTTCGCATTCACCGCGCTAAAGTATGCGGTAAGCACATTTGCCGCCAAGGATTCCCGCGCGGCACGTAACGCCGCCTTGGAACTTTCCACCTGCGCCTTGCTTGCCTTGTACGAAGCAATATCGTTAAAGCCGTCAAAGACCGTATAATTGACCGCTATCTGGAAAGCATCGCTATGACCTAAATCGCCATCGATATCCGACGTCACACCCGCCTGTGTTTTGGAATACGCATCGCCGTAGCTGTAATAACGCGAAAGCGAAAGGTCTACGGTCGGCAAAAGTCCCTTGCGCGAACTTTTTACATTCGCTTCTGCACTTTTTACATTCTCTTCATAGATCAATGCGGAAGCATTCTTTTCAATTGCCGTTTGCACCGCTTCTTCGGGAGAAAGCACCGCCGCATTTGACGTTTGCGGAAGGAGAAGGACTCCTGCAAAAATCATCGGCAAGAGCATCGAAGCAAGCTTTACGCCCGTATTCGGGTCCGCATTCGCATCCGGGTCCACTTTGGCACTGCGTTCAGGTATGCTCGCAAAGAAGGTATACGCTGCAGGCACCACAAAGAGCGTCAGGAACGTCGCAAAAGTTAAGCCGCACACAATCGTTACGCCCATCGCAATGCGGCTTGGCGTTCCCGTCAAGATCAGCGGAAGTGCGCCGAGAACCGTCGAAAGGCTCGTCATGAGAATCGGACGGAAGCGCAAACGAGCCGCTTTCTTGGCCGCAGCAAGACGAGAGCAGCCCGTACGCTCGGCGATCTGGTTTGCAAATTCAACGATCAAGATTCCGTTTTTCGTCACGAGGCCAAGCAACAGAATCAAAGCGATTTCACTAAAAATGTTCAAGGTCTGTCCAAAGAAGTACAGCGAAATGACAGCCCCCGCAATCGCAAGCGGCACCGTAAAAAAGGTGACGAACGGAGCGCGGTAACTTTCAAACTGTCCCGCAAGCACAAGAAATATGCAGGCAAGCGCGAACAAAAAGACAACGTAAAGTCCTGAAGAACTTTCTTCATATTCCTTCGAAGTCCCGGTGAGTTCCGTCTGGATATTCAGCGAATCCGGAATCACAGTTTTCGCAATGCGGCGCATTTCTTCCACGCCGTCACCCACCGTTTTCCCGGGCATTAGACCCGCCGAAATCGTCGCCGCACTGAAGCGGTTATACCGCGGTAGCGAAGGCGATGCGGACTTTTCTTTATAAGTGATAAAGTTCGAAACCGAAACCATTTCACCGGAACCGTTGCGAACGCTGAGTTCATCCAAATGCATCGGAGATGCGCGGTACTGATATGGCACAGCTCCGATGATATCATACTGACGGCCTTCCTTGTAAAATTCGCCATAGGTCTGGTCGCCCATTGTGAGAGCGATTGTAGATGCAATGTCATCGACGGAAACGCCCTGGTCATGCGCCTTGTCGCGATTGATTTCCACGTGAAGTTCCGGCTTGGTGAATTTGAGATCCGCATTGACCACGCTAAATACTGGACTTTTTTCCGCTTCGGCTGTGAACTTCGGAAGCAGTTCGCGAAGCACTTCGATTTCACCCGCCTGCAATACAAACTGCACCGGTAAGCCACCGCGGCTCGTGCTAATGCTCTGCGGTTCAAAGACCATCACGCGCAAATCCGGATAGTTCGCGCCCAAAATCTGAACCTGTCTTGCGATTTCGCTTTGCGAGCGACGCTTGGATTTGTCGCGGTTTAACGTCACACGGATCATGGAGCTTCCGCCCGACCTTGCGCCCGCCTGAATTTCTTCGTATTCCGTCGAATCCATAAGGCTCGTCATTTCTTCGACAAAAGCTTCGGACATTTTTTTCGTCTGACCAAGGCCCGTTCCTTCCGGCGCAGAGATGTTCACCATGAACATGTTGCTGTCTTCCTGCGGAGCCATTTCGGTAGAAAGGTTCGTGAAGCAGAAGTAGGCTGCCACCATCAACGCTCCGATAATCACAAAGATCAGTCCACGGACGCGGAGGAATGCGTTCAACAGCTTATTGTAAATTTCGTTCAGCCATTCAAAGAAAGGCTCGGTCGCATTGTAGAGAACACCCTTATTCTGCACACGCAAAATCTTCGAGCAAAGCATCGGCGTGAGCGTCAATGCGCAGAAAGTCGAAATCACGACTGTCCCGATCATCACCGCCACGAATTCGCGAAAGAGAAGCCCTGTCGTTCCGCCCAAGGCAAGCATCGGCACGAACACCGCCATCAACACCACGGACGTCGCAATCACCGCAAAAAAGATTTCCCGAATGCCCGCTACCGCAGCCGCCTTCGGCGACATATTGCGTTCAATCTTCTGGTAAATGTTTTCCACGATCACAATCGCATCATCTACCACAAGGCCAATCGCAAGCACCATCGCAAGAAGAGTCAGCACATTGATCGAAAAGTCAAACAGATAAAGCACAAAGAAGCTTCCCACAATCGAAACGGGAATCACGACCATTGGAATGAGCGTCGTCCGCGCTTCTCGCAAAAAGAGAAAAATCACCGCAATCACGAGCAAAAAGGAAATGAAAATAGTCTCGATCACTTCTTGAATCGAAGAACGAATATTCACCGAAGTATCAAGCCCGCTCAAAATCTGAATATCCGATGGCAAATCACGGCGAAGCGCTTCCACACGCTTGTAAAATTCATCGGCAATCGCCACATGGTTCGAACCGGGCTGTGCAATCACCGCCACCGAAATCACGTTCTTGCCGTTACGCTTAAAACCGGTTCGTGTATCCATCGGCTCGTAATGGACCTGCGCCACATCGGAAAGTTTCACAATGGAACCGTCCGCAGCGATCTTCACCGGAATCGAATTAAAATCCGAAGGGCTGTTCAAACGACCAAGCGTGCGAATCGAAAGATCCATCGTCTGGCCTTCAATTTTGCCCGCCGGAAGTTCTTCGTTTTCCACCGAAAGCGCGGATGAAACATCCGAAGCGGTTACGCCCATCGCCTTCATGCGCAGTGGATCAAGCCAAAGGCGCACCACCGGCGTTTTCGCCCCCCAAAGGTTCACTTCCGAAACGCCGGGAATCGTTTGCAAACGTTCCTTCACCACGTTCGTCGCAAGTTCCGAAAGTTCCATCGCATCACGGGTATCCGAAAGAAGGCTCGCAATCAAGATCGGATCGGAATCCGAATCGGATTTATAAACGACAGGCGCATCGGCACCGTCCGGGAGCTTTCGCTGCACACGTGAAACGCGGTCACGGATATCGTTCGCCGCCGCTTCAAGGTCCGTCCCCACTTCAAATTCTGCACGAATCGAAGAGCGTCCATCGGAACTCGTCGACGTCAGCGACTTAATGCCCGAAGCGCTGTTCACCGACGCTTCGATGATTTCGGTGACTTCCGTTTCCACAACCGCAGCATTTGCGCCCGTATAAGTGGTACGGACCGTGATAATCGGAGAATCCACGTTCGGGTATTCTCGAATGCCGAGATTCGAAGCGCCAAAAGCACCGATAAGGATAATGCCCAAAGAGAGCACAGTCACCAGAACCGGGCGACGAATGGAAAGCGTAGAAAAACTCATTCATTCACCCCGTAGCTCATGTTGTTCGAAAATTCCTTGATTTCGATGCCCATGCCGTCACGCACATTCATAAGGCCCGAAGCCACCACAGTATCGCCCGCAGAAAGGCCCTGTACCACATCGACCGTAATCGGGGTTCTTAAACCGGTCTGGACATCCACCTTTTTCGCCTTGCCATCTTTAACCACAAAAACGTAAGCGCCATTCGCATCGAGCGTCACCGCTTCGGAAGGCACAGGAATTCCCACGAGTTCGCCCTGGCCAAAGTCGAGCTTCACACGTACATAGGTTCCCGGCAAAAATTTGCCATTCGCATTCTTCAAGAGCGCACGTGCCTTACGGGTACGGCTCGTATTCGACATCGTCGCATCCAAAAAGCAGATCTTGGCATCGGCTTTAATTCCCTGTTCCGTGTCGATCAAAACGACTTTATCTCCCATATTTGCATAGCGGGAAAAACGCTGCGGCAGTTCAAATTCTACCTTGAGTTCGCTCGTATTCGTGAGCGTCGCAATCTGCGCCCCGGAAGTCATCCAGGCGCCTTCCGAAACTTCCACAACGCCGAGCGTTCCTGCAAACGGAGCGCGCACCTCGGTCTTTTGAAGCTGAGCTTCGATCAGCTCCTTCGAAGCCTTTGCCGATTCCACCGCACTTTCTGCGGATTCAAGCTCTTCTGCCGTCGCACCGTCCTTTCCATAAAGGGTCTTGGTGCGGGCCGCTTTTTTCTCGGCGAGATCCAAAGCGGTTTTTGCGCTTTTCAAATTCGCCTGGAGTTCTGCGTCATCGAGTTTTGCAAGGAGCGTTCCCTTGGAAACCTTCTGCCCGTCCTTCGCATACAGCTTCACGAGCTTTCCAGACGCTTCCGCTTTCAAATCGACCTGCGCCTTGGCGACAAGTTCACCGTTGGCCGTATAAGTTCCAGACGTCGAATCGGGAACGGCGATGTAGCCGGAAACGCGCAACATGCGCGTTTTACCATTTGCAGAAGAAGCTTTCTTCTGAGAAGCGGAACTCGAGAATTCCGAAGAACAGGCTGCAATCCAAAAACAGCCGAGGAAAATTGCTGCAAGCGCGGAATAAATCTTCATATTTACCTACCGTTTACTCCCCCTTTAGATGATGAAAGCAAACATTCGGTTGCAGCAAAGGGAGAAAAAGTTTCGTTCTTTACAAAAACATGACAAAACTTTAGTTGGAAACCGCAATCTCCGGGAAAGCCAGCGCCGGAACTTGACGACTCGTATAGGATTCCGGATAATCTTTACCGACCGCGACCAAAGTACCGAGTAAATCGATGAAATTGGCACTCAAGGTCGCGCCTTCCACCGGATGCAGAATCTGACCATTTTCCGCATACATGCCCTGCACACCGATACTCATTTCTCCGCTGATTGCACTGCAACCGGAATTGCCTTCCAGGCGCACCACGAGCAGGCTCTTCGGGAATAGCTTCAAAAGCTCTGCCGTCGTATGCTCACCCGGCAAAACGACCAGGTTCGAGAATCCCGAACCGACCTTGCCTTCGTAAGAACGCAAAGCGCAGCCGTTGCTCTTTCGGCCTTCGACATGGGCTGTTTCCAAATTGTACAGGAATTCCGAAAGAACGCCGTTCTTCACCACGGTCACCTTGTCCGCATAAGTCCCTTCGGAGTCGTAAGTCTTGACTCCCGGAAGGTCTTCACGGGTCGGATCGCAAAGAATCGTGAGGTTCGCCCCGGCAATCTTTTGACCGAGCTTACCCTGCAAACGGGATTGTCCCTTTTGCACCATTTCCGCCACAAAGGAAGAAGCGTACATGCTAAGGATCTGGCCCGCGACGCGTTCCGAAAGAATCACCGGCATCTTACCGGTCTCTATCTTCTTCGGCTCCAAAAGTTCGAGAGCGCGTTCCACAGATTTCTTTGCAATCGTTTCTGCAGAAAGCTCTTCGAACTTCATCTTGTCTTGATCGAAGCCGCCGAGCTTTTTCGAATCGCCGCGTTCTGCGACAACCCCGGCGCCCGCTCCAATGCCATTATCGCGACGTTCAAAGTAAACGCCGTTCGAATTCGCAAAGACCGTCAGGGATTCATTCTTTTGGCAACCGAGATACGGCACGTTCTTCACATCTTTCGAAAGGGCAAAGCAACGTTTTTCAATGTCGATTGAAAGTTCCGCCATCTGAGCGAGCGAAACATTTTTCAAATCCGGATTGTATTCGATTTTACGCAACGGATGATTTTCCGGATGCGGCAATTCAATCGGAAGATCCTTGGTGAACTGCGTGTGCAACAAGGCGTCTTTCACGGTCTGGCGAAGAGCATCTTCCGTCAAACGTTCCGTGTAAGCGTATCCCGGTTTTACACCTTGGAAAGCGCGAATACCGACGCCGACCGATTCCGAAATTTCAGTATTCTGAAGCCTTCCCTGAAAAACGGAAACGCCTTCGGATTTGGAATGTCCACCGATAATGTCAAATGCAGTGGCGGACTTTTTCGCTTCTTCTGCGAGGAACTGGACGGCTTCAGAAATATTCATCACTTTACCTTTTCAAATGCAATTTTCGCTGCGGCGAGAGTCTTGTCTAAAATTTCGTCGGAATGACGGGCACCAATGAAGGTCGTTTCGAATTGGGACGGCGGAAAGAAAATTCCCAAGTTGAGCATTTCGTGGAAGAATGTCGCAAAGCGCTTTGTGTCTGCGGCAAGAGCCGTTTCCGTATCGATGACCGGAGCCTTCGAGAAGAATACGGTGAACATCGAACCGACGCGGTTGATCTGCACCGTGGTGCCGACATCTTCTGCAGCCTTGCGAAGACCCGTTTCGAGTTTCACTCCTTTCTGTTCCAAGTCTTCCCAAGGATTTAATTTGTACAGAAGTTTGAGCTGTGCAAGGCCTGCGGTCACTGCCATCGGGTTACCTGAAAGCGTTCCCGCCTGGTAAACCTTGCCGAGCGGGCTCACGTTCTGCATCAAAGATTCCTTGCCCGAATAAGCGGCAAGAGGCATTCCACCGCCGACGATTTTGCCGAGGGTAATCATATCTGGGTGAACGCCAAAACGCTTAGCGGCACCGCCATCCGAAACACGGAATCCCGTCATCACTTCATCAAAGATCAGCACAGAACCGTTCTTGGTGCAAATGTCACGCAAGCCTTCGAGGAAGCCGGCCTTCGGAGGTACGCATCCCATGTTGCCGGCGACCGGTTCTACAATCACCGCCGCAATTTCATTTGCATGGGCTGCAAACAAAGCCTCGACCTGTTCCAAATGATTGTAATCCGCGATCAGGGTATCCTGAGCAACGCCCGGAGTCACGCCCAAGGAACTCGGAGCGCCGTGCGTCAAAGCGCCAGAGCCCGCTTGAATCAAAAAAGAATCTCCATGACCGTGGTAGCAGCCGCGGAACTTGATAATCTTGTTTCGACCGGTCGCGCCACGCGCCACACGGATCGCGCTCATCGTCGCTTCCGTTCCGGAATTCACCAGACGCAGCTTTTCCATGCCCGGAATTTTCGAAAGAATGAGTTCCGCGAGTTCGACTTCAATGTCCGTGCCCATGCCAAAGCTCAGGCCACGGCTCAGCTGTTCGTGTAAAGCTTCGGTGACTTCAGGCGGATTATGTCCCAAAATCATCGGGCCCCAGGAGCCGATAAAGTCCACATACTGTGTTCCGTCGTCAGCAAACAGGTATGGACCGTCCGCACGCTTCACAAAAACGGGTTGACCTCCTACGCCGCCAAAGGCGCGCACCGGAGAATCCACGCCACCCGGCAAAACTTTTAAAGCACGATTCCACCAAGAATTTTCAGACATCAGTCAAACCTCACTTTTTTCCAGCCTCCTGCACCAAAGCGCAGATCACGCTCCACAAATTCCCAAATCAAAAGTTTTTTGTTTTTGAGAACACCCGAACGACGGGCAAGCTTTTCACGGACAAGCGTACTTGCGCCACCATCCGAAATAATACTTGCCACCGGGGTCTGCATTTCATTTGCGAATTGAGAAATCCAACCGGCAGACATCGGCGCGTCCGTTTCATAGATGCGCGAATAGCTGTCGCCCAAGATCAAAATCTTGGAGTTACGAAAATCGCTGCGGAGAGGTGCGCCTGTTTTTGCATTCTTCACCTGATGCGCTTCCACCGTCTGATTCGGATAAGCGTTTTCGAGATCCGCCATCGTCGCAATATCTCCCGTGCGCACGGCGGTCACGAGCGAATCCGTGAGCGAAAGTTTCGGAAACGTTTTCGCCACGGGCATTTTCTTCACCTTTTTCGCGACCGCTTCTGCTGCGATTCGCGCTCCACGCGGCGTCCAATGCGTATCCGTATACAGGTAAAGGAAATCGCCTTCGCGATCTTTTTCCTTCGCTTTTTTTAGAACCGGGTAAAGGTTCACCATTTGCACGCCAAGCGTCTGAAGCGTATCGACAAAACGACGTCCAAGTGAAAATTTTTTTTCGTACAAGGAGAACATCGTCGGGTTCAAAAATTCCGGGTAAATCGAAGGCTTGCCCGGGACGACGACCACAAGCAGTTCCACACCACGCTTTTCCAGTTCCGCCTTAAAATCCAGAACGGCTTCAATCGGATTGTCTAAGCTGTCGAGAGTCCACGGTGCGGGCTTCACCAAAAAGTCTACATCCTGGCGGTAGTACAAAAAGTTCGAGTCCGCATAAACCGCCTTTTCTCCCGGATCCTTAAGCACCTTCCATGCAAAAGTCTGGTAAAAGGGGCGCATCATTTTGACAAAGGAATTTTCCTTTTCCATGCGGTCTTCATAGGCTCGCAAATACTTTCCGCTCAAAATGCCGTGATTCCACCAAGCCTTCGCCACTCGGGAAAGCGAAAAAGACGCATAGGTGTTCTGAATATCCGCCACCATTTTCAAAAGGCTATCGTTCAACGAAACATCGGATTCCAAACCCGCCAGCATTTTCTGAAATTTGGAAATTTGATCCACCGCGGAATCCGTCGAATCTATAGGCAGGTAAGCGTTGACGTCCATCAGGGTACGCTTCAAGTTCTGTGCGACCCCGTCTAAATCCGAAATCTTTTCCGCTAAAGTCGAATCTTCCGATTTCGCAAGGGCAAAAATCTGTTTCATTCCCACGTTCAGCGAGTCTGCTTCCCGCTTTAAAACCGCTTCCCGCACAAATGGGCTAGCCACATCCCGGAAGATATCGAGCGGCAGAAAAGCTTCCCCGCTCCGAAAAGAGTGAGCCAATTCCCACGATACCGGCAAAAGCAGCATCACAAAGAATATCGCGGTGAATAAAACGGTTAGGCGTTTCATAGGCCCCTTAAAAAAAAGTACCCCCACTGCGAATCGAACGTAGATCTCACCCTTAGGAGGGGCGTGCTCTATCCATTTGAGCTATGAGGGCAACTTGTGCTTAAATATAGAAAATTCTGGACTTTTCAAGGTGTGACTTTGCGTATTCCGTTAGAATACGCAAAAACTTTTCTATCCGTCCCTATCGTTGAAAGCCTTTTCGACAATAAGTAATTTGCGCATGGGTTGAGTTTGGGGAGATGATCATTCACCTGAACATCCGAAAACGACAAAACAAATTCAATCCGGGGAGGAGTACGCAAGTACTCCTCTTTTTAGCGCTTGCCATCGGCAAGCCGGCGAAGAGCGACAACGCCTTTCCGCCATTTTTCGATCGGTTCCGAAGGGAATCCCGCATACACAGCGCCGGCAGGAACGCTCTTTGTCACCCCGGCCTTCGCCGCAATGACCGCGCCCTTGCCGATCGACAAATGCCCAGCGATCTGCGCACCGCCAGCAAATTCACAATCGTCTTCCACCACGGTCGTTCCGCCGAGTCCAGACTGCGAAGCCATATAGACGCGATTTCCGACCGTGCAATTATGACCTATCTGTACAAAAGAATCAAAATGGCAATCATCTCCGATGGTCGTCGGGGCCAAAAATCCCGCCGCCACCACGCTATTCGCCCCAAATTCACAACGATTTCCGATACGCACGCCGCTCACATGAGGCACCATCTTGCGTACACCGGCATCATCAAAATAAAAGCCAAAACCGCGCGAACCCACCACGGAGCCCGCCTGAAACTGGCAATCCTTGCCCACTTTCACATTCGAATAAACGGTCACATTTGCCTGCAGTACACAACCGTCGCCGATTTCTGCGCCACGCATCACCACACAGTTCGGGCCAACGACCGCATCTTCGCCGAGCGAGCCTTCCACGACCGCAGAAGGGTGCACCTTTGCAGAGCTCGCCACAAAGCCTTCCGAAAATTCCGGATGATGGAATTTTTCGATAATCTTCACCATCGCCGCATACGGATTTTTGACGCGTAAAAGCGCGCCGACCGTTGGGGAACCAGCAAACTCCTGCGGCACCAAAACGAGGCCCGCATGCGAATCACGAAGTTCACCCATCAAAGCC
The DNA here is from genome assembly GCF_002797675.1 of Hallerella succinigenes. NCBI lineage: Bacteria > Pseudomonadati > Fibrobacterota > Fibrobacteria > Fibrobacterales > Fibrobacteraceae > Hallerella > Hallerella succinigenes. The sequence goes on along the minus strand of NZ_PGEX01000001.1, from coordinate 2,656,545 downwards.
TTGCCTGTAAAGAAAGAAACCTGATATTTTGCCGCATGCAGCACCGGGGCAAATCCCGTAATTTTAAAATTATCTTTAGACTGGATATATTCCACGGAGCCGTTCAAAAATACGGCCAAATCTTCAACACAAGTCTGTTTCATTTTCAATTCGTCTCTGGAAAAGAAAGGCCCTGTTCAAGCGTGAGCATTTGAACTCGACAGCCGTATTCAATATGGATTTCCGAGCCAGCACGACGCGTTAAATCGTCACCGTCCAGCTGGTGGAATTCCTCTTCCGAAGTCTGGAGAACGACTTCTTTTGCATGGATCGTTTTGAGGAATGAACGTTTGTAAATCTTCCCCACCAAAGGAACGCTTCCAAGCGCAAGCGCGCCAAAGAAAGACATCATATTCGGCACGGGAACGACTTCCAAAAGGCCGTCCGCCATATCGCTACCGTCAAAGGGATTTGCGCCCGAAGCAAAGCTCGGAATGTTTCCGACTATCACGGTGCGGTAGCCGGAAACATCTTCTTCAATCCACCTTCCTTTCTGATCCAAAACTTTGAGATGCGCCTTTCCAAGGCAATGCTTGCGGTCCGCAAAAAAGCGATCCACATAGTGCATCTTGTTTGCGACAACCGAATGACTCGAAATTTTACCCGAGGCTCGGTCCGCATTAAAATCATGTGCGATTCGTGCGTCGATGCCGCTCGAAAAATAATTCGCGAGCACATATTGACCGTTTACCTTCCAAATGTCGAACGGGCGATGCCTTGCCTGCACAAGCCTGCGCACCAAAAAGAGAAGGCCCTTGTTCACGAAGGTTTCGTAAAGGTTCAATACGCGGGCAAGATCGTTACCCGTTCCAAGCGGAATCAGACCTATGCGCACTTTTTGTGCAAAGCCCGATTCGAGCATCACCGAGAGCATCGTCGACATCGTCCCGTCACCGCCTACCGCGATCAGGGTTTCCGTCTTTTCCGCCGTTTCACGGATCTGCTCCCGCAAACGCTTTCCACTGGTCAGTTCAGCCGTCCATTCGGAATCTTCAAATCCCATGGACTGCATGATTTCCGGTACAAAGTTGAGGATGACCTTACCTTGGCCACCTCCACTTATCGGATTCACTAAAAAGCTGAACTTGTACATACTCTCTCAATTTATAATTATTCTTCGCCAAAAGCGTAAGAAGCCAGATCTAAATAAATCAAAGGATTGACTGTACTAGACGTCAAAATGTAAAGATCATCCTGGATTATGTCGATATCGACCGCATTCCGCACCCCGATTTCCGTCAAATCCATTCGATATTGCAACCCTCCCGACAAATTGAACACGCCGAGATAACCACATTCCGCATCCAACAGGGCAAAAAAGGTTGCCCCAAAGCGCACACGGGTCGCCGAACAGAAATGTAAAGAATTATTTGTATCGCTCGCCGACAAAGCCGCACGCGTCCTGACGCCGCCATCCGCATCATAAATCGAGACACGCTCTGGCGAGTCTGTAAGCGCTCCCGAAGTTTCCACTGCCACAATCCAATCCGACATCACATCAAGCGCCATCACACGCGTAGCCGAATAAGAAATTCCAGTCTTGACGCAACCCGTCGAATTCATTTTCAACTGCGCAAGTCCCGCAGAAGGCGCGTAATAAATATACGAAGCGGTCAGCGCCATCGCATTCAGCGAAACATCGCACATCCAATCTTCATCGTCATAGCGCAAAACAGAAATCCCGTCGTAATAATACAGCCAGGAACCGACCTTCGCAATGTCCTGCGCCATATTCACCGGAATTTCGCCATCGGGATTTTCCGAAGTCCGCGAGAGTTCAAAGGCGCATGTCCGCGCATCGTTCCGCGTATACGCATACACGTCGTTGTAACGGTCCAAAATGTAAAGGGTTTCCCCGTCCGACGAAAGGGAAATTTTTTGTGCAGAACGGAACGGCACTTCAGAAAGATTGCAGGAAACCTTCGAAGAATCCCCTGCAATCCATTCCCCGCCGCAGGAAATGAAGCACAAACAAAGTAAAACGCTGCCGAGAACGCCAATTTTCACATAACAAGTATAATAATCTTTACTATTTTTAGTTTTTACACACGCATTCAGGACTTGTCGAAATGGATTTTGAACAATTTATTGATCGCCTCACCCGAAACTGGCCTATCCCACTTCGTGTGCTGATCATTTCGACAAAAGCATTCCTGTTCCACCACGGGACGATCCGCGCGGCAGCCATGACGTACACGTCCTTTCTTGCGGTAATCCCCTTCTTTATCCTTTTAACGGCGATTTCGCTTTCCCTCGGTTTAGGCTCGTTCTTCAACACGTACCTGCCGATCCTTGACCAATTCTTCTCACTCGGACTTCCGCTCGACGACATTATGCCGCTCCTCGAGAATACGGAACATATCCATTTGAGAACCTTAGGACTTGTCGGTTCGATTTCCCTCTTCATCACCTACATTTTTGCGATTGGGAACCTGGAAATCAACATGAACGTGGTCTGGGAAAACCAAACTTCCCGACCTTTTTTAAAACAGTTTGTCGCCTATACGCCTCTTTTGCTTCTCGCGGCTCTCGGTCTTGCCTTTTTTGCGATGTTTGTGAACCATATCAAGGGCGGACTTTTTGAAATCGCAAGCAATGTGAGCTTTTTGACCATCGAAACCGTTCCGCAAATCATGAGCGCATTCTGGATTGTGGCGATCGATGTGATTTTCATCGCGCTAATCTTTTTTGCCATTTTCCTCCTTCCCTACCGTAAGGGACATTATTCTTATAAGAAGCTCTTTTTGCCATCGCTTCTCGTGAGCATCGGCATCTGGGTCTGCACCTGCATTTACCTGATCATTCTAATTATGTTGCAGCAGGGCATCGTCGGCCGCATGTCGCTTTTTTACGGTTCCCTCGCCTTTATTCCGCTCGTTCTTTTATTCGCCTTTGGATTCTGGGCGATCATGCTCTACGGGAACTGCATCGTGTGGACTATTTATGGCTGGCCTAAATCCGGAGCCAAAAAATGGAACTGGGTACGGCAAGAAGGTAAATTATGAAAAAACTTTTTTGGATTTTTATCACACTCGCCTGCTTTGCGTCCCCGGCTCTTGCCGAAATCAGCACTCTGACCGATACGGACGCGGTCGCTTCCGACCATTCCCTCAAAGCTTTTGTCGGTTTTGAAGCGAACAACATTTTGCTCGTCGAAGACGGATCCCTGTACTTTTCAATCCACGGGGGCGTTGTCTTAAACCCGAACTTTCGTTTGGGTCTTTATGCGGCGACCGTCGCAAACGATGTGAACACCAAGGAAAACGGCAAAAACATCGCAGTGGACTATAATTCGCTCGGCGTTCTCGCTGAACTCAAACCCGTTTCGTTTGGCAATTTCTCCATTTCGATTCCGGTGACCGCTGGCGCAGGCTTTAGCAGCATCCAGACTCAAGGAACCGAAAATTCCAAGGCGAAAGACGGCTTCTTTGTCGCCGACGCCGCTTTGCATTTTAATTACCAGATCACCCCGGCACTCGAATTCGGTATCGGCGGCGGTTACAGGCTCTTCCTCGGCATTTCCGAAGACGGCTTTGACAACGGTGATTTCAACACTCCGTTCGGCGCTATCTTCATCAACTGGGGCGAAAACTGAGGTCTGAAATGGACCAGAACATTTCCCTTCGCGGCGCACACCTTCGAAACCTCCGCAACCTGAACGCGGATTTTCCACTCGGGAAAATTACTGTCGTCTGCGGTCCTTCGGGCTGCGGAAAGTCCACGCTCGTCATGGACGTTCTGCATGGAGAAAGCCGCAGGCGTTACCTGGAAACGCTCAGCCCCTTCGCATTAAAAATTTTAGGCGGCAGAACGAGCATTCCCTTGGACAATGCAGAAGGCTTGCGCCCGAGCATCGCCATTGCCGCTTCCCGTGGGGACGCTCCTTCCAAATCGAGTCCGCTTTCCCTTTCGGAATGTGAATTTCCCCTGCGCATTTTATGGGCGGCTCTCGCCCGCCCCGCATGCCCTGTCTGCGGAAAGCCGATGCAGTGCGATTCCCGTGAAAGCATCATCGTCAAAATCTGTAACCTCCCCCAGGGAAGCCGTCTGCAGTTCCTCGCCCCGATCGACGTTCTAGATTTGACGCTCGATGCGCTGTCGGCAACGCTCCTTTCCCAAGGCTATGCACGCGTCCTTGCGGACGGCAAGAGTCTTTCCCTCGGCGACTTGACCCCCGCAGAACGCAAGTCAAAGCCCAAGGAACTGTTCGTCATTTTGGACCGCGTCATCATCCGCGAAGGCGTCCGTACCCGCATCGCCGAAGCGGTCGATGCGACGCTCCGTTTTTCGCATACAAAAGTCATATTAGACAACGGCGGAACGCGCACCACCTTTAGCACAATCCCGTTCTGCGAAGAACACAACACGACCGCCGCACCGCTCGAACCAGGCAACTTTACACCACATTCTCCCAAGTTCCGCTGCCCGAGCTGCAACGGCGACGGAGAAATCTACAGCGAAACGGAAGATCGCGACCCGGACGTTTGCCCCGAATGCCACGGCCTGCGCCTCAAAAAAGAAATCCTTGCTTCGACTGTCGGCGAAACTTCCTGGCAAGACATTCTCGAATCCTCCTTTGCGACTCTCGACACGCTCCTTCCCAAGCTCTTTAACGGACGCTTGCCCGAACATTTAAAGAGCACCGCCGACATGCTTTACGCCCGCATCCACGCCGTGAACAAAGTCGGGCTCGGCTACCTCGGCGCGGGCCGTATCGGCAGCACCCTTTCGGGCGGTGAACTCGGACGTTTGCGTCTTTCGCCCCTCGCGACCGGACATCTGGATGGAATGTGCGTTTGCCTCGACGAACCGGCGAGCGGCCTTTACAAGACCGATGTCGAAAAGCTCTGGGAGATTTTTGAAGAAATCCGAGACCGCGGAAACACGCTCGTTTTGATTGAACACAATCCGATTCTGATTGAAAAAGCGGACAAAGTAATTGAAATGGGCCCTGGCGCAGGAGAACTCGGCGGAGAAATTCTTTTCCAGGGTACCCCACAAGAACTGATGGCGAAAAAGGATTCGCCGACAGGCGCTTGGCTCCGCGACATCTTAAAAGCCAAGAAAGCCGAAAAGAAGCCCGCGATTCCCGATGCGGAACACATCACCGTGCAAAAATTCGCCAAGTACGATATGCAACCGGTGAGCGCCAAATTTCCCGTCGGGCATTTTAGCGTGATCTCGGGCGAAAGCGGCAGCGGAAAAAGCACTGTCCTCTTTGAAAATATCCAACCGCGATTTGCTAAGGGCGATTTTAAAAAGCTCGGCATTCAAAATATTTCATTGCTCAGCACCCGTGGATTTTTCCGCAACCGGCGCAGTTCCATCGCGAGCGCCATAGGCATTGCACCGCTCTTGCGCGAGCTGTTTGCGGGACTCCCCGAAAGCAAAGTCAAAGGCTTTACCGCATCCAAATTCAGCACAACAATTCCGGGCGGACGTTGCGAAACCTGCAAGGGCGAAGGAATTCTGCGCGATCCTTCGGGATATGAAGAATCCGAATGCCCGGTCTGCCAAGGCAAACGTTTTCGCGATGAAATTCTAGAAATCCGTTTTAAAACGCTCTCGTATGCGGACGTGCTAGACTTGACCGTGGAACGGGCGTCTGCGATTTTCGGATTTGCGCACAAGTTCTCGGACCGTTTACAGCCTCTTGTGCGCACGGGCCTCGGTTACCTGCGGCTCGGTCAGCCGACAACGCATCTTTCCGGCGGTGAAGCGGCCCGGTTGAAGCTTTCGCTCGCGCTTTCCCGTGCGAAGTTCCCGAACACGCTCTTTTTGTTCGACGAACCGGCCCGCGGCCTGCACAAGAACGACATCGACCGCATGATCGCTCTCATCCAAGAGCTTTGCAAAAACGGTCATACCGTCATTGCAATCGAGCATCAAGAAGATTTCATTCGCGCTGCGGAATACACATGCCTACTCGAGCGGAAATCGAAATAGTCGAAAACCGAAAGCATTATATTTTAAATTTCTGTCATGCATATTAGACAATACAATGAAGCCGACCTTGCGGCAATGATCCGCATCTGGAACGAAATCGTCGAAGAAGGCATCGCCTTTCCGCAAGAGGAGCCGCTCACGCCCGAAACAGGCAAGCAATTCTTTGCGGCACAGACCTACTGCGCTGTTGCCGAAGAAAAAGGCAAAGTTTTCGGCCTGTACATTCTGCACCCGAACAACGTGGGCCGTTGCGGTCACATTTCTAATGCAAGCTATGCGGTTTCTTCAGAATCCAGAGGCAAGCATATCGGCGAAATGCTCGTGAAGGACTGCCTTGAACAGGCTAAAAAGCACGGATTTGGAGTCTTGCAGTTCAATGCCGTTGTCGAAAGCAACACTCATGCGCGCCACCTGTACGAACGTCTCGGATTTGTCCAGCTCGGCACCATCCCTAAAGGGTTTCGAATGAAAGACGGCCATTACGAAAACATCTGCCCATACTACCACGAATTGTAAGGCTAGGAAAACATTGGCGACTTAAATTCGCCCCATAAAAAATCTCCTTTGAATGTTGTCTACTTACCCCACTCGTCTGAAACCCGTTTCCAAACGCAATGAGGATAAGTGATTAAGTTCGACTGAATTGCGGCAATGTCATTCTGCGAAAAGGATGAATTTGTCTGCATCGCAGCAACAATTGAATTACTCGGGAACGACACAGCATCCACGAAACACGCCGAAAATTAAACGTTTCGTTAAACCATCCAAAATAATGTTTTCTGGTTGATATTCGTAATTACATTCTTCCGCCCCAGGTTTCTGAGGAACTTTTAAAGGCGAGTAAATTTCATGTACAACTTTTGATTTCTCCAACAGCTATTGCAAGTCTTTCAAGTTATTTAAAAATGGATTCTATCGCCTATGGCTCCAGAATGACATTTTTAGCAGGCCCTACTTTTTCAGAAAAAAAGAAAAGGCATGATGTGGCTCGGCTTATATATTGGAAGCTCAGGTAAATTTACCAGATTTTCTGGTATAGGAACAAGAGTACTACTCTAATTCAATATGTCAACGGAAATATAACTTCTCACTGCTGTCCACTAAAAAATGAAGCAAATCGCCTAGGACCCGCATAAATAAAGGGCTAGAGACGATTTTTGAAACCGAACGGACTTGAAATTTTCTAGCAGAAAACATACCTATGAGGGCATGTTTAATGATCTATTCGTCTTCTCCCGGCTGGTTTCCTTCCTAGACAGAAGTAAGTTTAACCGAATCGTGCAAAAGTACAGCGGTGACCGCTATGTCAAGCATTTTACCTGCTGGAACCAGCTGTTGGCACTGATGTTCGGGCAACTGTCCAATTGCGATGAGCTGCGCGCCCTGATTGTCGCTTTTGATGCGCACCGTTCAAAATGTTACCATCTCAGTGCTGGTCGTCATGTAACCAGGAGCAATCTCGCAAAGGCTAACGAAAACAGGGGTTTCCGCATCTTCGAGGATTTCGCCTATTACATGATTGAACTCGCCCGCAAAAAACGGGCAAAGAAAATTTTCGGGTTCAGGGGATATGTCTATGCATTCGACTCGACGACGATAGATCTCTGTCTGGAGTTTTTCGAATGGGCGAAGTTTCGCTCGACAAAGGGCGGCGTCAAAATTCATACGCTTCTTGATGTCGAAACTCAAGTTCCCTCGTTCCTGTTGATTACGGAAGCCAAGATGAACGACGTGAAGGCCATGGACTTCATCCCCTACGAAACAAGCTCCTATTACGTATTTGACAGGGCCTACAATGATTTCGAACGTCTTCCACGGATTGATTCCATGGGCTGTTTCTTTGTTGTCAGAGCCAAGACAAACATGCTATTCGAATTTGCGGAATCGAAGGAAAATCTTGCTGACAACATTCTGAAGGATTGCAAGATAACCCTGACGGGACCCAAGACGAAGAAACTCTATGACAAGCCGCTCCGCATAGTGGAATGCTATGATGCGGAGGACAAGAGGATGTTCACGTACCTTACAAATTCGAACAAGATATCTGCAAGCCGGGTTGCCGAACTCTACAAGAATCGTTGGCTGGTGGAATTGTTCTTCAAGTGGCTGAAGCAGCACCTGACAATCAAGAAGATCTGGGGCACGTCGGAGAATGTCGTGAAGATTCAGATCCATGTAGCCATCATCACCTATTGCCTCGTCGCGATTGTTCACCACGACATGAAATTGAATCGTTCTCTTTACGAAATTCTTCAGATTTTAGGAATTTCGCTGACCGACAAGGCCCCACTTCAGGAACTTCTGACTGTAAAAAATCCTGAAAAAAGAAAAAGTCGAGGATGAATCCCTCGACCTTTTTGACAATCTCTTTTTATGTTAAATTTTTAGTGACACTAGTGTTTGGGAAAAACGTTTTTCTTGAGAGAGGATTTGGAATGGGCGTCCGGGAACAGTTTAACTTGGTTGCCAAGGAATACGACGAGAACCGCCGAAAATTCATCCCGTGTTTTGATGATTATTATATCGCGTCGACCGATTTCGTGGCGAAATCCTTGGACAGGGCGCCCGCCTTGATTTTTGACTTGGGAAGTGGAACGGGAATTTTGTCTTCTTTTTGGCTTCCGCATTTTCCTGCATCGGAGTTTGTCCTTGTTGATTTTGCCGAAGAGATGCTGGATGTAGCGAAAAGACGTTTTGCCGGAATGCCGAATGTGAAATACGAAATTGCGGATTACTCGGAAAAACTGCCGGCGGGTTCGCCCAACTTGGTCGTTTCGGCGCTATCCATTCACCATTTGGAACACGCTCAAAAAAAGGCACTTTTCAAAATGATTTTTGAATCCCTTTCCCGGGGAGGCGTTTTTGTCAATTACGACCAGTTCTCTTCGGAAAACGCCGAAATCAATAGAAAGACGGAAGAATACTGGGTGACGCAAGTCAAGTCCTCCGGATTGTCCGACAAGGAATTTTGCCGTTGGATGGAACGCAAAAAGGCGGACAGGGAATGCTCCATTCGTCAGGAAATCGACTGGATGAAAGAGAGCGGTTTTAAAATCGTGGACTGCGTTTATTCCCAAGGGAAATTCGGCGTCATCCGTGCGGAAAAAGAAAGCGCGTAATCCGGAGCCCGACGATGGAAAATGTTTTCGATCCCTTTGTAAAAATTTCCCGATAATGATTGCAGTTGTATCTATTGCCCTGCTGGTTCTCGCGATTTATACAAGAAGGGCTTTGGACTGGCCCATTACTTTATGGCTTTTATTAGGAGCTTTGGTTGGCACTTGGTACACTAGTGCGAAAAGTTGGGTCGCTGATATGAAGCAGAACAAAATGGATGTAAAAACGGGTAGCTGACATCTGCATCTATTAAAATTCAGACTCGTGTTGGCGAAGTTGCGATAAATAATATTATTATGTCATATTTTGCTGGAAAACACGAAATTCCCGTGGATGGATTGGGAAATATAACATTAGTAGTAAAAAGCATGGGGATTGATATACAAGGGGAGGATAAGATAGCTTTTGGTTACGATATGACGATTACTTCAGATTTTCTATCTGAAATATCGAATATATATCTAATTATTAGTGTCCGGAGAAAATTTTCAAAACGTCTAAACCCCAGAATTTACGCGGTCTAGACTTTGACTTTGCCGTTGCAAGCCCCCTCCCTAGAAATTTGGACGCTACGATGGGCAAGGTGGATGCTGCAGCATGCGTTCCCAGTCCCTTGTGGGATGTTCAAAAAAGTCAAACATGTCAATGTAGAGCATCAGGATTATTCGCATCATTGTCGCAAGTCCGGAAAAGCTCCAGCGCCGTTCAAGGCTGCGCTGCACAAGGGTCAGGAGAAGGTTCGCGATGAGGGTTACCCAGATCTGGGTCTTGATGGCGTTCTCGCTCACCCCAGAGAAGTAGCGCAGGGGAAAGTTCTGCTTAAGTTGCTTGAAAAGCGATTCGATCTGCCAGCGCCTTTGATAGATGGCGATAACTTCATCCACGCCGAGATCGTGGCTGTTTGTCAGCAGCTGGACCTCCTGCTCCTTGCTCCCTCTCCTCGAAGTCTTGGTCTCGGTGTACGAGATAATCCGGGCCCTATGCGTTGTAGCGCCCTTGTGGAACACGACGTCCCTGACCGACCTGTTCCGGTACCTGCCATCGTCGAGCAGGACGCTCTCCGAGACCGTCTCGTAGGTCAGGTTTCTTTTCATCTTGGTCACGTAGGTAACGCCATGCTGCGTCAGATCCTCCAGCTTTTCATAGTCGATGTAGGCGCGGTCCATGGCGAGCACGTCGCCGTCGTCAAAGTCGCATGGCTTGAGCATGAAGCTGTCGTGGGTGGCCGCGGAAGTAAACTTGATGTCGCCGGGAACCCCCTCGTTCGCGCTGATGACTGTATGGACCTTTATGCCGCCTTTCTTCTTTCCAATTTTCGGGTCCCTGCCGACACCCCTGAAAACCAGGTTGGAGAACAGCGTCACCGTTGTGGAATCGATGATTTTGAGCCGTCCCAGCCATCCGGGCAGCCCGTTGAGGCGGCTGTCCGGTAAAAGTCGGCTTCTGTGCGCCCTTAGCAGGCTGAAATAGGTGTCCCCGAAGATGGACTCGCTTCTCTTCGCGTTGGCGTCCCCCAGCGTACTCCGCTTGGGCACGCAGCCCATCTGCAGGTGCGGCATTCTGCTCACGAATGTCAGCGCAGACGCCTCTATCTCCCGCAGGGAATCGAACCGCATCACGACCGCATAGAGCATCGAAAGCAGGTGAGTCCATGCGTCGAAGGACTTCCTGTAGCGTTCTCCGCCGGATTCCGTGCTGATTCTGAGGATTTCGTCCCTGTCGAGATACTTGCAGAGTTGCGCGAAGACCGGCTGTCCGGTAAAAAATGTACTTTTGGCCATAGCGTTTTGTTTCCCTTTGTTTTGTGGTAATTACAAGGTAAAAACAAAACGGGCAGGTTCTTCGCCTGAGGAACCTGCCATTTTTATTTTTGGCTATATTTTTTACCGGACACTAATAATATCTAATGGATTAATTAAAGGAGAGATCCCATTTAAGGATGTGATAATTGTGCGCGAGTCGAGTCTTAACGATGCGTATGTTACGGTAATGAGTATCGGAAAAACTTTAGATGCCATTTTTTCGCTTGCGGGGATAACAAATAATTCAATAACTTCAACGATTAAGAAATTTTTTTCTAATATAGATGGTGAAATAGAATTATGGAAACAGGAATATGGTGTTCTGTTGAATAGTTATGTTACTAAATCCGAACAGCTTTTGGACATTTCTGTTAAGAATGTTGAAATGTCATATTCTATTGGAAAAGTAGAAGATAATGTAGAAATTAACATTAAAATGGATTTGGAATCAGAAAAACAATATTTTTGGATTGAAGGCGAATATAGTGACTATGAAAATATGACTTTTAATTCAAACAAAGAGTTTTGGGGGCGAGAGTCGAAACTTTTTTATGGCGTGAAAACGGGACACCCACCAAGAGAATTTTTTAGATCAATTGAATGTGAAAATATTCCGGCGGGAAAAATCTTTTCCTTTAATATAAAGGATGCTTGTGGTGATAAACCCCAAAGGCTTATTAGTTCAATGAAAACCAATTTTAGAGTACAAACTAAGCATGGAGGCATTCTTATAATAAGGAGAAATTTGAAATGAAAATTTGCAAACGAATTTGCGCCTTACTTCTTTTTTATGTCTCAGTTATATATGCTGCAGATGGTACGCAGGGCTTAAAACAACCTTTGTTGCAATCGAATAGTGAAAATACTGCTATAGAAATAGATAGTGTGGATATCTATGCGAAATTAATTTCTTTAGAAAATAGCGAATCTTCTTATGGACCAAATATAGCTGGTATAGCCGTTGGTGGCGGACTTACTGGAGTTGGAACTTATTTTCTAATAGGCGGATTATATGCACTTAATCACAAAAGTGGTGATGCTGGAGATGAAACTTTTACTGCAATAGCTGGTGGCGCTATGCTTGGAATCTCAATTCCCCTTTATCTTGTAGGCATTCCTGTTCTTGTATATAATATTTATAAATATAATGTTCATAAAAAGCATGCGATAAAGCGAGATGAATATCAAGATTCCTTAAATAAATATAAACTACAAAAGGGGCAGGAAGAGATGGGTTCGGTTCAATTAATGTTTTTCCCCATGATCAATTTTGCAAGCGCTGGCTTCGGAGCTGGTGCAATTCTGAACTTTTAGGAGATTAAATTTGAAAAAGACAACTTTAAAAAATTGTGATAGCGATAACTTTATTTACTGCACCTCTTCTTGCTTCCGAATCTTTCGGTGGCATTGGTGTGTCAATTTACCAGGTACGCGACGGCGTTAAGGTTGCAGAGGTAATCCCCGGCACACCGGCTGCGGAAACAAAACTGCAAGCAAATGATGTTATCATTGCTGTCGATGGAGAATCGCTCAAAGGCAAGTCTATCGAAGAGTCGAAGGCGAAACTTCGCGGTCAAAAGAACAAGCCGCTTGAGATTACCTTTGTAAGTGGCGTTGATACGCTATCGGCAACTCTTCGCCGCACTCAAATTACGGTAAAGGATTTGGAAAGCGAAGGTGTCGAATCCTGGTATGGTGACAAGTCCGAATTTAATGCGGAGGAACTTGAAACATACGCCAGTGCGACTGAAAGTAGCAAACAACTTGTAGCCGTACTGCAAAACGGAACTTTGGTAAAATCTGAGTCGCCTGTTTCCGCTAAATCGCTGAACGGAATCTATGTCGAAAAGGCAGACGAGTTTGCACCCAAGATAAAGCAACCTAATTTGAATAAGAATGCTTCTGCAACATTGAAGGGGCTTAGCCGAACATCCGTTGGCTTTGAATTGAAATCTGCTGGCAGGGCTGTAATCTCCATTATGGATGCCGATGGTGCCGTGGTTGCAACGCTTGTTAGCGAGAATGCACGGCCCGGCTACAATTCCCTGAAATGGAATTCCGAAAATGTTCCGAGTGGTCGCTACATGGTGACTATCGAACACAACGGTTCTGTCAGCGGGAAAAATGTTGTGCTGAAATAGTTCCAAATTAATTTAGAATAAAAGAAAAACCTCGGATGAAAAATCCGAGGTTTTCTGCTTTAAAGGGAGATTCCCGGTCATCCCCGTCAAGCGAGGACAGGCGCCGGGAATGACATCGCCAGTAGGCGGCGAAGCCGCGATTATTCACTAATCACAAGCCACTAACCACTGACTACTACTTACGCCTTCTTATAATTCGCGATCGCTTCCACATCCACGCTCTTCACGAAGTTGTAGTGCTTGGCGACTTCGGCTTCGGCGAGGTTCAGGTACACCTTCATGCTCTTTTCGAACAGTTCGGGCGCCTTGGTTGCATCGCGGAGGAGCAACTGGGTCATCACGCAGTTGGCGGCGAGTTCGTAGAGGTGGCGGCTGCAGAGGTCGGTGAACTCGTTGTTGTTAGCCGCCTTCACATATTCCACGGCTTCGTAGAACTTCGCGTCCATGGCCTTAGCGCGGGCCTTGAGGCTCTCGTATTCGGCGGCCACTTCGCCCGCTTCCAGTTCCTCGAGCATCTGGCTGTAGGTGCCGGTGTTGATGTGCGGGAGGGCTGCCACGGTCTGGAGCTGCGTCGTGCCTTCGTAAATCGAAGTAATACGAGCGTCGCGGTAGAGGCGCTGGCAGGCGTATTCGAGCATGTAGCCGGAACCGCCGTGAACCTGGATGCTGTCGTAGGCGTTCAGGTTCGCGTATTCGGAGTTCATGCCCTTCGCAAGCGGAGTGCAAGCGGAAGCGAGCTTCTGGTAGAGCTTGAGTTCTGCCTTCTCCTCGTCGGTGAGCTTGCGGGTGCGCTCGATGTCCTCGAGGCCCTTGTAGATATCCACGTAGCGGGCTGTCTGGTACAGGAGTGCGCGGCCTGCGTCGAGGCGAGCCTTGATGTTGGAAATCATCTCGTAGACGGCCGGGAAGTTCACGATGGCCTGACCGAACTGCTTGCGGTCCTTGGCGTAGGCGAGAGCTTCGTTGTAGGCCATCTGGCTGATGCCCACGGACTGTGCTGCAATGCCAAGGCGGGCGCCGTTCATGAGTGCCATCACGTACTTGATGAGGCCGAACTTGCGGCGGCCACAGAGTTCCGCCTTCGCGTTCTTGTAGACAAGTTCGCAGGTCGGGCTTCCGTGGATGCCGAGCTTGTTCTCGATGCGGCGCACGTTCACGCCGCCGTCTTTTTGCGACCGCTCGGCTCCATCGCTAGAAGAACCGATGGTTTCGCCTCGCTCTCGCACACACGACTCGTTAATACGAGTCGCTTTGTGCTCACGGTTGTCGTAAATGAACATGGAGAGGCCGCGGCCGTCGTGGGTGCCTTCCTCGGAGCGGGCGAGCACCAGGTGGATGTCGCTGTCGCCGTTCGTGATGAAGCGCTTCACGCCGTTCAGGTACCAGCACTTGTCAGCTTCGCTGTAGGTGGCCTTGAGCATCACGCGCTGCAGGTCGGAACCGGCATCGGGTTCGGTCAGGTCCATGGACATCGTCTCGCCGGCGCACACGCGCGGGATAAAGCGGGAACGCTGGTCTTCGTCGCCGAATTCATACAAGGTCTCGATGCAGTCCTGCAGGGACCAGATGTTCTCGAAACCGGCGTCCGCAGAGGCGATCATTTCGTTGATGGCCGTGTAGGCGGTAATCGGGAAGTTCAGGCCGCCGAAGCGGCGCGGCATGGTCACGCCATTGAGGCCAGCCTTGCGGGTGGCTTCGAGGTTTTCGTAGGTCTTGCTTGCGTAACGCACGCGGCCGTCTTCGCAGTGGGGACCTTCGGCGTCCACGTCTTCGGAGTTCGGGAAGACCGTGTTTGCGGTGATGTCGCCTGCGACTTCGAGCACGCGGTTGTAGCTGTCTATCGCGTCGGCGTAGTCTTCCGGCGCGTAGTCAAAGCTGTCCTTGTCGGCGTAGCCGTTTTCCTTGAGCTCCACGATGCGCTGCATCAGAGGAGAGCTTTCAAGGTTGAACTTAATCTCTGGATGATCTGTGTAAAAATTCGCCATAACGCCTACTTGTTGTTTGCCTTGTAATACTTGATCATCTTCGGGATGACCTCTTCGACGGTGCCGTTGATCACGTAGTCAGCGATCGCGTTGATCGGGGCGTCGGGGTCGGAGTTCACAGAGATGATGATTCCTGAATCCTGCATGCCGGCGAGGTGCTGAATCTGGCCGGAAATACCGCAGGCGATATAGACCTTCGGGCGTACGGTCACGCCGGTCTGGCCAATCTGGCGGTCATAATCGGCAAAGCCCGCGTCGATAGCGGCACGGCTTGCGCCCACTTCGGCGTGGAGTTCCTTCGCCAGTTCGAACAGCATGTCGAAGTTTTCCTTGGAGCCCATGCCGTAACCACCGGCGACCACGATGGGTGCGCCCTTGAGGTTGTGCTTGGCCTTTTCCACATGGCGTTCGAGCACCTTGACCACGTATTCCGTTTCCGGCACGTACTTGGCCACGTCGTGCTGGATGACTTCGCCCTTGTAGTTCGGGTCCACGATTTCCTTCTTCATCACGCCTTCGCGCACCGTCGCCATCTGCGGGCGGTGTTCCGGGTTCACGATGGTAGCAACGATGTTGCCGCCGAACGCCGGGCGAATCTGGCAGAGCTGGTTTTCGTAGAACTTCTTCACGCCGCCGATGCTCATTTCGAAGCTGTCGATTTCGAGTTCGGTACAGTCGGCGGTAAGGCCGCTGTGCATGGCGCTGGAAATGCGCGGGCCGAGGTCACGGCCAATCACCGTTGCACCGAGCAGGCAAATCTGCGGCTGCTCTTCCTTGAAGAGGTTCACCACGAGCGATGCGTGCGGGTTGGTGGTGTAGGGGAAGAGCCCTTCGGCATCAAACACATGGACCTTGTCCACACCGTAGGGGAACACCTGCTTTTCAATTCCGTCGAGGCCCTTGCCTGCGCAGATGCATTCGAGCTGAACGCCGAGCGTGTTGGCGAGCTTGCGGCCCTTGGACAAAAGTTCGAGGGAAACATCGACAACGGTCGTGCCCTCAATTTCGCAATATACAAATACGTTATTCATAGGCTAGCCAATAATCTTCCCGTCTAAAAGTTCCTTGATAAGTCCTTCGACGTCGGCGTCGCTTGCGGTGAGCGTGCGGCTTTCCTTCGCCTTGAACACGATGTTCTTGACGGCCTTCACGTTCGTCGGCGAACCGGCCTTACCGATCTGTGCAGGGTCTGCGTCGATGTCGGCGGCACCCCACTGCGGAATGTTCAGGTAGGGCTTCTTCGCGATGAGGGCTTCGTACTTTTCGGCGTCTTCCGGCTTGCGTTCGGCAACCACCGTCGCGTTCTTGAACTTCATGAGGCGCTTTACGTTGCGCGGACGGCACGGGGCCGCACTTCCGTTCACGGTCACGACCAGCGGGAGCGGTGCTTCCACCGTTTCCACACCACCGTCGATGTGGCGGCGGATCACGACCTTCTTGGCCTTTTCGTCGAGACTCAAAATTTCTTCAGCGTAGGTCACCTGGGTAAGGCCGAGCTTTTCTGCAATCTGCGGACCGACCTGTGCGGTATCGCCGTCGATAGCCTGGCGGCCACCGAGAATGATGTCGTAGTCGCCAATCTTCTTCACGGCCTGGGCGAGCGTGTAGCTCGTAGCGAGAGTGTCAGCACCACCGAGCGGGCGGTCCGTCACCACGAAACCTTCGTCGGCACCGCGGTACAAAGCTTCGCGGATAACTTCGGCAGACTTCGGGAGACCCATCGTCAGCACAGAGATGGTGGAACCCGGGAACTGGTCCTTCAAACGAAGGGCTTGCTCCAAGGCGTTCAGGTCTTCGGGGTTGAAGACCGCGGGCAATGCGGCACGATTGATGGTTCCCTGCTCCGTCATGGCATCGGGACCCACGTTTCGTGTATCAGGTACTTGCTTAGCAAGCACAACGATTTTAAGACTCATATTTATTTTTCAATTCAATTGTGATTGTTCAACAGAAATCTTGCTAAAGTGGCAAAATTCACATAAGAAAAATACGATTTTTTTGATTTCGAAAATGTAAAACCTCCCATTTTAATCGCAAAAACCTTCTCAATAGGCTCCATTTAGACGCATACTCCAGCGCCTATACTTTCTCACTTTTTGAAAAAGTGTTCAAGAAGGTGCAAAACGCAATCCAAGACAATTCTCTTTTCGAATCCCAAAATACCCCATCCTATGCGTCACACAATGGTCAAAGCCAGGAAGATTTGTTAAGATGAATCGGTTGCTTACATAGAAAAAGGCTTCCAAAAAAGAACCTCCTTAAAGGAGATTCTATTGACAAGTTGTCAATAGGGAGCCTCCCCTATTTGCTGCCCGGCTGAAAAGCTATAAATCGTCCATTTCCAAGAAGTCCCATAGCTTGATGTGCCTGACGGTACAAGTGAAATAGTCGATGTCGGCAAACGCACCCATTTCTTGCTTTCCTGAATAGACGCTCAGAGAATATCCCCTATACAGGAGTTCATCGTAAACAACATTCTCCAGATGGTGCGTCAAGTCGAAAAAACCGTCGTGGGCGCGAATGGAGTTAAACAAATCAGCGAAAGAGCGACCGACTTGCCGCACCTGCGGATGCCGGTGATGATTTTGATGAAACGTGAGGGAAGCCTCCCCTCACGTCGAATCGCAGGTGGAAGGAATAAGCCTACTCTTCCAAGTACGTATAGCCATAAAGTCCCGAACGGTAAATGTTCAAGAATTCCTTGCCTTCCTGCAAAGTAATCTTGCCTTCCTTCACGGAACTCGAAACCCAGTTTTCCATGGTGCGCACGAGAGCCTTATCGCTAAAGTTCACGTAGTCGAGAACATCTTCCACGGATTCGCCGTCAATCATCTGATCGATACGGTAGCCGTTTCCGTCGCAGACCACATGCACAGCATTCGTATCGCCAAAAAGGTTGTGCAAGTCACCGAGGATTTCCTGGTAAGCACCGACGAGGTAAACCGCCAAATAATACGGTTCACCAGCCTTTAACGGATGCACCGGAAGCGTTCTCACGACGCCTTCCCCGCTCACGAACATGTCAATTTTACCGTCGGAGTCGCAGGTGATATCCTGAAGCGTCGCATCCACCGTCGGAGCTTCGTTCAAGCGCTGGATCGGCATGATCGGGAAGATCTGGTCAATCGCCCAGCTGTCCGGAAGGCTCTGGAAGAGCGAAAAGTTGCAAAAGTACTTGCGGGCAAGCAAACGCGGAAGTTCCGAAAGTTCAGCCGGGGAATGGCGCAGTTCCGTCGAAAGTTCGCAAACCTTGCGCGCAACGCTCCAGAACAAGCGTTCCGAAAGGGCGCGCGTCTGCAGGTCGACCGTTCCCACGCGGAATCCGGAAAGAACATCATCGTTAATCTGCATGGCATCGTGCCAGTTTTCAAGCAGGTTCTTTACGTTCAAGCACTTGAGAATGCTGTAAAGATCCTTGATGCAATCGGCTGCATCTTCCGGGATTTCAATTTCCGCTTCTTCATAGAATGCAGGGCCTGCCGCTTCGAGAACGTTAAACACGAGTACGGAATGATGCGCAGAAAGGGCGCGGCCCGTTTCAGCAATCACGTTCGGATGCGGAAGATTGAACTTTTCGCAAGTTTCATAAATCGAATACACAATGTCATTTGCGTATTCCTGGATAGAATAGTTCACAGAACCGGTTGCGGCACTGCGGCTACCGTCATAGTCCACGCCCAGACCGCCTCCGACGTCCACAAATTCGACGCCCATGCCGAGCTGCTTCAGTTGTGCGTAAAATTCGGAGATTTCACGAAGGCCCGCCTTGATCTTGCGAATGTTCGTAATCTGGCTGCCGAGATGGCAGTGGATGAGCTTCACGCAGTCGCACATCTTTTCCTTGCGAATGATTTCCATGGCGCAAAGAAGGTCCGAACTCGAAAGGCCGAACTTGCTGTGGTATCCACCGGATTCTTCCCACTTGCCCTGACCGCTCGAAGCGAGCTTAATGCGAAGACCGATGTTCGGCTTGACTCCGATGCGACGAGAAATTTCGATGATCATCGGAAGTTCGTTCATCTTTTCGACGACGACAAACACATTCTTCCCCATCTTCTGAGCGAGGAGGGCGAGTTCAATAAAGTCTTCGTCCTTGTAGCCGTTGCAGATGATGAGCGAATTCGGATTGTCCATGTTGGCAAGGACAGCGTGAAGTTCCGGCTTGGAACCGGCTTCGAGTCCGATGTTAAACTTTTTTCCGTGGCGAACGACTTCTTCCAAAACCGCGCGCTGTTGGTTCACCTTGATCGGGAACACGTCGTAAAAAGAACCGTGATAACCGTATTCCTGAATCGACTTGTTGAAGCACTCATTGATTTTTTCAATGCGCATATCGAGGATGTCCGGGAAGCGGACAAGCACCGGAGCCGGCATGTCTCGAAGATCGAGTTCCTGCACCAACTTATAAAGATCAATTGCCGGACCTTTGTCGCGAAGCGGGCTCACCGTTGCGTGGCCTTCTTCGTTAATGTCGAAGTAATTGATGCCCCACCCGCGGACGTTGTAAAGATCGCGGGAATCGTCGATACGCCAATTTTTCATTTCGTCTGAGTACCTCTTTAGGTTGTGAAATTTCCAAAAACGATAGAAATTTTCACTCTCCGATTTAAGGGCTCCGAATTCTTTTTCTATCTTCCAAAACAGTTTTTACATAGATGAGGCTATATGTCCCAAGTTGCTGAATTTTTTGCCAATTACTGGTGGCTCATCCTGATTATCTTCGTCGTGGTCGCGATTGTCGCCGTGATCCGTGCCGTGCGTCGCGTCATAAAAGAAGGTGGTGGAGCCTTTGATTTGAACACCATCAAGAAAAACACCGCTCCGAACCTGGAATTTGTGCGCCAGAAAGGTCAGGCCATGATGAAGGACGCAGACGTCATCTGCGAAATCAAGAATGGCCGCGTGATACCGAAGAAGCAAGACATCATGACCTTCCGTACCGCCTACAAGGCAAAGTACAAGGCTGCTTCCTTCTACATCGCCAAGGAAGACAAGGTCGTCTACTTCTTCTGCAAGTCAGAAGCGGGTCTGCAGCGCCGTCTCCAGAACCTTCTCTTCGACAGACAGGCAAAGAACAGCCACTGGCCGTATGCGGACAAGGCGACTGCCGAACATCTCCGCTTCCCGCGTGCTTAATTCCGCTTTTCACTCGCTTCCTCTTTACGAAAGCGCAGAAGCCATCCGCGCCGAAATCGCCAAGGGTCAAAACATTCTTTTGACCGCCCCGACCGGTTCCGGTAAATCGACTCTTGTCCCATGGCTGCTCGCTTCCGAAAAGAACGGCACAGCCAAAGTCGCGGTCCTTGAACCGAGACGTCTTGCCGCTACAAGCCTTTCCGGCTACCTGGCAAAACTTTCCGGCGCACCGGAAGGTTCTACCATCGGCTACAAGATCCGGTTTGAAAGCGCCGTCAGCGATAAGACGCAGATCCTTTTTACCACCTACGGGAATTTTCTCCAGTCCGAGCTGCACAAGCCCGAACATTTTGACTGGATTGTCTTCGATGAATTCCACGAGCGCCGTGCCGAAATGGACCTTTTACTCGCCTACTTTTTGGCGATGCAACAGTCCGCAAAAGACAGAGCGTTCGTGCCGAAGATCGCTGTTCTTTCGGCAGAGCTGAACCGCGAAGAACTCGAAAATATATTACAGGTCCCCTGCTTAAAGGTCGGACGTCCGGGATTCCCCGTGCAGATTTTGAACCAGGACTCCCCCGCAGGCACTCCCCTTGCAAAGAACGTGGAAAAGGCACTGCGCACTTTGGAACGAAACGGTGTCTGGGGAACGACCCTCGTCTTTTTACCGGGTAAGGGCGAAATTTCAACCGTACACCGTCACCTGGACGAAGTCTACGGTTACGGCAAGCTTTCGATTTACGAGCTCTACGGAGGGCAAGATAAATCCGTCGAACGAGAAATTTTTGCAAGTACCGATGCACCGCGCGTAATCCTTTCGACAAACATCGCCGAAACAAGCTTAACGATTCCGAGCGTCACAGGCGTAATCGATTCGGGCCTTGAACGCACCACGGAATTCAATGCGCTGCAGAACAAAAATCTGTTAAAGCTCAGCCGCATCAGTTTGCAGAATGCGGTACAGCGCACCGGTCGTGCAGGCCGTACACAAAAAGGCGTTTGCATTCGACTGTGGAGCAGCCGCGAAGAGACTTTCTTTCCCAAGGGAATCGTTCCCGAAGTGCAAAAGAGCGATCTGCGTCCGATTCTTCTGGAACGTGCCGCTCTTGCAAAGATCGCCCGTGTGCAACCCACCGACCTGCACCTGCCCACCGAACCGGACGCAAAGTTCTCTGCAAAGGCTTTGAAAGAGCTTGCTGCAAACGGTTTTGTTTTCGCCGATGGGAACATTACAGCACTCGGCGAAAAAGCCTTGGACGTTCCGCTGAATGATCTTGCCTTGGCAAAGGCTTACCTCGAAGCCTCCCGGATTTCAAACCAAACGCTCGCTCTTTTTTCCATTCTCGACAGCGAAGAGTCTTCGGGCAAGGATCGTGTTCCGCAGAATGCGCTAGAGCTTGCCGAAGACCTTTTGCACAAGGGAAACCGGACCGCCCGAGAAACGCGCCTCACCTTCAAACGCCTTGCAGACCACGCCAAAGAAAAAGACGCAGCCCGTTTCACCCAGAACGATTCCGATTCGACCATCCAAGCCCTTTTGAAAGCTTTTCCCCAGGCGCTCGCCATTCAAAGCGGAAGCGCTTACAAGACGCCGACGGACACGTTCCCGATTGCGCCGGCAAGCGTCCAAGAAGCGAACGCGATTCTCGTCTTTCATTTACTGCGCACCAGTTCCGCGCAAAAGTCAGAAATGCATGCAAGCCTTTATGTGCCAGTGCCTGACAAGTTCCTTCAAAACGACAATGCCGAAGTTCATTACGAACTGCTTTGGCGCTCGGGCCAAGAACGTTACATCGGTCTTGAAATTCGCACGTCCAACGGCGCTGAAATTTCCCGCAAGGAAATTCAGCCGCAAGAAGCTTCCCCGCAGATTTTAAAAAAGCTCCAAGCGCTGACCGGTAGCACCTGGATGGAACGTCACAAGCGCGAAGGTCTTTCTCACCTTTGGATGGACGATGCGAACAAGATCCTTCTTTGCAAAATGAAGCTCGCCGCGGCGAACTTCCCCGAATATTCCCTTCCCGAATGGTCCGGAGACGATATGGACATTGTCGTCGAAGATTTTATGGACGGCGTCTTTTTAATGCGCGATCTGACCGCAGAACGTTTCCGCAAAAAGATGAAGGAATACTTCGGCGAAAACATGATCGGTTGGATGGAAAAAATGTTCCCGGATACGCTTGTGCTGCCCAACGGGAAAAAGGCGCGGTACCATTACGAGGAAGACGCTCCCGTGGAAATCTCTGCCCGCATCGAAGACTTGATGCAGATGCGTGGAGAACATACGATTGCGCAGGGAAAAATCAAAGTCCGCTACGACATTCTAGCCCCGAACTTCCGCACGGCGCAAAAGACGTGGGATTTAACGGGCTTCTGGAAGAACACTTACCCCGAGATACGAAAAGAGCTTCGGGGAAGGTACCCGAAGCATCCCTGGCCAGAAACGGTTATTCCTCAATAACAGGAGTCCATTTCTTTGGGGCGGCGTATTCGAGATCTTCAATCACGTTGTCAAATTCGAATCCGCCTTCCGAAAGAGTCGTGATTTGTCCGTATTCCGTCGGGCATTTCACAGAAGTAACCGCCTGGCAAGTATCCACGGTCATCACCAGATAGTCGCCGTAAACGCTCCAATTGCCCTTACGACGAATTTTGAGCGTGTTGTCCGTGACACCGGTCTTGCCTTCAATCAGATATCGATTATCTTCTTGCAAGTCTAAAGTCCAGAGCAGCGTATCGTTGCTTTTCGATTCCCAGCCGTTTGCTTTCAAAAGTTCGACATCCGGATAAGAAACCTTCATCGTCGATGCCTTATAAGATTTTAGCGCAAGTCCATCGTCGAAATCATAAGTATCGCCATCGACCTTTGCCGTATAAGCGGTCAGGACGCTCACGGTTCCCGTGTGTTCCACCGGTTTCATCAAAAGAACCTGACGATGCACATCATAATAGCCCGCTTCAAAAGAATTCTTTTCGTCATCCAATCCGAGGCGCACATATTCGCCGTTCTTAAAGAAGCGGTAGACCGAAGAAGAATCTCCGTTGCTCCATTCGAGCTGCTTTCCGACGAGAGAATCCGCCTTGGAAAGATAGCCCGAAGTCACCTTGCGCGTTGCCTTTTGCACAGCCACAGGTTTGTCGCCGTCGATCGAAACCATCAAAACGTCGTCTTCCACAGAGAACTCAAGCGTAATGCCGTCTTCCAGCCATTCAATAAAGGCTTCCGCCTGCGCAACGCCCTTGGAATAAACGAATCCGTCCGCCTGCTTGCTGAATTCAAGTTTTCCCGTGGTAATATCACCCTTGGTCAAAGCATTGGCGTAAGAAGTCGACGAGGATGCAGTATCAATTGCCCACAAAGAATAAAGCCCCGTGGAACCGGCGACAAGCCAAATGTTCGCATCACCCTTTTTCGTCAAAAGCATGTTCGGAGTTTCTTTCACAAGAGCATCGATTTCCGCCGCTTTTTCATTTTCTACCGAAGAAGATGATGTTCCGGTCGAAGATGAAGAATCCGATTCGCGGTTCGGACTGCTTGAACTATCGCTACCGCAAGCCGTGAAAAGGAGCGCTGCCGACGTCAAAGCGACCGAAGAAAATTTCTTCAAATTCATAAAAACCTCTTTGTTATTTCCTTAAACTATTCTTTTCTTTTTGGAATTGCTCAAAAAATAATGTTTAAAAAGGAGTCCCTGGCTTATAACCGAGATCCTTTTCCGCATCTGCAATTTCCGGTGATGCATTATACCAAAATCCTGCAAGTGCTTGCTTTGCCGAAACGCTTCCCGGGATGAAAATCTGTTTTAAAGTGGCTAAAATATGGCATATCCACAGCGGAATGTTGTGAATTTTTTTATGCATGCCTGCACGTTCAAGCGAAATTCGAGCCATTTCCGCCATCGAAAGCACTTTGGAGCCACCCAAGGCGTAAATCTTTCCAAGCGCCTTCGGAGAAGTCGCCGCCATTACAATCCCCGATACCAAATCTTCCGTTGGAACAGGGCGTTTTAAGCACTTTCCTCCGCCCGGCAAAAAGACGATCGGGGTCTTTTTCAAATACTTCACAAAGAGCATGTATTCCGCACCGCCGGTTTCTTCCACGACCAAAGTAGGCCGTACAATCGTGTACGGAATTCCAAAATTTTTTACCAAAGTCTCGCACTGCAATTTGCTCAGGCCATAATCCGTCAAAACGGGGTACGTTACCGAAATGCTCGAAACCAGCAAAAAACGCTTGACCCCAGCCGACTTACTTGCGAGCAGAACGTTCTTTGTTCCCTGATAATTGATGCGTTCAAATGCAGAACGGTCCTTCGCAAGAATCACCGCTGCCAAGTGGCAAACCGTATGCACACCCTGGAACGCATACGAAAGCGTTTTCGGGTCCGTCACATCGGCGTAAAAAATTTCCACTTCTTTCGGAAGGCGCTTCACTTCGCCTTGCCCCGGAAGCGTGAGCACACGAACGGAAAGTCCCATCGAAAGGAACTTTTGGCAAAGCCTTGACCCGACAACGCCTGCGCCTCCAGTAATCAAGACATCAACCATAAAAGCCTCTCAAACGGCGAAGTGCAACGCGCAACACACGGAAACCGTAAGGTATCACGCGCAAATTGGAAACTTCCCCCGCATAGCGCGTTTCAATGGGAATTTCCAAAAGTTTTTCCTTTTGCGCATCCGCGGTCGCTAAAATTTCAAGATCGATATCGAACGAACCGCTGAGCTTTTTCAAGTTGAGTTTTTTCAAGTAAGAGGTTCGGTAAGCGATCAAGCCGCTGTGACGATCCGAGAGCTTGTTCATAAAAACGCAATTTTCAATAAAGGTCAAAAGCTTTCCGCCGAGAAACTTGTAAAGCGGCATGCGTCCTTCCCGAGGGCCACCTTGCAAGGCATGCCGCGATCCCTGGCAAATGACCGCGTCCGATCCTTCGAGCGTTTCGATCATCGGTAGAATGGACTTTGCGGGATATTGACCGTCTCCGTGTAAGCAAACGGCAAATTTTACGTTCAAAAGTCCGGCTAGTTCCTTGGCGCGCAAAAGGCCCGTTTTGATGACCGCGCCATAACCTGAGTTCTTCGCAAAGCTTTCGACGCGAACGCTCGTTCGAATTTCTTCATCGGCAAACTTTTTGGCGACGGCGAGGGTCTTATCGGCGCTCCCATCGTTCACAATCAAAAGCTCCGCCGTGCGCAGCAAAACGGAAGACGGAATGGATTTTAATAAATCCAGAAGTTCCCGCTCCACATTGTAAGCCGGAATGAACAGGAACAGGTCACGGGTCATGAACGTTTACACTCCGAAGTATAATGCGCATGGAACCAACGAAGCGATTCTTCCAAAGCTTCTTCTAAAGGAATCTTGGCTTCAAAGCCGAGCAAGCTTTTGGACTTTTTAACCGAAGGAATGCGGCGCAGGGAATCTTCATAACCTTCACCGTAATAAGCTTCGCCCGAAAGTTCTTTGAACGGCGAAAGTTTTTCTTCTGGAACAGAAAGAATGCGAGCATAAATGCGGCGCATCAAAACGGCAAGCTCGCGAATCGAAAGTTCATTCTTTGCATTGCCCACGTTGAACGCTTCGCCGTAAGCCTTTTCCCGATTTTCAAAAAGACAGAACATAAAGTCCACAGCGTCATGGATCGATGTAAAGGAGCGTCTCGCTTCCCCACCGTTCACAAGCACCATCGGCTCGTTTTGCACCAAGGCACTCGAAAAATTCGCAAGGACCCGCGGAATGCCATCGCCATCCACGCCCGGCATAAAGTCCATCCAAGGACCGATAAAATTGAAAGGTCGCACCACCGAATACTTCAGGTTCGGAATCGCAGCGATGTAACGTTCGGAAAGTTGCTTTGCTACCGCATAAGACCAACGCGAAGCCTTGACCGAACCTTGGATAAAATCCGAAGCATCTTCGTCCAGGACTTCTGTCGCCAAAGTGGTTTTACCGTAAACTTCCGACGTCGAAAAATAAACAAGCCAGGAGCCCGTTTTAGCACAGGCATCGGCAAGGGCCGCGGGATGCGAAAAGTTACTTTCGATGACTGCGAGCGCTTCACTCATGTAACGGCTCGGGGTGCAAATCGCCGCAAGGTTCACCACGATTTCACACTGGGAAACCATTTGGATTATCTGCGGTTCGGCAATATCTGCCAATAGGAATTCCACCCGGGAATCCTTCTGCGACCGCAAATTTTGAAGCCGGTGAAAATCCAAATCTACAGCGAGGATTTTCCACGGAGTCCGTTCCAAAAGAGCCCAGAGCAGGTGCGAGCCGACAAAGCCTCCTGCTCCGACAAGAGCGATCGTACAGTCCAATTTACTTCGCTTTCACTGTGAAAGTGTTGGAATTGGCGCGAATCTTCGCAGCGTTATAAGCCTCCACGCGAATGAAAGCTTCCGTCGAAGGCGTGAGTTCTTCCTTTAGGAGAGCCTTGACTTCGGTGCATTCCGTGCCATCCGGAGATTCGTCGCCTACAGAGCCCGTAAAAAGTTCAGAGCCTTTATCATCCGCATTTGCCTTATAAAGAACGTTGAAACCGTTCGCATTCGCATAGTTTGCAACAAAGACGATCGTAATGGAATCACCGATCTTGTATTCTTCATCTCCCGCCGGGAGCAAAATCTTGACGCCTTTTTCAGAAAGGGTGCAATCCTCTGAATTGTAAGAAGCGGAGGACGAAGAAGAATCTTCATCGGAAGCGCTCGAACTAGAGCTGCAACCCACCATCCAGGCGCCAGCTAAAAGAGCGAGAGAAAGAGTAAATCGTTTTTTCATAATAATCTCCTATGTCCAATTTTAGAGGAAGCTAGCCTTGATGCCAACTGCCAAAGTCCATTCTTCGAGGAACGCGCCAAAGTCCGGCAAGTCCCACTTGCGCATCGCACTTTCGTCGTATTCATCATCCGCATCTGCGCCATTCGACTTGTCGTGCAGCGGAAGCGAGAAGGCGAGAAAAATCGGATAGTCCGCACGAGAAAATTCAAGACCGTAAACGAATGCGAAAGACCAAGCCTTATGATCCGGGTCTGGGCGCGGATCGTACGTGCCCACCTTTTCGGACGGAATCCAGGCAACGCCCAGAGGCGCCGAGAAGGTTATTCCAAAGGAATGTACAAAGTTTTCCTGACCGCGGTAAGCGTAAGCAAGGCTTGCAGAAACACTCGGCGGCGTATATCCGCCCAAGTCATTTTCACCATACCACTTAAAGTGATATTCAAAGCGGTCGTCGCCATCGGTATCGTAATCCTTAAAGTACGAATCGTTGAATTCGTTTTCACCGCTAAAGCTCACGTTAAACGGATGCGTATACGTCAAAGAATAAAGCCACATGCCGTTTTCCGTATCACGCGTGTAATTCCAGCCGAGAGCTAAAGAATAAACGCCCGAGCCCTTCTGGAAGCTCGACGGGAGGAATTCCTGCGAAGCGTCCGTTCCACGCTTGATATCATACTGGCCCGTTGGAATCGTGAGCGCAAGAGAAATGTTCGCAGCACCGCCGCCGCCGACAATCTGTGAAACATCAAACGAGATATCGCCAAAGCCGCCCGTTGTACGGTCTACCGGAGCCTGGTTTGTGCGGTACTGCACTTCACCGCTATGCGTCATAAACGGAAGTGTCACCCCGACCGAAGTCGACCACGTCGGCTTAAAAGAGAATCGCGGCGTAAAGGTGAATCCGGAATAATTTTCCCCGACCGAAGCCTTGGCAAAGATTTCCGTTTCGACAAGGCCACCATTCACACCCTGACCGATCCATTTGATGCCATCCGAAGCACCGCCACCGCTACCGCCAGCACCGCAACCGCCAATGGATTCCCATGGCGTCGCCGGAGATTCCGGAACGAGCATCGAAAGCGAAAAACCGCAAAGAGCGGCAAGAGCGAGTGTCCAATATTTTTTCATCTTGCCATCTCCTTAAGGAATATAAAGCATGTAACCGTTATTCGTTCCCGTCGAAACAAAATGTCCACTCGGAGAACGTCCCCCGATCAGCGGAACCGGCGCGATTTCACGCACATCTCCGTTCCATTCCACCGCCACATCGCTCGGAGCGCCTGCGGTCACCGTGACTTCACGCATCGCAGTTCTGCCAAGCGTTCCAGTCCAAGTGCTTTCATCGGTTAAGTCGCTCTTATTCAAATACGCATTTCCTGCAGCAAATTCCGTCCAAACAACAAAAAGACGGGAACCGAGCTTCCACCAATGCGGGAACACAGGATTCGAAATCATGCCGTCGAGTTTTTTAATTTCCACCGGCGAAGAGGTCGAAGAAAGTTCCTGCACGTAAGAGCTCCAGGAATACGAAGATTCTAAGACATCATAAACGATGAACTTTCCATCCGGAGAAATCATCGGACCGTCGAGCAAGCCTTCTACACTCGGAGCCTTGAGCGTCACCGGCTTTTCACTCTTCGCATAATCCACATACACAAGTTTGCCCGATGTATTCATGTACACGAGTTTGACTTCATTTGTACCGAAGAATTCTGCACGTTCGTCATCTTCGCCGACTTCATCCTGTTCTTCGCCAATCCAAAGGTGCGGATTCGCGGATTCATCCATCCCGCTGTCTGCAAGGAAGAACGTCTTCTTGTCGGAAAGTCTCACCACCAAAAGTCCGTAGTTCAATTCGTCGCAACCCTTAGAACCTTCTACGTTCGAAGCGGCAAGCGTAATGATAAAGTTGCCATGAGTCGTCCATTCCGGATCCTGGAATTCACAGTCCACGCCTTCGACTTCATCTCTTGTCAAATACCAGAGGACCTTGCCTGCGGTATCGGAAACGGTCAAACGGTCATGCGTTTTCGCACCGGTCGTCGAATAGCCATCCGGAGCGTCTTCCACGTTCAAAGTTCCCGAAAAGTTGAGCCAAAGCATCGAAGCCGGATAGTTTTCTTCATCCTGCGTCACGGAAGGATTGCAAATTTGCTTTCCTCCGTTGATTTCATACAGCGTACCGAAATCCGAAGTCGCTGTTTGATTTTGATTGGTTGAAGCCTTATACTGCTCCGGACTGTAACAGCCTGCAAAACAAGCCAAAGAAAGCGCTGTAAAGAACTTTTTCATCCGCAGCTCCTTTTTTTAGAGGGAATCCGGTAATGGCATCGATTCTTGCTGAGCTTCTGCCTGAATTTCCTTAACGGTAGAATCCTGAGAAGCGATCGCCTTTTTGATCGAAACCAACTGAGAAAGAGGAGGAGGGGTAACGTTTGTCTTTGAAGAGACTGCGTTTTCCCAACGTTCCGGGAAGCGGACTGGACGGTCCGAAACAAGAAGCGTATCCACGCCGAGCAAATCCCATTTTGCATTCAAAATGGCTGCCCATTCGCGGAGCCAGTTCTTGCGAGCTTCCCGTTCAAAAATCCAGGTCTTTGCATTGTAACGCCAATCGTGCAAATCCACCGTGATGAATGCGGGATGTCCACCGGAAAGCGTATTGAAGAGGAACGCTGCACGGCGTGTTGCCGGAGCGGCCGTAAGCAATAAGACCGTATCCTTCGGAGCGCGACGTTTGAACCAAGGAATGACCGAGACCGCTTCTTCGATCGTACTCGGATCGTCGTGGCGGTAGATGTAAATGCGGCTCGGATCGACTCCGCCGACTTCTTCCATGTCTTCGGCATAAAAGTCCGCATTGTTCTTATCGCGGAACACACGGCGTCCAAGAATCAACACGGAATCCGCCTTGCCTTCGCGCACAAGCTTTGCCGCGTAATCCGAGCGTTCCAAATCTCCGCTCTGCCCATCCAGGACAACGACCCAGTTCACATGTTCAAAGGAGTCATCCCGTACAAGCCAGTGGCCGCTGTAAGAGACCAAAACGTAAAAGAGAAGAATGCACAAAACGACAGCAACAACGATTCGAGTCCGCGTCACGATCTTCGCACGGCGCTTCTCTTTTCGGATATCGGAAATCGGCTTAAAAATTCGGCTCATAAAAATCTCGCATTAAAGAGGACGAGTCATCAAGACCGCATTTTCCCCGTCAGAGTAATAACCTCCGCGTTCCCCGTTCTTTTCAAAGCCCAGGTTGCGATAGAATGCGATAGCAGATTCATTATGCTCACGGACTTCGAGGTAAAAGTTCCGAGCACCCGCATCGGCAAGGGCTTCTTCGCCTTCCGCAAAGATTTCCGTAGCCACGCCTTTGCGAAGGAATTCAGGCGCAGTCGAAATAGCAAGCAGTTCCGCTTCATCGGCAGCCAAAGAGAAGACTGCGTAACCCGCAAGCTTCCAGTTCCCAGCCGAATCTGGAGCTTCTGCCACAAACGCAAACGTGTACGTTTTCAACAAGAATTTCTGGAGAGTCTTTTCATCCCAGTTTTCAAAGTGCGTCGCATTTTGAATTTCGAGCACAGCTGGAATGTCACGATCTTCCATTTCACGGACTGTCATTGCAACTTCAGACATTAGCGAATAACCCCCTCTGCACCACGGCGTTCGTAATAAGACGGCTGAATGTAGTTCGCACTCTGCACAATGTTCGGTTCCACTTCCGCAAAGAACTTGCAAAACGGAGCGATTTCATTTCCCTCCGAAACGATTAGCTGTGCGTTCGTTTTTTGAACCAAAGCCTTCAACCGTTCTTCTTCCGCGGAACGATGGTCCACGACAAAAGATGCAATCTTCAAATCTTCAAACTTTTGAAGCGCTTCTTCGACCGGAATAAAGAGTTCTTCCGTCTGCGTTCCCACGTAGAAGAATCCCGTACGCGCATACAGCACAACGACGGAATTTTCATCTGCGCAAAGAGAGCGCAGCGCCTTCAGAGTCGAAATCCCGTACAAGGAGCGTTTTCCCGAAAAGCAAAGTCCTTCGCAGAAGGCGATGCCCGTGCGAAGTCCCGTAAAGGATCCCGGACCGAGCGTCACGAGAACGCGTTTTACGTCGTCAAGAGCCACCTTCGCCTGTTCCAAGGCAGCATCGAGAATCCGTCCCAGGTTTTCACCGCGGGATTCCGGTTCAAAATGTTCACATACAGGCTTCCCCGCGGCGTAGATGCCAAGAGCAATCCCTTTGCGCGATGTATCAAGAATGAGATCGAGTTCCATTTTAACGCTCAATCTTGAGGCTTGTGTCGATGATCAGATCAATCAGATGAGTGTAGTCAATGCCGACAGCTGCGGCTTCTGCCGGAAGGATCGAAGTCGGCGTCATGCCCGGAAGCGTATTCGTTTCGAGAGCCCAGAGCTTGCCGTCTGCGTCAATGCGAACGTCCGTGCGGCTGTAGCCAGCGCCACCGATTGCGAGATGAGCCTTCTTGGAAAGTTGCTGGATGCGCTTAGTGAGTTCTTCCGGGAATTCTGCCGGAGTCACTTCGCGGCATTCACCGTTATACTTCGCTTCGAAGTCAAAATATTCACGGGTGGTCATGCGCATTTCGGTCGGCGGAAGCGGCGTTTCAACGCCTTCGATATAACCGCAGCTCGCTTCTTGACCCTGGATGAACTTTTCGCAAAGGAGACGGTTCGAATTCTTGAAGAGATTGTTCACAATCTGACCGGCTTCGTCCAAATCCTTCGCAATGCCCATGCCGATGCTCGAACCGCCCACCGGATCCTTGATCACAAGCGGGAAGCCCAAAGCGTCTGCCGCATCCACAAGCTTATCGCCCGAGAAATCATCGCGGAAAAGAACTCGGTACGGAGGCGTATCGATGCCAACAGAAAGGTATGCAGCCTTGCAAAGAACCTTGTCCATGGCGAGAGCACTAGCAAGAAGGCCGCAACCCGTGTACGGAATGCCCCAGTTTTCGAGAAGAGCCTGAACGTGGCCGTCTTCGCCCCACTTGCCGTGCAAAGCGAGGAAGGCGATGTCTGCACTCGGAAGTTCCGAAAGAGCCGGATTCTTTTCCTGTCTTGCACTCGGACCTTCCAAGCTGTAGAAATAATTCTCGCTAAAGTTATCCTTCTGATACGGAGAAAGTTCTCGAGAAGACC
This sequence comes from Hallerella succinigenes, assembly GCF_002797675.1. Taxonomy (NCBI): domain Bacteria; kingdom Pseudomonadati; phylum Fibrobacterota; class Fibrobacteria; order Fibrobacterales; family Fibrobacteraceae; genus Hallerella; species Hallerella succinigenes. Next base: position 2,624,436 of record NZ_PGEX01000001.1, on the reverse strand, counting down.
AAATCCAGGTTCCGTCCTTTTGAATCAAAACCGGATGAATGTTGTACTTAGTACGATCCATCGCGCGGATAACGCCGGTACCACTGGTGACAGAAACATCGTGTTCCGTGGAATAACCGCCCATAAAAACCAAAACGCGCAAGCGAGACATGAAAAACCTTCTTGATGTGAGATGTGTTTGAGTAGAAATTTATAAAAAAGAAAAAATGCGAAAAGCTGAGGTATGCTGAAGATGGGAAGTTTTAGCAGGAATTTTCAATTAACCCCTCCCTTAGAATTATTAACTTTCCTCCAAAAAAGGTTTACCTGTATGACGATTGAAGAAATACTTTCGAAAGCGAGTTCCGTGGCGATTTTTGGACATGTCCGTCCGGACGGTGACTGTATCGGTTCTTGCCTCGGTCTGTACAATTATATCGCAGACAATTTCCCGAATGTACAGGCGCAGGTTTTTGCCGAAGCTTTCCCGCCGAGTTACAATCTTTTGAACGGTGCCGACAAAATTTTGCACGAATACGATGGCCGCGATGTAGATCTCGCTTTCCTCATGGATACACCGTCTTTTGAACGCTGCGGTGCAAATGGTGTAGAATGTTTGAAAAAAGCAAAATTCACCTGCAACATAGACCATCATATCAGCAATCCGCTGAACCTATGCACAGTCAATTTCGTCGAACCCAGTGCAAGTTCCGCAAGCGAAGTTCTTTACTTCCTGCTGGATTCGAACAAAGTAAGCAAAAACACAGCTAACAGCATGTACCTCGGAATCGTCCACGATACAGGCGCCTTCAAGTTCAGCTGTACGAGCAAGCGCACCATGACCGCTGTCGGTGACTTCATCGACAAAGGCTGCGACTTCGCACAAATCATCAACGACACCTATTACACACGATCTTACAAAGCAACCCTCATCACGGGCCTCGCTATGGAAAAGTGCAAGCTCGGCTTGGACGGCAAAGTGGTTTACTCTTACGTCACCCCAGAAGACATGCAGCGCTTTGACGTCACCCCGATGGATCTGGGTTCCGTCGTCGACACGATCCGCGAAGTCAGCGAAACCGAAGTGGCTCTTTTCATGTATCCGGTCAATGGTCAGTATAAAATCAGCTTGCGCTCGAACTATATCGTAGACGTGAACAAGATCGCAGGGACCTTCGGCGGTGGCGGACACGCAAAAGCCGCAGGCGCAAGCACAAGCGAACATCCAGACGTCGTGATTCCCAAAATTTTGAAGCTGATCGAAGCGGAGCTGTAAGGCAATCTTCAATCTTCGAGGAACCTTTACCTTTGACGTAAAACTCCTTTCCCAGTTTTTGACAATTGTTCATTGTGAATGGATAATTCTCCATTGTGAATTGTTAATTTTCAATAAAACGGAGTTTTACGTGGCAAAGAAGAAAATTTTAGCGATTAACTGGCGAGACATCAAAAATCCGGAAGCGGGTGGCGCAGAACTTTACCATCACGAGATTTTTAAGCGGCTGAATGAACGCGATTACGAAGTCACATTCCTTTCTCACCGCGTCAAAGGGCTCCCGAACGAAGAATTCATCGATGGAGTTCGCACGGTCCGCATCGGCAACAAATTTCTGTTCAACTTCAGCGTGCACAGCTACGTCAAGAAACACTGCAAAGAATACGATCTCGTTGTCGAAAACTTGAACAAGATCCCATTCTTCACACCGACTTGTCTCAAGGGAACCAAGAGCCTCCACATGGTGATGCACTTTTTCCGCAAGTCCATCTTCCGCGAAACGGTCTTCCCTATCGCCCTGTACGTTTACTTAATGGAACGCGCTGTCGCGCTCTTCTACCGCAACCAGAACTTCCTCGCCATCTCCGAAAGCACCAAAGAAGAAATCGACGATATGGGCATTCGCTACAAGCAAATGTTTGTCGTGGAACCGGGCATCGACACGGAATATTTCCACCCGACCGAAGCCAAAGCAAATCCGCCTGTCATTTCTTACGTCGGCCGCTTGATGAAGTACAAAAACGCACAATTCGTCATCTCGGCCATGCCGCGCCTGAATGAACTCGTGCCGGGCATTCAGTTGCAGATCGCCGGCAGCGGAGACTTCCGTCCGGAACTCGAACAGATGGTGGAACAGCTCGGCGTCAAAGACTCCGTACAATTCCTCGGTCGCGTTTCCGAAGACGAAAAACGCAACCTTTTAAGCCGTTCTTCGCTCTTCATCAATCCGTCCTTGAAGGAAGGCTGGGGCATCAATAACATCGAAGCAAACCTCTGCGGCACCATTTCCCTTTCGAATAACGTCGCGGGCCTCAAGGATTCCGTCATCGACGGTGTCACTGGGCTTCTGTACGAAAACGATGACGTGGAAGGCTTCTGCCAAAAGGCAGCCTCCGTTCTGCACGACAAGGAACGTTTGGCTAAGCTCGAAGCGAATGCAAAAGAACGCGCCCTCGGCATGAGCTGGGACGCGATGACGGACAAAATGCAGAAGGCAGTCGAAGCCTGTCTGAATTCCTAACGTTTTGCATTAAGCGTTGCGGAAAGCGGAGAACATTTTTCGAATGGTCTCCCGAATGTCCGTGCCACGAAAGAACTTTTGCACACGGGAATTATCCGCGCAAAGGTACGGAATATCGACAGGGCGCATTTTTTCCGGATCCTGCACGACTTCGATCTGGACCTTTGCAAGGTCGATAATCATCTGCAGAAGTTCTCGCATGGAATGCGCCTTTCCCGATCCCACGTTGTAAACCGTGTAATCGTTTTCCGTTTCAAGAAGCATGCGGTAAACGTGCACCACATCTTCCACGTCCGAAAAATCGCGGAACGCGCTCAGGTTTCCAACGTAAATTTTTCCAGGCTTACCGCTCCGATCCATATCCGCGACCTGTTTGCAGAAGCTCGGCAGGGCAAAACTCAACAGCTGTCCCACGCCCGTGTGATTGAATGAGCGTGTGCAAACGATCTGCATTCCGAACTTTTTGCGGTAAAGGTTCGCAAAGTTTTCCTGTGCGACCTTCGTAATGCCGTAAGGATTGCTCGCTTCGAGCGCATCCGTTTCTTTTAACGGAGAATCCTTAGGAGCGTATTCTTCCGCACTGCCGATCAAAAGCGTTTTCGCCTTCGGGGCAAATTTCTGAATGGAATCGAGCAAGTGGAGCGAGCCCTTGATATTCACGTCCACGGTCATCAACGGATCTTTCCAGCTTTGACCGACAGAACTCACCGCGGCGAGATTCACCACGTAATCAGGGGCGGCGTCTCGTACTGTCTTTTCGACCTGTTCCAAATTCAGCAGGTTGAATTCCGGGAAATTCGCCTGGACCACGCTGTGCCCAGCGCTTTCAAGTTCGCGGACAAGATATCCGCCCACAAATCCCGTAGCGCCGACGACTAAAGTCCGCGGCATTAAATCTTTCCTTCAGCAAGAAGCTTCATGTCGCTTTCGACCATACGCTTCACCAAGTCCGCATAAGAGATCTTCGGTTCCCAGCCGAGAACCTTCTTCGCCTTCGACGCATCCCCGATCAACAGGTCGACTTCTGCCGGGCGGAAGAACTTCGGATTCACTTTCACAAGCACTCGGTCCGTTCCCTGGAGCGTCGCATATTCCTTTTCGCCTTCGCCGTGGAATTCCAGTTCCATGCCCGCAGCACGGAATGCAAGCGTCACAAAATCACGCACTGTGTGCGTTTCACCCGACGCAACCACATAATCGTCAGCCACGTCTTGCTGCAACATGAGCCACATCGCGCGGACGTAATCCGCCGAGTGTCCCCAGTCACGGCTCGCGTTCAAGTTTCCGAGTTCCACACATTCCTGCAATCCCGCCTTGATCTTCGCCACGGAAATCGTAATCTTGCGCGTCACGAATTCTGCACCGCGACGTTCGGATTCATGGTTAAAAAGAATGCCGGAGCAGGCGAACATGCCATAACTTTCGCGGTAATTCTTGATAATCCAATGGCCGTAAAGCTTTGAAACGCCATACGGGCTTCGCGGATAGAACGGAGTCGTTTCGTTCTGCGGAACCGCCTGAACCTTGCCGAACATTTCGCTTGTGCTCGCCTGATAGACGCGGGTTTCGGGCTTTACAAGACGCACTGCTTCAAGGAGCTTCGTCACACCGATCGCGTTGATGTCGGCAGTCGAAAGCGGGGTTTCCCAAGAAGTCGTCACAAAGGACTGCGCCGCGAGATTGTAAATTTCATCCGGCTTTGCAATTTCCATGGCGCGAAGAAGCGATGCGGAATCCGTCATATCGCCGAAAATGAATTCGACTTTGCCCTTCAAGTGTTCCGCATTGTTAAAATCCAGCTTGCTCTTGCGGCGAACAAGGCCGTAGACCTTGTAACCTTTTTCCAAAAGCAGTTCGGCCAAGTAAGAGCCGTCCTGGCCCGTAATTCCTGTAATCAGTGCGTTTTTCATAGCCATAAAATACAAACTTCAACGCCTTAGAACTTGATCGGGTACAGCAAATAGAACTTCACGTCCGGATAAACCTGAATGGTCGGAGCCGGAAGCTTGAAGTAATTGATCCAACGGACGAGATTACGCGCCCAACGTTTATGTGGTTGAAAAATCGCTTCAAAGTCGTAATCCAAAGCAATGTAAACTTCATATTTGCCCTTTTTATGCTGGAAAACGCCTTCATCAATACTTAAGCCCGCTGCAATCGCAAGCCACGACGGATAATACTTACGAGCGCCGTTCGGGAGCAACTTATGAACCTTCAACGAAAACCAAAATGTTTCATTACAATAGTCATCGGTAAAGACTCCCGTATCGCTCTGGCGGTAATAAGCCTTGGAATTAACCCAATAGCTCCATTTGAGATCAAAATACTGGAAAACCGGCACATAACGTTTTGCCATCGGATAAAGACCGCCGAGCGTTCCCGAAAGCACGTCAAAAATGCTAAAACCCCATTCTGGAGAATAACCATCCTTCACGTCAATTGCTACATGGGTAAGCATCGCCGAAACCGCGGCGGCAGCGTACGACTGAAACTCCGTAAGGCCTGACCAGTAATACCCCTGGTAAAAAATTTCCGCAATCGCAACGCCCGCTGCAAAATGTCCAAGCTTGTCTAAATTTTTCGCGTACTCAAAATCATTTTCAAAATGGAACTGCGAACCTTCTTCGTCCCACCAACCCTTCGCAAAGACAAGCCCATAAGCCGCACCGTAACTCGCCGCTGTCAACGCCACCATGCCACCGAACTTGAGCGGAGAAAAAACCTGCAAGGAATCCATCCCCGGATCTTCTTCACGGTACGAAAAATTCACATCTCGCCAGTGGACCGTATCCGCCGAAACTTGCGCTCCTGACACAGCCGTAGAATCCGCGCTTTCTGCAAAAGCGGCCCCGCAGCTGAACAGAATCAAAAAAATGGAAAGCATTTTTTTCATGCATCAACGATAGAAATTTCTGATTGCGATGCCCATCGCTTTTTCACCTTGTGCAGCATTGCCACGCCTATTTTCTACATTCGTGTTGTCACATAAAAGACTGCGGTATGAGAGTTACGAAATACTAGAGGGAGTCGCATTTCCAAAAATGGACTTGCACTTGTATGCATCCGGAAAAGATGGGTATATTTTTATGCTCACCGACGAAAAGCGTGTTAATTTGTACAACGATATTCATTGCCGGCCTTTGAAGCCCACAGGTTCCCCAGTTCAATTTTTTCGCGGCATCATCGAAGGATTCCAAGACGCGCTCAATGTATATCTTGATTTCCTGGTCGGGAATGGGGTACATTTTTCCGACAAGCCCCACTCACAATTCGGCGCATTTTTTGCGTTTGCTTTCGACATCCTTGAAATAAAAAGGGAAACTTCAAGGAAGATTCACTCTCCTATTTTATTATGTTCGTTAGGATGGGTATCTACGTCAATCCGAACAATGCAAATTTTCAAAGGAGCTTGAACAGTCCGCTCTAGGCGGACAGATGACGACATCATTCCGACTGCCATGCTCAAAAATGCCGACCTCGCTCCAGCAATAGCCCTTGCCTACCTCACCGGGATTCTGCTCGTCGTGCGCGACAAGGTGCAGCCCAAACTGAACGTGTTCAAGGAATTCACCATGGCGGGTTTCGGGCGGCTGGCGGAGTTCGTGGGATTCTCCGCCGAAGAGACGAAGGCTCTTGGCGACGAGCACAGCATTGATTTCGAGAAATGCAGACGCTGGTACGATGGTTACAACATTGACGGCATTGAAATCTACAATCCAGTCGTGGAAGCAGTGGACGAAGGCATCATCGAAAGTTGTAAGCTCGATTGGCGCACTGCGAGTCTCATGACCCGCGTAGAAAACAAAAATCGGTTACAGCTGTTTCCTTTTTAGCGTTTTATCTTGCCTTAAAGCTAACTCAAAGTCGTATATTATTGCTCCGGCGGATATATTTTTTACATAGTCATGCTGCATAAGAGACATGCTTGTCGCCAAAATACTTGATTACTCGTTCAGGGCTGTTGCTCACCATTTTCATGTGGGATTCCGCATGGGAGCGTAGCTTTTCGCGAGTCCGAGCCGGTGCGTTGGAAGATATTTCGTGTTTCAGGTCGGCATTAAGACGTTCGTCAGGATTCAGCTCGGGACTGTAGCTGGGCAGGTAGAATACGCTTATCTTGTCCGTGTTCGCTTCAAGCCATTCCTTTACCGGCTTGCTGTGGTGAACCCTCAGGTTGTCCATCACGAGAAACACTTTCTTCCCTTTCCCGTCTGCATACACATCCTTCACCAGAGCCGTCATGAAGTCGATGAGCTTCGTCGCGTCGAACGCCCCGTCAATCATCATCCAGTGGCACTTCCCGCGATTGTTCACCGCCGATATCATGGAAAAGCGCTCCCTGCATCCGGGAGCCTTCACGACCGGGGTCTGCCCGCAGGGGGCGTAGCTGCGGCCACGGACATCCGTGTTCACGATGGCGGTCTCGTCCGCCCAGTGGATTTCCGCATTCTCGCATACCGCATCGGCCTTTATTTTCGGGTATTCCTCTTCGAGCCACTTCTTCACCGCTTCGGGGTTTTGCTCGTACGCGCGGACAATCGGTTTTTGCGGGGTGAAGTTCCATCTTTTGAGGTAGTCGCCGACCGTTCTCTTGGCCAGCTTCACTCCAAATTTGCTGCGGACAAGCTCCGCAACCGCTTCGCGGGTCCAGAGGGCGAACTTGAACTTGAGCTGTTCGGGACGCTTGTCCCGGATTAGTTTCTGTATCTCGGATTCTTGATTGGCGGAAAGGAGCCTTTTTTCCCTTTCCTTGCGGCCCCTTGTCTTCGGCTTGAGCGCATTCATCCCGCCTTTCTCGTAAAGCGATAGAACTGCATCCACCATGGGGCGGCTCACGCCGCAGGTCTCTGCGATCTTGCTTTTCTTGAATCCCGCCTTCTTCATTTTTACGATTGTCTTCCGTTTTTCGAGAAGGCTCTGGACATTCTTTCTTGCATCATCTTTTTCCATGATGCAAATATAGTAAACTTTGCTTGTTTTGTAAAGTATTTATCTGCCTAATCTATAATAGCATGTACCAAGTATTAAACCAAATCCATTCCCCGGCAGACGTCAAAAAACTCAATCTGCAAGCCCTGACAACCCTCGCTAGCGACATCCGCGAAGCCCTGTTCAACCGACTGACCAAAATCGGCGGACACTGCGGTCCAAACCTAGGCTCCGTGGAGGCAGAAATCGCTCTGCACTACGTTTTTAACTCTCCCGTCGACAAGTTCGTCTTTGACGTTTCCCACCAGAGCTACACCCATAAAATGCTCACGGGCCGCAAGGCGGGTTACATCGACGATACGCGTTTTGGCGAAGATTCCGGATACACAAACCCGGATGAATCCGAGCACGACTTTTTTAACATCGGTCACACCTCGACCTCCATTTCGCTTGCCACGGGACTTGCTCGCGCCCGCGACCTGCTACACGGCAAAGAAAACATTATCGCATTCATCGGCGACGGCTCCTTGAGCGGCGGCGAAGCTCTCGAAGGCCTCGATTACGCAGGTTCGGAACTCGGTTCAAATTTGATCGTGATTGTAAACGATAACGAAATGGCAATTGCCGAAAACCATGGCGGCATTTACAAGAACCTAAAGGAACTCCGCGACACGAACGGCAAAGCGGAACACAACCTGTTCAAGGCTTTCGGGCTCGACTACGTGTACGAACCGAACGGCAACGACATTGCAAGCCTTGTGCGCGTTTTCGAATCTGTAAAAGATTCCTCGCACCCGGTGGTGGTGCACATCCACACGCAAAAGGGCAAGGGCTATACCCCCGCCGAAACCGACCAGGAAACCTGGCACTGGCACCCGCCTTTTGACCGAGCAACCGGCAAGGCGACCGTAAACTGGGGCGGCGGCGAAAGCTATGAAGACCTCACAAGCAACTATCTGGTGCAAAAGGCAAAGAGCGACCCGAAGGTGCTCGTGATTTCCCCAGCGATGCCGATGGCATTGGGCCTTGGCCCGGAAAAGCGGCAAATGATCGGACCCGTGCAGTACACCGACTGCGGCATTGCCGAAGAACAGGCGATCGCCATGGCATCGGGTGCAGCCAAGCGCGGTGCAAAGCCTGTGGTAATTACGAACGCGACTTTTTTGCAGCGTACCTACGACCAGATGGCGCAAGATACGGCTCTGAACAACAGCGCGATTGCGGTGATTTTAAACTTCTCCGCATTCAACACCATGACCGACGTGACGCACCTCGGCATTTACATCAATTCCATTTATGGCAATATTCCAAATGTGCGAGTGCTTGCGCCCACGAACAAAGCGGAATACATGGCGATGATGGAATATGCGATTGACCAGAACGACCACCCGACGATTGTGCTCGTTCCGGGGAATGGCGTGGTGAACGACAACCGCCCCGCCGACAAGGATTACGCACAAGTGAAGTTCCGCGTGGAAGAACAAGGCTCCAAGGTGGCGATCATGGCTCTTGGCGATTTTTACCAGCGCGGCGAAGCTTTGTCGCGCCAGGTCGAAAAGGAACTTGGCTTTAAGCCGACCCTCGTGAACCCGCGCTTTGCAAGCGACATCGACTGCGAAACCCTGGAAAGGTTAAAGGAAAATCACCAGCTGGTGGTGACCCTTGAAGACGGCATTGTGCAGGGCGGCTTTGGCGAAAAGATTGCCGCGTTCTACGGAGATAGCTCCATGAAGGTTCTGGTTTACGGGCTTGAAAAGAAGTTCTACGACCGCTACAACCCCGAGGAACTCCTCGCAAACCTCGGGATGACTACCGATGCGATGACCCAGAAGATTGCCACGACCCTCCGGGTCTCGCAATGACAATGAAACGAGCCTCGTAGTGGCATGTTGTCGAGTGTCATTGCGAGGGACTTTGTCCAGAAACAATCTCCTTAACAAAAAAAGACCCGCAACGCGGGTCTTTTTCATAATCCTAACCGAGAATTACTTCGCCTTGCCAAAAATCACAACGCTGTTGTGACCGCCAAATCCGAAGCTGTTGGACATCGCATAGTCGAACTTGTGATCGACAGAGCCGTCCTTGCAGACGTCGAGCTTAATCGCCGGATCCTGTTCTTCGATGTTGATGGAACCATGCACCTTCTGGTCGATGAGAGACTTGATGGTGATGATGCCTTCGATCGCGGAAGCAGCACCGAGCATGTGACCGATCATCCCCTTCGAAGAGTTGATCTTCAGGTTGGCCACGTCGCCCTTGTAAACGTCATAGATAGCGCCGCATTCTGCCACATCGCCGAGCGGAGTGGAAGTGCCGTGCGTGTTGATGTAGCCGACTTGCTGCGGTTCGAGCTTTGCATCGCGAAGAGCCGCTTCGATAGCGAGCTTCACACCTGCGCCGTCTTCACGCGGAGCGGTAATGTGGTGAGCGTCAGCGGAAAGGCCTACACCTGCAATTGTTGCTAAGATTTTTGCTCCGCGCTTTTCAGCGTGGCTGCGGCTTTCGAGAACCATGATAGCAGAACCTTCGCCGATAACGAAGCCATCGCGGTTCTTGTCGAACGGACGGGAAGCATGAGCCGGATCGTCGTTACGACGGGAAAGAGCATGCATGTTGGCAAAGCCAGCGAGAGCGACAGGCGTCACCGCTTCTTCGGTACCACCAGCAATCATTACGTCAGCGCGACCGAGACGGATTTGGTCTGCAGCGGCGATCAAAGCATGGTTGGAGGAAGCGCAAGCAGAGGTCGTCACAAAATTCGGACCCATGAAGCCGAGACGGATGGAGATTTCACCCGTTGCCATGTTCGTAATGGACATCGGAATGAAAAACGGAGACACGCGACGCGGGCCCTTTGTAGCAAGAGCTGCAGAACCATCATAATAGATGTCCATGCCACCCATACCGGAAGCGACGATTACGCCAGCACGGGTCTTGTCCACCTGTTCAAGATTCAAACCAGAATCCTTGACAGCGTTCAAGGCTGCATAGACCGCATAACGGATGTTACGAGAATAGCGCTTCTGGTCTCGGGCGTTAAAATTTTCGGAATCGTCAAAGTCCTTTACTTCCGAAGCAAAATGCACTTCGTAGGCAGACGTATCCATCTTTTCGATATTCGAGATGCCGCACTTACCGGCGAGAAGATTCGCCCAAAGCGTATCCGGATCATTACCGAGCGACGAAACGCAGCCCATACCAGTAACAACAACTTCTTCCATTTTATTCCTTTTGTTTTCAGGTGATCCACCCCGAAAGGTGGCTGGATTTCATTAATAACGGCATAAATTTATAAATTTCGTATTAAATGAGTATTCAAAATAGAACTGCACCGAATTTAGTTTGGATGGATCTCGAAATGTCGGGCCTAAATCCCGAACATGACGTCATCCTCGAAATCGCAACGATTGTCACAGACCCGAATTTAAAGATTTTGGGCGAAGGCCCCGTAATCGCCATCCACCAGCCGGAAAATGTCCTGAGTTCCATGGACGATTGGAACACAAGGCATCATACGCAGAGCGGACTGGTGGAGCGAGTCCGCCATTCCCAGTACGACCTCGCCTCCGCCGAAAAAGTGACCTTGGACTTCATCAAGCAGTTCACCGTCGGCCACGACAAGGACCACAGCGGCAACCTCCTTTGCGGAAATTCCATTACGCAGGACCGCAGGTTTCTGTACAAGTACATGCCGAAGATTTCAAGCTGGCTAAACTACCGTAACGTGGACGTATCCTCCATCAAGGAACTCGCCTTCCGCTGGTTCCCGGACCTGCCCGAATTCGAAAAACAGGAACGTCACCAAGCCCTTGACGACATACGCGAAAGCATCGCAGAGCTTGAATATTACAAGAAGACCATTTTCCATCTTGTTAAATAGAGAAGATGCTTGCCCAAAAGCCTCTACCCCCACTCATTCGACGTATCAACCGGGTTATTCTGATTGTTCTCGCCTTTTTGTGCGTTGTTCAATGTATCCGCTGCGCCCTGAGAGACAAAGACGAAGCGGACTCTTACAAAACCGACATTTCCGAAAACTCGGAAGCGGTCAAAGATTCCCTCCCCCAGCGCATCCTTCCCGACACGCTCGAACCGCAACATCTAGAACAAAACAACTTCCAGGCGTTCAACCTCGACCACGTGTACGCCCAAAAGGATACAGGTCTTGCCCACACCCTCGACACCTACTTAAGACGCTATCACCCAAGGAACGCCCTTTACCTCGTCGTGGATGCGAAAACGAATGAAATCCTCGCCTGGGGAGAACGCAAGGACAGCGTCATCCAAAGCACACCGGATTACCTTTCCCGCGCGACATTCCCCGCCGCAAGCCTCGCCAAGACGATTACGGTCGCCGCCGCTTTCGACTCGAAGCGCTATTCGACCAACACGGAAGTACCGATGATCGGCAGCGCCCACACGCTCTACAAGCGACAGCTGAAAGTCCCCGAAAATTACCGCGGACCGACCGTTCCGCTGCATCTCGCCTTTGCCAAATCTTACAATCCGCCCATCGCGCTCATCGGCATGAACGTTGGTGCAAGCCGTCTAAAAAAAGCGGCGAGCAAATTCGGATTTAACCGCAACTATCCGCAAGGCGTTCCAAACCGTAGCAACTACAATCCTCCGGATACAGGTTACGGACTTGCCGAAGTCGCCTGCGGCTTTACACAGGAAACCACGATTTCCCCCTTGCAGGCAGCAGCCATGATGCGCGCCGTCGTCACCCGAAAAGCCCTTGAAATTCCCTGGGAAAAAAACGGGGCCAAGGGTTTCGCACCGACAAAACCGCTCCATCTCGGAATCGAAAAATTCAGCGACAACGCCTACCTCGGGCTTCGAACAGCGCTGCATGCGACCGCGACCGAAGGCACGTCTAAAAAATACATGAGCTCGCGATTTATTTCCCGAAGCATCTATGACGACGTGGAAATCGGCGGAAAAACAGGCTCGCTCGACGGAAGTGACCCCGAAGGCCGCTACGACTGGTTCATGGGATTCGCCCAGAGCCGTTCCAATCCCGACAAGGCGATTGTCCTTGTCATTATGCAATCCCACGGCAAAATCCGGACACAAGCTTCGTCCATGATAGCATCACTCATCATCAACTATTGGGGAAAGAGAGAACTGAAATGACTCAAGCGACAGATTTGACATGGTGGAATCTTATCCCAACGCATTTTGACGGCATCGCACTCACGATTCCCGGTTTGAATTTCCCGGTGCATTGGTACGGGCTGATGTACCTGTTCGCCTTCTTCACCTGCTACATGATCATCTGGAAAACGAATGTCCGAGAGAACATCGGCATTCAAAAAGAACAGATGGACAGCTTTGTTACCTGGGTCATCGCAGGAATCCTGATCGGGGCGCGCCTCGGCTACGTACTCTTTTATAATCCGGCGCATTACATTGCAAACCCGCTTGAAATCATCACGCCTTTCCGCTACAGTGCAGAACACGGCTTTTACTTTGTCGGGATTTCGGGCATGTCGTATCACGGCGGACTTATCGGGGCGATTCTCTTTGGCATTCTCGGGATGCGAAAGAACAAACTTCCGGTTTGGGGAACCTTGAACCTCGGATTTCTCGCGGTACCGCTCGGCTACAGCTGGGGACGTTGGGGAAACTTTGTAAACGGTGAACTTTTCGGCGAAATCACGACAAGTCCTATCGGCATGATCTTTCCGGCGGCCGGAGATTTTCAGTTGCACCATCCGTCGCAGCTGTACGAAATGGTCTTCGAAGGGATCATCCTTTTTGGTATCCTCTTCTGGCTCAGCCATTACAAGCTTTTCAAAAAACAGATGTTTCCGCTTTACCTGATGGGCTATGGCATCTTCCGATTCTTCATTGAATTTTTCCGCCGACCGGACAACTTCCTCGGTCGCAACGATTTGATCGGAATGAGCCGAGGACAAACCCTTTGCCTTCTCATGGCCCTTGCGGGTTTGATCCTTTTCATTTGGGAATACAAAAGAGAACGCCGAGCTTTAAAAGAATAACGGTGCGCCACGAGCACCGTACTCACACAATCGTTTTTCTCCGGAAGGTTCCTGTTTTCCTGCACAACGCGACTTGTATCGGGAAGACTCTTTTCCTAGAAACATTGCCAAAGTTCTAGCCCCCGAGTTATTCAAGCCCGGAATAATCAAATGATGCAAGCGCCAAATATAACCGCCTGACTTTCGAATCCATGCCTTTTTTTCTAAATTTGGGGCACTATGAGCAATCAGAATAACGATTTGTGGGTTGGAGTCGACGTTGGATCGACTACTGTCAAAATCGCCGTTGTAGATCCGGCCACTGAAAAACTGCTTCACTTTACTTACGAGCGCCATAATGCAATGCAGGCGCAGAAAGTACACGATGTGCTGGCTACAGCCCACGGTTTGTTCCCCGATAAGAACTTCCGTGTCGCCTTCTGCGGATCGGGCGGTCAGCCCTTTGCCGAAGCGACGCACGCCTTCTTTGTGCAAGAAGTCGTGGCGAACGCTCTCGCCGTGAGAACAACCCATCCGGAATCCCGAGTCGCCATCGAACTGGGAGGTCAGGACGCCAAGGTCGTGTTCTTCGAAAAAGACAAAGGTTCGGGCAAACTCATTGCGAGCGACATGCGTATGAACGGTGTCTGTGCTGGCGGTACCGGAGCTTTCATCGACCAGGTCGCAGGACTCCTCCGCATTAAGACGGAACAGTTTGAATCCTACGCAGCTCGTGGTAAAAAGGTTTATGAAATTTCTGGCCGTTGCGGCGTGTTCGCCAAAACGGACATTCAGCCGCTTTTGAACAACGGCGTTTCCAAGGAAGACGTCGCCCTTTCGAGCTTCCACGCGATTGCAAAGCAGACGATCGGCGGCCTTGCCCAGGGTATGGAAATCAAGCCGCCTGTGATTTTCGAAGGCGGACCTTTGACGTTTAACCCGACGCTTGTGCGCGCCTTTAAAGAGCGCCTTGGTATCTCGGACGAACAGGCGATCCGCCCGGAACACTCCGAAGTGCTCGTCGCCTACGGCGCCGCGCTTTCCGTCGGCAGCATGTTCGGTGACAAGGACTGCGGTTACCGCCGCGACGGTTCTCTCGACATGCTCGTCCACTTCAACGAGAAGCGTCTCGCCGCCCGTACCGACAAAAACGAGCCGTTCTTCAAAAACGAAGCAGAATACGAGCTCTTTAAGCAGAAGCACAAGCTCGCCGACAAGAACTACCCGCAGCCGCTCCCCGGCTCCGAAATCAACGCATACCTCGGCATCGACGCCGGTTCGACGACTACAAAGTTTGTTCTGGTAAACGAAGAAGAAAAGGTCATCGACGGCTTCTACGCAAGTAACGAAGGCGAACCTCTCGCCGTGTTGAAGAAGGCTTTGAACGAACTCGCCGACCGCTATGAAGAATACGGTTGCAAACTGAATATTCTGGGCGTCGGCACGACCGGCTACGGAGAACAGCTCTTTGCCAAGGCCGTCCACGCGGACTACCATACGGTCGAAACCGTGGCTCACGCCAACGCGGCCCAGCACCTCTGCCCCGAAGTTTCCTTCATTCTCGACATCGGCGGTCAAGACATGAAGGCGATTTCCGTCCACGACGGCGTCGTCACCGGTATCATTCTGAACGAAGCCTGCTCCTCGGGATGCGGATCGTTCATCGAAACCTATGCGAAGTCCCTCGGCGTTCCGCTCGAAATGATTGCGAAGCTCGCCTTCGACGCCAAGAATCCGTCGCAGCTCGGTTCCCGTTGCACCGTGTTCATGAACAGTTCCATCATCACGGAACAGCGTGACGGTAAGCAGCCGGAAGACATCATTGCCGGCATCTGCCGCTCGATTATTCAAAACGTTTTCACGAAGGTGATCCGTATCCGCAACCTAGAAACCCTCGGCAAGCATGTCGTCGTCCAGGGCGGCACCTTCAAAAACGACGCTGTACTCCGCGCGTTCGAGCAGCAGACGGGCATCACCCCGATCCGTCCGGAACGCCCGGGCGAAATGGGTGCTATCGGCGTTGCCCTTCTCACCAAAAAATTCATGGAAGAGAAGAAGAAGGAAGATCCGGACCACAAAACTTCCTTCATCGGCCTCGAAGCCGCGCGCAATTTGAGCTGGGACAACAAGCCCGGCATGATCTGCCAATACTGCACAAACCACTGCTCCCGTACCATCGTCACCTTCAGCGACGGCCAGAGCTTTGTGACCGGCAACCGCTGCGAACGCGGCGAAGTGACAGCAAACCCGGACGATCCGGCAACAAAAAAGCTCATCGCCGAAATCACAAAGAAGATGATGGCCGTGCCGGACATGGTCAAACGCACAAACCAGCTTTTGGTGAAGGACTACGCCCCGGCAAAGCTCCTTCCGCAAACCGGCAAGACGATCGGTATTCCGCGCGTTCTCGACTTCTGGTCGAGCCTGCCGTTCTGGAAGGCATTTTTCACCTCTCTCGGCTACACGGTCGTCATCAGTAAGCAGAGCGATTACAAGCTCTTTGAACGTGGCCTACAGAGCATCGCGAGCGACACGATCTGCTTCCCGGCAAAGCTTGTCCACGGCCACGTTCTGGACCTCGTCGACAAGAAGGTCGATTCCATCTTCTTCCCGATGATGGTTGCCATGCCGAGCGATCACACAAAGTTTAAGAAGGCGACAGCCGTTTGCCCGGTTGTCCAAGGTTACCCGGACATCAGCCGCAATTCCGATGATCCGGAAGGCAACTACGGCATTCCGATGATCCAGCCGGTCTTCCACTGGACCGATACGGATCAGCGTAGAAAGCAGACCGTCGCCTACTTCCACGAATTCTGGGGCATCAAGAAGAGCATCCTCAAGAAGGCTGTGGAAGAAGGTGAAAAGGCTCTCGACACCTTCCGATCCACTCTTGCAGAAGAAGGCGAAAAGATCCTTTCCGACGTCCGCAAGAACGGTGAATTCGCCATCTGCCTCGCCGGTCGTCCGTATCACGCCGATACGCTCATCAACCACAACATTGCGCAGCACTTCACGAGCATGGGCATTCCTGTCCTTACGACGGAATCTCTCCCGGGAGTGTTCGACCAGGATCTCGACCACCACACGCGTATGGAAGTAAAGAACACGTTCCACATGCGAATGCTCGGTGCGGCAATGCTCGCCGGCAAGGATCCGTCTCTTGAACTCGTTCAGATCGTAAGCTTCGGTTGCGGTCATGACTCGGTCCTCACCGATGAAATGAACCGTATGCTGCATGAAGTTTCCATGAAGGAACTTCTGATGTTGAAGCTCGACGAAGGTGACGCCCGCGGCCCGGTCGGCATCCGCGTCAAGAGCTTTATCGAAACGGTTCGCGCCCGTCGCAAGGTTAAGTTCCCGCCGAAAACGGAAGGTCCGCTTTACCCGGCGAAGTTCCTCGAAGCCGACAAGAAGAAGCGCACAGTTCTCGTCCCAAACCTTTCCTATTCGTTCAGCATTCTCGCGACAGCGTACTTCCGCTCCCTCGGCTACAACGCGGTACAGCTCCCGCTCGGCGGTCCGGAAGCCTTCGCTCTCGGCAAAAAATACGTGCATAACGACATCTGCTTCCCGGCACAGGTGAACATCGGTGAAAACCTCCTGTGGATTCAGCAGCACCCGGAAATTCCGCATGACGAGCTTTGTGTCGGCCTTTCCAAAAACTGCGAAAACTGCCGTGCCGTTCAATATGCAACACTCGCCCGTAAGGCTTTGGACGAAATGGGATACGCAGACGTCCCGATCATCACGACCGGTAAGGATACCAAGGATATGCATCCGGGCTTTAAGCTTGGACTTCCGTTCCAGCTGCACATGCTCTGGGGCCTTACCACGATGGACTGCATCGAAACGATCTACCGTCGCAGCCGCCCGTATGAATTTCACGCAGGCGACACGCAGCGCGTTTACGATAAGTGGATGCCGAAGATCATGGAAGAAATCGCATACACGTCGAACAAGGATATCGCCTATCCGAAGAAAGCGCTCCGGATGCTCGACCAAGCGATTGAAGAATTCAACCAGATTGAAGTCGATACGAGCTACCGCAAACCGCGCGTCGCTCTACTCGGCGAAATTCTCATGAACTATCACGCCGGCGCAAACGGCCACATCGAAGAATACCTCATCAACAACGGCATGGAAGTTTACCTGCCGGGCATGACAGACTTCTTCCGCGTGGACGAAGTTGTCCGCCGTGAAAAGCTCAAGCGCGGCCTCATAGCAAAGCCGATCGAAAACTGGCTCATCGGCGGCATCACGGCAAAGATCTACTCGCATGCGGCGAAGACGATCCAGAAGCATTACAAGCGTTACAAGCTCTACGAGCATCACGCAGACTGCTACGAACTCGTCAAGCTCGTCGGCGACATCATCGATCCGACGTACAACACCGGTGAAGGTTGGCTGATTCCGGGCGAAATCCTTTACAACGCTCCGCACGGCATCAACAGCTTTATCATTGTGCAACCGTTTGCCTGCTTGGCAAACCACATTTCCGGCCGAGGACTCACCAAGGCTGTGAAGGCGAGATACCCGCACATCCAGGTGCTCTCTCTCGACTACGATCCGGATACAAGCTTTGCGAACATCGAAAACCGCTTGCAGATGCTCATCATCAACGCACGCGATCTCGAAAAATCGCACGGTGTACAGCCAGAAACTGCCGCAACCAAGTAAAAAACTTAAAGCGGTCCCAAGCGGGACCGCTTTTTGCACACAAAGTAACAATCGAAGGATTTCCATGACCGATCTGACAGCAAACGCTCCGTTCACAAAGCTCGCCAAGGAAAAAGGCGTTACCACCTGGGAAGCGCTCAAGGATTACGTGGCAAACCTTCCCTACGGCAGAACCTCGAATCCCAAAGACCTCTCTTTGGTTCTCCAGGAAGGGCGCGGAACCTGCAGCGGAAAACACGCGATCCTCGCCTGCATCGCAAAGGAAAATTCCATTCCCGACGTACATCTGATGGTGTCCGCATTCAAAATGAGCGCCGAAAGCACGCCCAAGGTCCAAGATGTGCTTGAACACTTTCACCTGGACTACATTCCGGAAGCGCACTGCTACTTAAAGGAAAACGGGAAGTTCGAAGATTACACGCGTCCAGGTAAGTTCATCGAAGATTTCGAAAATACGATTCTCGACACCAAAGAACTTACGGATCCCGAAAACGTCGCCGTGGAAAAAACCGCTTACCACAAGCAGTTCATAGAAAAATGGCTTGATGAAATGTTCCTCCCCTATTCGCCCGAAGAAATGTGGCGCATTCGCGAGGCTTGTATTATGAGTCTTTCGGAATAATTACTATCTTTGGCGCCATGCTCAATGTTTCTAATGTTAGTCTGCAGTATGGAAGCCGCGTGCTTTTCAAAGATGTCAACCTCTCTTTCCGCAAGGGTAATTGCTATGGAATTATCGGCGCAAACGGTGCCGGAAAGTCCACGTTCCTGAAGATCCTTTCCGGAGAACTCGAACCGAACACGGGAGACGTCACCCATGACGCGAACGAACGTCTTTCTGTTTTGAAGCAGGATCACTTCGCCTACGAAGAACATACCGTTCTCGACACGGTCATGATGGGCTACCCGGAACTTTACAAGATCGGCAAGCGCCGCGAAGAACTTTACGCCAAGCCGGAAATGACCGAAGACGAAGGCATGGAAGCCATCGAACTTGAAACCCAGTTCGGCGAAATGGGCGGCTATGAAGCGGAATCCTCCGCCGGCACGCTCCTCAAGGGCCTCGACATTCCAGAAGAATCCCACACGAAGCTGATGAAGGAACTCGACGCGAACGAAAAGATCCGCGTCCTCCTCGCCCAGGCCCTCTTTGGCAACCCGGACATTCTCCTGCTCGACGAACCGACGAACCACATGGACCTCGAATGCGTCAACTGGCTCGAAGATTATCTCGAACGCTTTGAAAACACCGTGATCGTCGTTTCGCACGACCGTCACTTCTTGAACCGTGTCTGCACGAACATCTGCGATATCGACTACGGCAAGATCAACATCTACGGTGGCAACTACGAATTCTGGTACGAAGCAAGCCAGCTCGCCCAGAAACAG
Source organism: Hallerella succinigenes (assembly GCF_002797675.1). NCBI lineage: Bacteria > Pseudomonadati > Fibrobacterota > Fibrobacteria > Fibrobacterales > Fibrobacteraceae > Hallerella > Hallerella succinigenes. The sequence continues at coordinate 2,604,962 of NZ_PGEX01000001.1, read as the reverse complement.
CGCAAAGACCAGAACCGCCGCGCCGAAGAAAAGATTGCCGAACTCAAGGCGTTCATCCAGCGCTTCGCATCGAACGCTTCCAAGGCAAAGCAGGCCACTAGCCGTAAAAAGCTCCTTGACAAGATGACCGTCGACGAAATGCCGGCTTCGAGCCGTAAGTTCCCGTGGGTCAGCTTCAAGATGGACCGCGAACCGGGTAAGATCGTTCTCGAAGTCAAGGATTTAACGCTCGACGCAGGCGACGGTGTCAAGCTCGAACATTTGAACTTCTCCCTCGGCGGCGAAGACAAGGTCGCTCTCGTCGGTGAATACGGCACTCTCAAGACCGCATTCTTCGAAGCGATCCAGGATCCGGAAAACATCAAGTCCGGCAAGGTCAAGTGGGGCACGACCATTTCTTCGAGTTATTTCCCGAAGAACAATGACGCCTTCTTTGGCGAAGATCTTTCCCTCGTGGACTGGCTCCGTCAATTCAGCAAAGAACAGGACGAAACCTTTATCCGCGGATTCCTCGGCCGTATGCTCTTTACGGGCGAAGAAGCCCTGAAGTCGGCAAAGGTTCTTTCCGGCGGTGAAAAGGTGCGTTGCATGCTCAGCCGCATGATGCTTTCGAACTCGAACATGCTGATGCTCGACGAACCAACCGCCCATCTGGACCTCGAATCGATCACCGCTCTGAACAACGGCCTTGTCGCTTACAAAGGGCCGGTCATTTTCTGTACCGAAGACCATGAATTTGCCGAAACTTTGGCAAATCATATCCTCGAATTGACTCCTAACGGATATTTAGACCGTTCTATCAGCTTTGATGAATGGTTTGCTAACCGTAAGAAAAAGAAATAAACTATATTCTTAGACAAACTAACCAATCAGTGAGGTTTAATATGGGGTTCCGCACTAGTCTGTTGTTTGTAGCCGTAGTGACAATGAGCGTATTCGCTTCGGAAAGGGTTTATATGCCCCTTTTCGAATTGGCCAACATCCATGAAGACTACCAGTACGCAACGTCCAAGTTGTTCCAGCGGTATGCGGACAAGGACGGGCGTTATGAAGTGGTCATCCCGGCTCAGACGGACTCTGTCCAGGTTCAACCGTCCAAGGCAGATGTTCAGAAGACGGCAGAACGAAAGGGTTGCACCAAGTTCATTCTTGCAGACTTGACCCGTCTCGGAGAAACCGTGGTCGTCACCCTTTCTCTGTACGGCACTCAAAGCGGGAAGCTTCTTTGGTCCGATGCGATGAAGGCTGCGGGTCCAAACGATCTTGACCCGATTCTTGAACGCATGGCAAAGAATATCGGAACGGAAAACGTTGCTTCGAAGACCGACGACATTTACACCGTTACCCAGAAGGAAGAAAAGAAGCTCCGCAAGACGCGCGCAAACAAGTCCTTCGGCTTCGGTATTATGGGCTTTACGATGCTCAACCATCCGGGTCCGTGGTTCCAGCCGGGTCTTGAAATCTTCTGGTCGTACGATTCCCGCAACATCTTCTTCCAGATCGATGCTTCTATCAATTTCTACAACGGTTCGGAAGATTACACCTACACCAGTTATTACAGCGACGAAAAAACAACCATTAGTGTTGACAAAACCCTCGCGAACTTTTCGTTCGGGCTCTCGGCTTACTATCCGTTCTTAGACGGCAGTTCGACTCCGTTCCTCGGCGGCGGTGCTTCATTCGCCACCACCGTTACTTCTTATGACTCCGACTCTTATGAACCAGATGGCGATAGCAAGGCCGGTATTTGGGTTCGCTTAGGCGGTGGGTTCCTCTTCAACCGTACAAGCACGGTGACTTTCCGCATCCGTGCCGAATATGCAATCTCCACCTACAAGGTCGAAAATCACATCATGCACGGTCCGCAGGTGGGACTCGAAATCGGCTTCTAAGTCAAAACCTGGCAAGTCGATTTCAAAAAAGGATGCCGCCGGCCTAGCCGGCGGTTTTGAATACATACAATAAAACAAGGCCCTCCGCGAAGGAGAGCCTTGTTTCGTGGGACCTCCGGGACTTGAACCCGGAACCAGCGGGTTATGAGTCCGCGGCTTCCGGAAAAGTCACTGACAGCAACGTTTCCGTAAAAACGGCACACGAAAGGCACATCCGGATACCGCTTTTTTACCGACAAAAATTTTATAAAATTATTGCAAAGAACACAAAAACAATGTATATTGATAATATGTTCGAAGTAGTGTTCACAAAGGCCGCAAAAAAAGGAATCCGCAATCTTTCGGAAATAGACAGAAAACGTCTAAACCGTCTTGTCGATTCCCTGAAGAAAACCGGTCCTATGCAGCCTGCATTCCGGAATTTTTCAAAGCTGGGTGAAAATACTTTCCACTGACACCTTTCTTACAGCTGGGTGGCATGCTGGAGTCAAGAGAACGAAAAAGTCATCATCGAGGTTTATTATGTTGGCAGTCGCGAAAAAGCCCCGTATTAAGGTCTCGGCAGAGGTCATTCCGGAATCTCTTCTTGATTTTCTCAGGAAGAATTTTGGTGGCGTGGAGATCAATCCGGAAACCTATACTCCGGACGAAATTCCTGAACTCGTCGAAGCCCGTGAGAACACTTCCCCCGGCGAGGCTATCTTCCTGGACCGTGACATGCGCGGAATGACCCAGGCGCAGCTCGCCAAGAAGCTCGGCGTGGCCGTGACCGTCGTTTCCGACATGGAAAACAACAGGCGGGCGGTTTCCCGCAAGATGGCGGTGAAGCTTGCCGACGTGTTCGGCTCCGACCCTGCCGCCTATTTCAGGTTCAAGTGAGAAGTCACCCGGAAGGAGACCCTTCCGGAAAACGCTTTATTTTTATTGCCTAAAGGAGGCTTAAAATGGAAGAAAAAAGATATACGATTCTGAAGGATGGTGATTTTAGAATTGAAAAACATCCCAGCAGTAAAAAAATAATGGGAGATTATTTTGCAGGCTTAGAAACCATGGCCCGCGAAAAATTATACACAAAAAAAGAACTGCTGGATCTTGTGGCAGAATATGAAGGCACAGCCAAAGGCTATAACGTTGAATTGCCGCAAGGTTATTTTTTCCCGTATAATAAAGAATTTTTTGGCCTATATGTAAATCGCGCCGAGGGACATTGCGACCCCGGCGCTGGAGCACTACTGTTTGTGTTAAAAGAATTTAATAAATTACAGGATTCCCTGGGATATAAGGTTTAACGGCCTGTTTAATGATTTCAAGGATAGGACTCCATCGATCATTAATTTGATCGTATTCAAATCCGACTATCTTAAATTCTGTTCCTCTCTGTAGAATTCCTTCAAATTCAGGATCGGTTGCAGGCAATCTCATAGTAGCCTCCTTACCATCCCATGTTGTCGGAGACGTGTCTCGGACTCCATACGCAGAAAAAGGTTCGGCATAGAGGCATTTTGTTCCCTTCGGAGCGAATATTTTAAAATTCAAATCACTTTTTAGAAATCCCGTATTTCTTGAAAAAGAAGTCGACAAAAACGCCTTCTGCGTACCGGTCTTTCCCTTGAACTTCTTCGTCAGCGCCTTTGCTATATCATCATTAGAGCGCTTGCCATTATTTAGCGCATTTATTTCCGCTTCAAGGTCAATACCGAATACCCCCGAAAAGGTCCCCCATCCTTGTCCGCTCCTCAGCCATGTATCATGCGGCAGGCTCGTCCTGTCAATAAGCCGAGTCAGATTCGGGTTGTGCTTCGTGACCGCCTCCATCACGTCCTTTCCAGAAGAATAATAATGCGCCCCGTACAGCGGTTCGTTGTTGACCTTCGATCCCTGCGTGTAGTAGTAGGCGGCCTGCTTCTGTTCGAGCGTGGCAGTTCTCCATGCGGCAGAAGCGTTCGGCATCAAGGACGCATCCTGAGATTTCCATTCTCCGCTGTCGATGAACCGGGCTGCATTTCTCTGTTTCGCCGTACTCGGCTTGAACGATACTTCATTGTAAATGTCGCCAGCTTTCGGGTCAAGGACGCTCTTTACCGCCATCTGTTCGACGCTGTCTATCTTGGCGTTCAAATCGTCGAGTTCCTTCTTCGTCGTCGGCTTTGCCAATTTTTGGAGTTTGCTGACTTCCGTCACGAATTTTTTCGTCTTTGCGAATTTTGCGGCGCTGGCTAAGACATCGATCTTGACTTCGGCTTCTTCGGCAGCCTTCTTGACCACTTCCGCGAGCGCCTTCTCGTACGCCTTCTTCGCCACTTCCCAGGTGGCGTACTTCTTGTTCTTCTCGACGTACTCGATCTCGAACTCGAGCTTCTTGATCTTCTTGTCGATGTCGAACTGTTCCAGGTACTCGAGCTTCTTCCGGACGGCATCCTGCACCGCCTGGGCTTCCTTGAGCCCGTGTTTCCTCATGGCTTCGAGCGGCTCCGCGAGCAGGTCGAGCTTCGAGGCTTCCGCATCCACCTTCGCCTTGAAATTCTGCGCAAGGCCTGCCGCCTTCGTGTACTTGCCCTGACTTTCCGCCTTCTTGACCGTGGACGGGAAGGCGAGCCCCTTGATGCCGGAGTATTCGCCACGGATGTCGTCCACCGTCTTGATGGCTTCCTTGATCTTCGCCTGGCGATCGTCCCAGCGCTGCTGGATTGCCGTGGCCTGTTCCTGCGTGCGCTCGGCGTGTCTCGCTTCCGCGTTCCGGAGGATCCTGCGCCGGTTCCAGGCGGAAACGATCGCCCGTTCCATCTCTTCGGTCCGTTCCGCATGGCGTTTAACCGCCGCGGCTTCGAGCCGTGCCGTTCTCGCTTCCTCAGCCAGCTTCCTTGCGTTCTCTTCGGCTTCCTGTCTCGCCTTTTCGGCGGCCTGTCTTTCGGCTTCCGCCCGTTTTGCCGTTTCCTTCGCTGTTCTCAGCGCCTCTGCGGCCTTTTCCCGTTCAGCCTGTTCCTTCGCCTTCCTTTCGGCTTCCGCGCGTTCCTGCGCTTCCTTTTCGGCCAATTCCTCGGCTTCCCGCTGTTCGAGCAGGTCGGAGTCCTTGACCTCGTAGTCGCCGTCGATGGCCGGGTCCCACATGACCATGGAACAGCGGCACTGGAAGTCCGTCCCCGGATGGCCGTGGTACATGTCTCCCGTGCGCCTGTGCTCGATGGGGCGGAGCGGCTGCTTCGGGTTCTGCTCGAAGTAGACGTCTCCGTCCGTGACGGAGCAGATGCGGTCGTTCATCAGCGCGTGCGATTCGCGTTCGCGCCCGTCGATGGTGGTGAGCCACTTGTAGTACTGGACCCCGGCGCTCCTGTACGTCTCGAGCGTCACGGCCGTGTTGAGCTTCGCGAGCTCCGTCCGTGCGATGAGTTCCGCCCTGTGCTTGAACTGGGACGGCAGCTGTTTCTCGATCGCCTTCTCGAGCTGCGCCTTGTTCCAGCCCGCCTGCTTCGCTCCGGCGACGATGACGGCGATCTTCGTCTTCTGCTGGGCGCATGCCGATACGCACAAGTCCTGGAACGTGGCGTGCCAGTCGTTCAGGATCCATTCGGTCGATCCCGGAGGGTAGTACGGGGCGCCGATGATCATTTCAGACTGCCTGCTGAAATTCTCGCGAGCCTTCCTGTCGGTGCGCATCTCGATGCTCGTGAGCTCGCCCTTGAAGGCGTCGGACAGCACCGGCTGCGATTCGGAAAGATCGCCCTGGTCGTCCCTGAACGTAGAGAATCCGACCAGGGCGGCTTCCAGGAATTGCCTGTAGATGCGCATGAACTCCGCGACGGTCTTCTGCTGGAGCTCTCGCTCCATACCGCGCGGGTAGAACTGCTGCGCGTTCATGACGGGACGACGCCCGCGTTTCGTTCCTGCCGCCATCGCGGCACGTGCGAATTCCTGGAATGCTCCCATCCCTTAATCCTCCGAATCGACCGTAAGTTCGAACGAGTGCCCGTTCGCATAGCGGGCCTTTCTCACTTCGTCCGCCGTGATGATTCCCGCGTTGATCGACGCGATGTCGATCTCGCTTTCCTTCTTCCTTGCGTCGAGTTCTTCCGTGATCGTGCGGGTGTCGATCGTGCCCCACGTGAACCCGGTCACGTCCTTCTCGAAGTTGCGCTTCGCGAAATCGGCGAAAAGCGAAGCCGACGGCTTGTAGAGATAGCGTTGGCGCCATGCGTTCACCGTCTTGGCGTACTCCTTCGCGTCGCCCTCGTTCGTCTGCGCGAGCCCCGTGGCGCTCTGCCCGAAGAGCAGGCTCATCGGCATGTGGCTCTTCGCGGCGGCAAGGACGAACAGCTTCTGCATGACGTCGGGGATCCCTCCGAAATTGTGCGAGAGGATCTGGAACTTGTCGCTCGGTCCTGCGAACGCGGCGCGCATGCTGTTCATGCATAGCTTCACCATGCTGATCAGGTCGTGGACGTCCTTCAAGCCGCAGTCCGGCTTCGAGAGCAGCTCGTTGATGCCGTCGAGGGTGACAAGAAGTGTCCCGGTTTCCGTCGCCATGTTCACGACCGATCCCGTGACCGTAGCGATGTCCTTCAGCGCCTTTTCGACCGGACGCAAGGCGCTCGTCCCGAAGAACTTCTCCCGGATGCAGCCCGAATTCTTGAGCGCTCCCGGAAGCCGTTTCCCGTGGAAGACGGTGCACCGCTGCGGATGGATGCGCACCTCGTTCCCGTCCATCAGCTTCACCGGGTAACAGGTCGGCGTGTCGCCCTCGAAATCCGAGGACTGCAGGGAAATTTCCCCGGCACCGTACACCCGGAATCCGGAAAGTGTCCACCTGTCGTCGGGCGCTTCCTTCAAGTCCGGGACGTTTCCGGTCTGCTCCTCTTCGTATTCCTTCACGATGACGGCGCCTCCCGTCAGGCGCATTTCTTCGCCTGCGCTCTGGATAGCCTCGACAAGCCCCGCCTGCATGGCTGCCTCGAGGATTTCCCCGTCGTCATCCCCGGAGAGCGTCGGGTCGTTCATGAACGCCGTCTCGACGGGATTGCAGACGATGATGTCGGCGAGTCCGTCGAGCATCTGCATCCGCGCCAGTTCCGCGAGGTCCGCAGGCGTATACGATGACGCCTTCGTCTCTTCGGTCTTGTCGATGCCGATTTCGCCCAGACCCGTCACGAGGTTCTTGTAAGGGCCGTCCTGGAAAGTCTTCCGTTTGCCGCTCATTGTCTACTCCTTCTAAAGCCAGGCCGCGATCCCGCGCGTGGCGTGCTGTGTAAGATAAAGGATGCCCTGGTCCAGGGCGTCCACCTGGTCGTCGTGCTCGACGCCGGGATACATGAAGAACTCGTTCTCGAAATCGGTAAGCCACGGGGCGTTCCTTGGAAGCAGCAGGTTCCCCGCCTCCACCGTCGGAGCCGCGCTGTTCGCCCTCTGCTCCTTGCTGCCCTGGGGGTTGAAAGCGATGATCCCCGGCACCTTGCTCCTGAGCGTAGCGATGACGGCCGGCCCGTTCGCCTTGTCCTCGACAACCTTCGCCGTCGCCATTGGCCATTTTTTCGTCATCCGAAGTATGGCGCGGATCTGGCTCGTGAAGTCGATTTTCGAGTGCTCGCAGTCGAGAACGTAAATGTCGGCTCCAATCTGTCCGATGACGAAACCCGCGACGAAGTCCCCCGATTCCGAATCCTTGAACGTCAAGTCCCAGCTCTGAATCACGCGGTCGAAAACCACCGGGGCGGTATCGTAATACCGCACCCAGCTGCGCTTGAAGATGCCGCCTGAACGTGGCGTCGGACGCTGCTGGTAAAGCGCAGCCCAGCTGTAGGATCCGAGAACGGCCTTGAGTTTCAGGAGTTCGCCGATGTCGTACCGTTGCGGATCTAGGGCCTCGCCCTCCTTCCTGTGCGGCTCGTCGTGTTCGGCGATGGCCGGGTAGTTGACAAGCCTGTAATTTTCCCCGACGCCTGCGTGGTCCATTGCGATGAGACGGCCGGCGAGGTCGTCCTGGTGCCATCGTGTCTGGATGATGATGATCCCGGCTCCTGGCGCAAGTCGCGTCCGAGCCGAGTCCGTGTAAAATTCCCATACGTTCTGGCGTATGGTGGGGCTGTCCGCCTCCTTCCTGTTCTTGATCGGGTCGTCGATGATGAAAATGTTCGCACCCTTGCCTGTCACGCCACCGTCAACGCCTGCGGCGATATAGGCCCCGTCAAAGCCAGGAATCTCGAACATGTCGGACCGTTTCGTCGAAGGGACGCCCTTTTCCCGGAATCCCAGGCTGACATGCGGGAATATCTCGCGATATTCGTCGGATGTCATTATCCGTTGCACGTCCCTGCTCATCGATCGCGCGAGGTCCAGGTTGTAGGAGACCGTTATGATCTTCATCTGCGGGGCGACGCCGAAAACCCAGGCAGGGAAGCGTCTCGACGCGATTTCGCTCTTGCCGTGGCGAGGCGGCATCGTCAGGATGAGGCGCGGGCTCTTGCGTTCCATCACGTCGGCAAGGAAGTTCATGAGTCTTCCGCAAATCTCGCGGTGCACCCATCCGACGGAATAGTCCGGTTTCGTCGTCTTGACGAAAGCCATCAGGTTCCTTCTCGAAAGTTCAAGCATCGCAGGCGTCATGCTTCAGCCGCTCCCTTCTTGAAGGCATCCCCTTCGAAGATCCCGAGCTGCACGGCTTCCGCCCTCATCTCGACCGGGCTTACCGCCTGGATATCACGGACTTCGACCCTTTGCGGGTTTTCCGCCATCTTCGAGATTGCGGCGATCCTTGCGCGCTTTTCTGCTGCGTTCAGCGTCAAGCCTCCCGCCTCGAAGATGAAGCGGGCCGCCGAAAGGTCACCGGCGAGCGCCTTGGATATGAATACGGAAATGATGCCCCTGGCCGCGTCCACCTTTTCGTTGGCGTCCACGCCGACCTTGTACAGGATATCGGCGAGGTTCCCGCTCGTGGGGATATTGGTCTTGAGCCCCTTCTTGACAAGGTTCTGTAACCGGCGTGTCTCTCCGCCGTTTGACGCCTTCGCGCCGAGTCGCGCGAGAGCCGACATCTTTTCGTGCATAGCCTTGTCTACCATGGCTATGCCCCGATTTTCGCCCACCAGGAGTTGAATTCTGTCCAGCTTACGGTCATTCGACCGCGCGGCGTCGCGCGGTGCACCGGGAGCCCCCGGCTATCGACCCATCCGTGTACCGTCCAGTAGTTGTAACCAATCCGGGCGGCGAGTTCCTTTAAGGTGAGAAATTCTCCCACTAAGTCCGTTCTTGTTACCTTAAAATGTAATATATTTTTCAAAAAAAGCACCATGAAAATTCTAAGCAAGGGAAATCTTTCAAAGATCGCGGATTCCGCATTCTTCAAGGACAGCGAGCTCGCCGTCGGATGGCCTGACGGCAACAAGACCGCAGTCTATTACGCCGCGCAGAAAACCGGGAAAAACATGAAAAACGGGAAGTCCATCCCTGCCGGGAAGCCGGTATCGCTCGCCATGGTCGCCCGAACCCTGAACTACGGTCGCGAGGCTGGATGCACCGTTTCCGGCCACCGTTATCCTGCCATTCCGCCACGTCCGTTCATGGACCTTGCCTCCGCCAACTTCGCAAAGAAGGCGGACGCCATCCTCCGCAGGCTGCTCCACCGTTACATTTCCGGTCAGATGACCGCCCGCCAGGTGTTCGAGTCCCTCGGGCAGAAAGGTGTCGACGAGATCAAGGATTCCATGCGCAACGGCCAGTGGGTCGCCCTCTCCCCCTACACAATCGCGAACCGGCGCCATGGCGGCGACAAGCCTCTCATCGACACCAGCACCCTCGTGAATTCGGTCTCCTTCGAAATCCGCAACAAATAATTTCTAGACGGGTTCCTGTCAAGGATCAACGGATTCGTGCACCCGAAATCCTTGATGCATCTCGACATTTTTCATCCGTAACCTCCGATAAAATCCTGATTTCGATTTTTGCGCCCCCGTTCCCCTTCCTGAATTCGCCACGGCATGATTCCTCCGCCACGATGTCCCAGGAGTCGTCCTTGACTATCCCGGAATCCACGAGCAGGTCGAGGACCGACGCCATCTGGTTGTTGTGGTCACGACGGCGCCTGTCGGCGTGATAGAACGTGCAGTCCACCCGCAGGCGCATGCCCAGCGGGATGCCTATGCGCCCCGCCTTCTGCATGGCGATTTCCGCCATCGCCGTCCGGTGCCACCGTTCGTGCGCCTTCGACGGGAACGAGCGGAGCCGTCCTCCCGCCATCGCGAGACGCCTGCTGTTCTTCTTGCTCGGGACCTCTCCCGAAATTTCGAAGGCGAACGTTTCGGTCATGCGCGGCTCACTTGAAAAGGATCTGCCCGCGCGGCTTCTCGCCGAACGCACGGAAACCAACGTGCATGAAACGGATCCGTGACGATTCCACGCCGGGCTTTTCCGTGTACAGGATAAGCTGGTCGATGGAGAGCGAAAGAATGGACTCCCGGCAGATGGCGTATAGCCGTCTGTTGCCCGTTTCCGTGCCGTCGTAGGCGCAGATGTCGGCGGCGAGCCCTTGCGTATGGGCGGACGTCGGAACGCCCCCAACGCGCGCGTTTACCGCCTCGGAACGGAATGCGCAGTTGACCCGCACCGCCTTGCCGAACTTCCCTCGGACGGTGTCGAGCCTGTTCGCGGTCACCATCAGGTTCTCGACCTGATCCCATGTCGTCGGGCGGTTGTCGAGACCGGTGTCCGTACGGGTCATTTCGGCGAAACTGAAATAGCGCGGTTCCTCGCAGGTGAAGTACTTATCCATGCTTTCTGACCTTCATGAATGACAGCGGGTCCATTATGTCGAGAAGCGAGTCGTCGATTTCGCCATCCGTGATGGCGTCGCGGTAGAGACTCGGTGAATTCTCGACGTCCACGACCGTGTCGAGATCCCATTTCGCAGGGTCGAACTTCAGCCCTTCCTCCTCGTCGTGGAAGCAGCTCGCCTGTTCGACGAGGACTCGGTAGAGCGCCTTCGTCGCTTCGAGCCGTTTTCGCATGATTCTACGGTCGTCCACGGTGAGCTCGTGGAGTTCTGCGTATTCGTCCGTGCACGCCTGTTCAAGGCGCCACACGCGGTTAGCCGTGGACTGGATTTCGCTTTCGAGTACGGTGAAATAGTTTGTCATTTTCGATCCTTATTGCATGTTTCCGTCCGTCTCCATCTGACGACGGCCCTGTCGCGCACGTTGTATCCGTCGTTGCCCCAGTGCTGATTGCCGCCTGCGAAGCATTCGAGCCCCTTGTCGGCGCAACCGGCGAGGAATCGCGACATGCCCCAGCACCTCCACATCCCGCGGATGATGTCGTCGCACTCTTCACGGGAGAGGTCGAGGACGGGCGTGTCGCGGACGAGCCCGGGAATCAGGCCGCGGACGCTGTAGAGCACGTCGTGCGCCGTCGGTGCGGCGTTGTAGCGGTCGTCGCCGTGACGCCAGTTCGGCACGAGGAGCGAGACGGGCCACTTCGTGGACGCACCGTCCGTCACGTAGCCGTCGAGCAGGCAGATGCTGATGACGCCACGGTACTTCCGCCCGTCGGTCATCCTGCGCGTGAAGTGGATCCATATTGTGGAAGGATCTGTGAAAAGGTACGGCCGCGATTCTGTCGTGTGGAAATTTGACGCCGAGAAGCTGTCTACGGTGATGCGGTTTCGTCTTGCCATTTTTTCTCCTAGGTCAGAAACGGATCGTGATCCGTATCCCGATGCTTGTTAGCAATTCGAGAATCTTCTTCATTGTCCTTGTCCTTGCATACGTCATCGATGCCGTCGAGGATTGCCTGTCCGACAAACGCGGCCACGATAAGACCGAGTCCGGCGACGACCACCGCCATCGCGATAGCGATTGCGAATTCGAGCATCCCTCAAGCCTCCTTCATCTTGATGAGCAAGTCAATCTGTCCGGAAAGCTTCGCCACGCCGTTGTCCACCTTGCCGACCGAATTCCGGAGGTCGTCGACCTTTGAGTCGAGCTTCTCGAACTTGTCGTTTCCTTCCTTGAGCCTCTGCATCGTAAGAGCCTCGAAGGACTCACGCGCGGAGCGCTCCTCGATGACCGACCGCTCGATCCTGTCGAACCGTTCGGAGTATTCCTTCTGCTTACGTTCGCGATCCTTGCGGATGTCTTCGGTCGCCTTCTGCCCGTCCTGCAGGCGCGGCAGTATCTTGTACAGCCCGAACCCGAAGAGCGCGATGCATACGAGAACGGCGAAGGCGGGAGCTCCGATTTCGTTCGCAATGGAGGTCAAAGTGGCTGCGTTCATGTCTAGTCTACCGTCGAGAAGTCGATGCCTATCGGGACGAGCGATACCTGCGTCGATGACTGCGCCTCGAATACCAGCAGGTCCACGGCGTGTCCGTCCTTAAGCGTGAAGTAGCCGCTCTTGCCGTTCGCGCCGCCGTTGAAATGGTACGTTTGGTTGCTCCCGGTCGCGTTCACGAACGTCACGCGCCCGCCGGACGGCGCCCCGGCACAGTATCTGGAGAGGTCGCCGTCGTAGTAGTAGGCCGTATCGACAAAGTAGGGCAATGCCGGGGCGTAGGCCATTCCGTTGTCCTTCATGGACAGCTTCGAACAGGATATCTTTTCCGTGGCGACGGATTTCGCCGATACATCCATGGCAATCGTAAATCCACCGTTAACGATTATGTTCTGTCCCACCGTCTTGGGGTAGATGTTGTCCGTCGACACGTTCCCCTTCAAGACCACCGCGTCCAACGAGGTTTTGACGGTCATCGACTTGACCGTATAATCGCCCGTCTCGTCGATCTTTTCCGGAGTCACGGCATCGTCCGCGATCTTGGCGGTGGTTACATTGCCGTCGATGATCTTTTCCGTGCTGACGGACTTGTCCGCGAGACTTCCGTTGGATACTGCGTGCATCGCAATCTTCGCGTTCGTCACGGCGTCGTTCGCCAGTTTGTTCGTCGTCACCTTTTCGATGCCGATGAAGGCGCCGATTACGCGCACCTTGGCACCGTCACGCGTGATGTCGGACGCCGAGAAGAAGATGTCGAAATTTCCGGAATCGGATCCACGGAAGAATGCCGGAGCGAGATAACGCTTCTTGAAGTCGTCCTGCTCGTCGACGACGAGCGTGTGCGCCGGGTCGCTCGCGAAGAGGGCCTCGAGCTTGATTTTTCTGTCTCGTTTGCTTCCTGATCCTTGCACGAGGTAGAGGTAATCCGAGCCCTGTACGTTTTCCGCATCCGGTTTTTCGAGAAGTGTAGTGATGTTTTCCGCCATGATTATACCTCCCTTGCTTCATCGAGCGAAGCGATAAGCCATCCCTTGACTTCCGCCAAGGATTCGGTTTCCGCCGTCACGCCATGTAAAATTTCGACAGCCGTCCCGAAATAACCGCTGGAAATCAGCGGCAACAGCTGGATGAACGGGAGCACTTCGGAGCTGTCGATTTTCAGCAGCTTTTCGTGCAGGTCACGGTCAATCTTCGGCGCGATGGCGTAGTTCCAGTCGAGCCCTTCGTTGTTGCGTGCCAGGCACTGCTTCTTGCAGTCGGTAGATTCCAGATATTCCTTTCTTGAGTACATCTCATTCTCCTATACAAGGCTTGCCGCGCCGAAAGTGACGAACGGGATCTTGTCCGCCCTGCCCATGGCGCTGTCGACGGGCAGGAATGCAGGCTGCGAGACCGTGCCTTCGAGGTTCTGACGGAGAGTGTAGTCGTACGTATAGTTGTAAGTGTCGTGTCTGTCGAGCGCAGCGAGCTGGAGCCCGCAGGTCCATACCTGGATGATGTATCTCGTGTTGCGCTTGATCGAGAGCGACCCTTCATTCGTCTCTTCCATGTCGACTTCGCAAAGCTCCTCCCCGCTCTGGAAATCCACTCCAAGGAACCGGAGCCCGCTCTGTCCGAGAAGGTTCCCCTGCATGTCGAAGATGCCGACGTTGAAGCATGGCGGCGGGTTCTGGAAACTGAGCGATCCGCAAAGGGCAACGTTGCACTTCGTAATGCTTCCCTGTGCGTCGGCGATACGCATGCACTGGTGCACGCTTGCGTTGAGCCACTGGTAAGTCTCGGACGACGTATCGCCCCATGCGAGGCGTTCCGCTCCGCTCTGGAGAGCGTACGATCCGTAGTTCGCGGTCGCGCTGTTGACCTGCGATTCGTCAATCGTGGCGATCTTCGGGTCTGCGGAGTACTCCAGGTTGATCTGGACGCGGAGCTGGTTGCCGACCGGGACCAAATCCAAAAGGTCGGAATCCGAGACGAGGACGTCCTTGAGGAAGCCTGCGACGGCTCCAGATTCCACGGCCACCTTTCCCGATGCGCCCGTATCGGACCATTCAAGCTCGCCCATCCCATTGCTCACGGAAAGTACCTTGCCAGCGTCCGTGGATCCCGGTATGGGAACGAGAGCCCCCAATACCGGGGAATTGCCAATCGTGACCTTCATGTGCGTGGTATAGCGTCCCTGGGAAACGACGAGTCCCCCCTTGACTGCATCTAACGCGTGCGGCTGATAGGCGCTTTCCTGCGGAAAGTCATCCGCCGGGACGTTGATGTTCGCCCCGTTCATCGTTGCCGGGAAGAGCGCGCCGCCTGCCTGCGCTTCGGCCAGCGTCTTCTGTCCATACGAGCTTAATTTTGCTTCTGCCATCTATGCCTCCGGTATGAGCTGGGTCACGCCGTCCTCGGCGACCAGCCGTGTCCCGTCGCTTTCCGCGACGAGCAGTGATCCTGTACCGATGTTGGCGTCTTCCGCCGCCATCAGGAAAAGTTTTCCATCCGCATCCGCCAATAACGACCCGTCACCCTGTCCGATTGCGGCGCCTGCAATCCCCAGCACCCCTGCCGGGGCGAGCTTGCGCACTTTCGCCTGTAGGATCTGCCTTCCGTTCGGCGTATAGACAAAGAACGCCACGTCGAGCGGGTCGTCCGGATTGTCTTCGTCCATGTACTGCGGTTTTTCGTCGCCGCTGAGTTCCCGGGCGTTGTCGATCACGTTGTCCGGCGTGCCTGAATTGTCGACCAGGATGTCGGACTTCAGCCGTTGCCTGTAGTCGCTGTCGCTTTCCCCCGCTTCTCGCGGGAAATTCCGCAAAGAGCCTAAAATGTCGAGCCATTCGCCTTCCGCCTCGTCAATGTTCGCCCATCGGGTGAACCTGTCGATGGCGTGCTCGAACGGTTGGCCGTTCTTGACCATGGCCTGGATGAGGGCCTTCAATTTCGGACTGCTCTGGTACTGGTCCAGCGCGAGTTCCCAAGCTTTTTCGAAAAGATCGATCTTGCCCGTGTATTGCATCGGTCCCCCTTAGAGGTCGCTAGGCAGGACCGTGATGTTCTCTTCCGGAAGACTGGCGTATGCGCCTGCACCGACCGCCTGGCGTGTGCCGCTCCAGGTGGAGCCTCCGTCCATGGAAACCTCCACAGAGACGCTGTCGATGCCCGCGATTCCGTAAACAGGGACCGTGATCCGCTGCGGGATGACGTCCTTTCCGACCGTATATTCGGTCGTTGCCCAATCGGCCACCGCCGTCTTGATCCTGTCGACGTAATCGTCCGGAAGGTCCTCTTCCTCGTATTCCGTGATCGTGATCCTTGCAAGGACCGGAGTCCCCGTAATGGACGAAAATTTCACCGTATGGGTAAATCCATCATTGTCCGTCGCCGTTCCCGAGCTGTTCCCGTGCGAAAGGATGCCGGCAGGCTTGCAGTCCCAGATGAACTGGGCGATTTCGTCCGCCGTCGCGGTCACCCCGTCCGGGACGAATACTTCGAAGCGGTGCGCCGGGATCCCGTCCACGGTCTCGTCCTCTTCGTTGACCTGCAAGGATACGCCGGATGCGATCTTGTCTCGCAGGTACGTGAGCATGCCGTAGTATGTGGCGAATCCGTAATGGTCCGCGCTCTGGATTCGGTCACGCAGTTCCTCGTCTGTCTCGCCTTCGTTCCTTCCGCCCACAGTGATGCTCGCCAGGTAATCGAGGAAAATCCCCGAAGCCGTCGCCGGGTTCATTCCCTGGACGACCACCTGCAAGTGTTCGGCGATGGCGGTATATGCGAAGGCGAAAAGGTCCACCAGCATGCCGTCCGGAGTGGACGGGTCAAGGTCGATGCTTTCCCCTTCGCTGTCGAAGATGGCGCGGTAATCCGTCGCCAGCTGTTCCCGGATTTCCACGAAACTTGCGACCGAGACGCCTCCGTTCTGGTCGATTGTCACTGCATTGATCGCCATTAGAAATCAGCCTCCGCGACGCTGCCGTCCTCGCATTCGACGGCGATGGATCCGGAAAGGTTGCGCCCGTCCGTCTTGAGTTCCATCGTCTTTATTCTCCGGACGCCTTCAAGTGCCCGGATTTTCTCTTCGAGGATCCTCTGCGCAAGGTCCAGGTGCGTTTCCGACAATGTGAGAATCTTTTCGAACCATGGCACCCCGTGGCTTCCGTCGGTGAAGGCTTCGCCCTCGTTGGTCCGTAAGAGGCAAAGGACGGCCTGCTTCACCCGCTTAGCCTGCGGGCGGAATCCGTCCCCGAGGATGCGGGCGATGCCCGTCCCGGAAGCGTTCAGCTCGATGTCGTGCGATGGATTGAGCGCCAGTTCGTTCATTCCCCGAAATATAGACCAGCCCGAGGATTATTTCCGCAAACACCCAAAGACACCAAAAAACACCAAAAAACTAGACCGTAAGCGGGGATTTTTGTTTAGATTGATGACGAGGAGGTGACGCCATGGGAAACGAAAATAATCAGTTCACTGAAAGTGGTTGGACTGAAAGTGATTGGGTCTGTGCAATCGTGTACATTACTTATCTCTTTTGGCCGTTTGTTTTGATCCTCCTTTTTGGAGCTTTATTTCCTTTGTTCTTTTTCATAACAGGGGACATTGAATATCTGATTTTGTTCCTTCCTGTCGGTTTTACGTACCTCTTCATCTGGGGCTATCGCAAAGCGCTCAGGGATACGGCAGAAATTGCAAGGCAACGGCAGCAACCGCCACCGAAGCTTTCGAAATGGGAAGAAAAGAAAAAGGCGGAATCCCTCTATAAATTCCCCTGAATATTCAAAAGACGGCCACGAAGGGCCGCCTTTCTTGTTCCATGGCAAATTGTCGCCTTATTGAGGCGTTCCCGTCATTCCATTGATGGTTCCTCCCGAGTGGAGATGTGTGCTGAGCGAGATGCCGGACAATCCGCCCTTTACGTCGGTTTTCCCCGTCACCGTCCCGTCGCTCTCGATGTCGCCTTCGACGGCAAGATTCCCCGTCACCTTGACGCTGTCCGCATCTAGCATCACGCTGTCCGCGCTCACGGTCACGCTGTCGCCTTCGATGGTCACCTTCCCGTCGTCGCCGATCGTGACGGTGACCTTGGGTTTTCCGCTGCCGTGGGTCTCCCTGCGTACCGGGATAGCCACGAGACTGTTCAGGTCGTTACCGCCGAACGAAGGCGCCCTGAAAGGATCCGATGCGGCGTCCGCCCAGTCCCCGTCCGCCCATTCGGACTGGTCCCTGCTTCCGGAAACGAGCCACACCGGGTCGCCTGCGGAAAGCGAGAATTTTACGAGCGCGTTCGCCGTCCCAGGCCAAAGGACTGGAATGGAGCGCATCGGTTGGACCGTGCCGCCCCCGGCTTCCTGCTGCAGGTTCGTCAGGCAGTTCCGCACGCTTGGGAGCGCGTCGATTGTCCCGTCCGAATTGACCGCCGAAACCGTACCCGGGAATCCCGTCTCGAACGTCTCCATGTAGGAATCGATCACTTTCCGGATTGTCGCCGTTCCGCTCATTCAGTCACCTCCACCGCCTCGCATTCGACCGTGAAGTCGGATCCGGTCGTCCCTCCGTTGAATTCCACGCTGTCGATCGAAAAAAGTCCCTGGACAGCCAGCACGCTGTCGTAGGAGTCGCCAGTCGTGCTGTCGAGTTCCACGCGTGCGTTCGGGCAGAATTTCGGGCTGAGGATAGCCCGGAACCTGACCCTGCGCTTTCTGTCCACTTCCTGGACTTTCGGCGCGTGCTCGTCAAGCCTGTATTTCTTCTCTAGCTCCGGGATTCCAGCCATCATGTGGTATGCGTCACCGCCCCCGTTGATGTCGTTGTCGCCCTCGTCGCGGATTTCGGATGCGGAAAGAAGCCCCGTGTCGTAATAAAGGGCGATATGCTCGATCTCCACGTGCTTGTTCTCCCCGAGAATCAGGATCTCGTTGTTGTCGTAGAACGCGCCGAGTTTCGCCTCTGGCTTGAGTACCGTCCGGACAAAGTTCTCGAAAACGCCCGGGAAGGATCCAGAAGCCTGAAAGTTGCGGGAAAGAGCCCCGTCGAGCGCATCGAGGTCAGCCCCGGCCCGCAAAGCGACCCCGGCATAATCCGCCATGTACTGGAGGCATTCCCTGAATGTCGCCCCCTTCCGGAAGCGCACGTCGCAGGAAAGCTTCACGAGCTGGTAATAGGCGCCCCTTGCGCTCTTGCACGTCATTGCCGTCACGATGTCGGGTCCTTCCCTGTGGGTCTCCACGCGGGCAATCTGCCCGACGAAAATGTTCCCGACCGTCTCGTCCTCGTGTCCCGCCTGGAGGATCACCGATGCTCCCGTACGCATGACGTATCGCAACGTGTCCGGGCTCGGGTTGTAGAGCGTGATCGTGGCGGCGTTGTCCCAGAACTCGATCGACCGCGTCACCGAGAACTCGATGTCGAGCCCGTCGATTCGCTTCGCGTCTTTCGTATCCATGTTCCCGAGCGCAAAATTACCGACAAAAAGCCGGACAACCCTTCCGAACGCCATCAGAGCACCCCCTTTTCACGCATCTTCGCGATTTCGTCGTCCGTCAGGTAATAGAGCCCCCACGTCGTTCCGAAATTGTCGAACGTGATCTCGTCGTCGCCCGTCTTTTCGTCCTTCAGGACTGCAAAATCCCCGGACTGAAGCGCCTTTTTGCCTGCCGAAAGGAGCGCACTCCATGGTACCAGAGCCACGCCCAGGTTTTTCCCGTTCGCGCTCTCGAAATCGGCGAACCATTCGCCGGCCCTGTTGTTCCAGAGCATCCGGATGGCGACGCTCTGCCCGCCTACGTTGACGGATTCCACCATGTAGGCATTACCCTTCATGTCCGTCGGTACTCTCAGCATCCTGATATCCTCCGTTTGCGACGGTCTTGCCGCCCTTCATCCGTGCGAGTTCGTCGATTTTCTTTTCCGCCTCGATTTCCTCTGCGCTGACCTTGCCGTTCTGCTTCTTCCTTGCCGCCACACGTTCCTTCCATGTCGTCTGCTTTGCCGGAGTAAACGTCCCGCCCTCGCTCGTGCTCACGAAGGCGACGGAGCGGATCTCGCGGAGCGTCAGCGTGAACTGGATCGCTTCCCCGTCTTCGGCTCCGCGATCCGCCTGGATGCTCTCGATCGCCATCTCGTCATAGATTTCGAGCGCAGTGACGAGCCGGACCGTCCCCTTCCGCTCTGCGATCTCGTTGAGCATTTTCCATTTGTCATCCCGAGCCGTGTTCTTGATCGCCTCGTTCCCGTCCCCGTCCTCGATGGTCACGTTCTCCGGCTTCGTCACCTTCCCGTCCTTGTCGACGGTAAACCCGGAGCTTTTCCGGACCGGATGGTTCGTGAACATGCCGCGCACCGTCACCGAGCGGAGCCTGCGCTGGATGCTGTCTGAAATGACCTCCCCGTTCTCCACGGCGTGATCGGTGATGTCGAATCCGAGCTCGTGCGATTCGTCGATGAGCAGGTCGAACGGGAGCTCGTCAAGACCGAAATCCTCGGACTGCGTGAAGAGCGACGCCGGGATGGCTCGCGGAATGGGCCGTTTCCGTGTCGCCCGCTGGATGTACCCTATCATTCGTTCACCGCCTGGTATCTGTTCATGACCCTGAGCTGGCTTCTAAGGATTTCCGTGAGGTTTTCCTTGACAAGCCTCGAAACGCTGTTGAAGTCCGCGCTGATGTTGACGACCGGCTTGGGGAGTTTCGGCGGTTTCATTCCCTCGCCTTCCTTCTTGCCTTCCTGTCTGGCTTCCTGTTTGAAAATGTCCAAGTACGATCCGGCAACATCCACACCGAGCCTCTTGGCCGTCTCCAAGGTTTCACGATAAGCTATTTTCTCGCTTTCGGTCCATTCACCGTCCGCATTGAATTTTTTGTACGTTTTGATTATTCCACTTCTGATTTTTCCGTCCTCTTCTATCGCATTGACCGTCTCTTTCGCTTTTTTCTTCTCGTCAAGATAATCTAACAGCGTAGATCCGAACCGTACGATCTGCCCGACAGCCCAACCTGTAGCAGCATAGAGGCCTCCCTTGAGCATCGGTCCGCCAAGAGCCTCCGTAAATTTGCCGACCTGTCCTGTCGCCCCATTCGTTCCGACAGCCGCAGCCGTCGCGTTTGCCTGGGTCGCCATCGACTTCATGGCCGATGTTAATCCTAAAACGGACCTCATAACGTTGCCCGATACATACGCCACCAATCCACCGAGAGCGCCTGTTGTCAAATATACGAGATCCGGAAACGGAGCGATGGCCTTGATGAGTGTCGCCAATCCTCCTCCGAATCTCCCGACAACGTTCACGATATCTCCGAGCATCTTCGAGACCCCGGTCCAGTCGATGCTCGCCATCGTCGTGGCGATACCCTTGATGACGTCCTCGTTGTTCCTGAAGGCGTCGCCCATGGCGATGCTGAAATTGTCGACCGCAGTGCTGAGAAGGCCTTCGAGCGTCTTGCTCCCGCGTTCTGCTCCCTTGTAGAACTTTCCGCCTTCCTGCGTCGCAAGGTTTAACGCCTCGCGGACCATCTCGAACGAAATCTTTCCTTCGCTCATCGCGTCCTTGAGTTCCGCCATGGGTCTACCCCATGCCTCGCTCAGGATGGCGAGCGGATTGA
Source organism: Hallerella succinigenes (assembly GCF_002797675.1). NCBI lineage: Bacteria > Pseudomonadati > Fibrobacterota > Fibrobacteria > Fibrobacterales > Fibrobacteraceae > Hallerella > Hallerella succinigenes. Next base: position 2,584,234 of record NZ_PGEX01000001.1, on the reverse strand, counting down.
AGCCCGCATTGATGAACTGGAGCAGGTCCTGCCCCTGCAATTTCCCGGCGCTGGCTACCTGCCCGAGGACAAGCCCGAGGCTCGACATCTGGCTCTTGCTGCCCATGGCGATGTCGCCCACCTGCTTCATGAGCTTTTCCGTGTCCCCTTCGCTCACGTTGTACTGGATTAGCCCTTTCGCCAGCGATGCGATGTCGTTCATCGCGTACGGCGTGTACTTGGCATACTCCTCGAGCCTCTTCGTGAATGCGGCGCCCCTTTCGTCGGAACCGAGGAGCGTGCCCAGGTTCGTCCGGAGCGTTTCCGTTTCCTTGAAGTTGGTGAGCCCCGAAGAGAACGCCTTTCTCGGAAATGCCGTAACGAGACCGGCTACAGACTGCATGCCCGGCAGGGCCATCAATGCCTGGGCCCAGTTCGCGCCTTTCTGTGCCGTTACCTGCGTCTGGGCAACCTTTGGAGCCGTTTTCTGTACGGATGCGACTCTTGTCCCGAGTCCGGAAATTCCGCGGGTCGCCTGCGTTACTGCCGATGAAAAATTGAGGAGCGACTTGGTGGCGTTCCGTTCTGCATGCACCATGGAAGAAAGGGCGGTGTTCCCGCCCTTCGACATGGATCCCGTCCCGTTGAATGCCGCCTGGACGCCGAATCCAAGCTTTAGCTTCTTGAGTTCGGACTTTAAGGCAGCATCGAATCCGGAAAGGTCCGGGACCGCCTTGATCTTGAAAACATAATCTTCAGCCACGTTCAGCCTCGTTCTTCTTCTCGTAAAGCTTGCGCCATGCGGACCTGTAATCCTGCCGCATCTGTCGAACCGCCATGAAGGCCTGCATCCTGTCGAACGTCCAGTTCTCCTCGATGTCGGAAAGCGGGACTTTCGACTCGACTACGATCGCCCAAATGACGAAATCATCGGAGGCGCTCCCTTCGAGCGTCCCGATTTCGCCCAGTTCCCCGCCGTCAGCGGCGTCTTCGGCAATGAAGGCCGCAACGTACGGGTTCGACCCGTTCAGGTTCCAGCCGAGCCGTTTTCCGGTTCCTGGGCTGTAACGAAAGGGGTGAGACGTTCCTCGCTCCAGATCCGGATGAGGATCCCGTAAAGTTCGGAGCCTTTTCCCCGGAATTGTTCCGCGATGGCGTCCATGTCAGCAAGTCGGACGTGCGGTTTGCCATCCGTCACCACCGTGGTGCGGTTGAAGGTCGTCTCGACAAGCCATCTGTATTCGTCGTCGGAATAATCCGCGAGTTCTTCGGTGACCGCTTCGTAAAAATCGGTCTCGTTCTTGCTCCCCTTGCGGGAAACTCTAGAGAACAGGGCGGTCACCTTGCGGTCGAGGTTCAGCGCCTCGAATCCAGTGTGCGGCAACGACTGGTATTTTTCGCCGTTGACTTCAAAATCGATAGGTTTCAACATGGTTTACCTCTGGTGTTTTTCCGGTTATGCGCCTTCGAACGCGAAGTCCGCGTAAACGTCGAGCGTGATGGTGCGTGCCGTGGTGGCGCGTCCCTTCGTGGCGTCGCCCATGGAATTGATCCATGCCTGTCCCATCAGCACGTATGCGCCGTTGAGATCGGTGATGGCGAACGGGTACGGTCCTGCACCCGTGCGTTCGTCGGCGATGCGCAGCGCTTCGATGGCGTCGATCTGCGGGCTCGTCTGCATCATCGGGAGCGTGACCGTGTAGAGCTTGCGCACCATGCGTGCGCGTTCCACGGCGCCGTTCGAGCCTTCCACGACTTCGAAATCGTTCCCCTGCTTCGTGACCGTCGGGTCGCCGTTGAAGTCGGTAATGGCAACGCCGTTCAGGGCGATGTTCACTTTGGTGTGGTCGTATGTTCTTACTGCCATTTTTCTTTCCTCCCGTTAAAGGGTGACGTTCAGCTTGACCGTGTTCACGGTGTGGATCGAGTTCATGCGGCTGTATCTGCCCGAGATGAGCGGCAGGTTGCGCTTGCGCACGTCTTCCTCGTTGTTCTCCTTCAGGTAGTCGTAGGTCTTGTATTCGACCTCGAAGCCTTCCATGATGTACTGTCTGTCGGAGCCTGCCGCCTGCGTGAATACGTTGCCGATGGCTGCCGCCACGCTCTGGATGCCCGTATCGTCATAGGTGACGCCCGCTCCGTCGTTCGCTTCGCCGAGAAGCGCGAAAATCTTGGACTGGACGTTGAAACGGATCCAGTCGTCCTTGATGACGTTGTCGATGAAGGTCTTCGGTCCGTTCGCGCAGGTGCCCATGAAGACGCGCTTTTCGCCCGCCACCTTTGTGTAGATGTTGATGCCTGCAGCGATCGCAGCCGCGTAAGTGGTCGGTGTGTAGCTGTCCGCAGTCATGCCCTTCACCTTCTTGTGCGCAAATGTCCCGCGGGCGGAATCCGCAGCGCAACGGAGTGCGACAAGGGCGGCCGCCAAATATTCCGGATTGTCGTCCACTTCTTCGACGTGCTGGTAGATGGCGACACGGTCGACGTCCATGTCTTTGAGCGCCGCCATGAGTCCGGATGCGTCCGGGACCTGGACGTGCAGGATCTTGTGGTTGTCGGAGAGCCATGCCTGAAGGCTCAAAAGTCCGGCGGACGTCGCCTTGTCCTGGAACGTGACGATGTGGTAAAAGTCGAGCCCCGCCTGTGCGGCGCCCACGATGGCGTCCTGCAATCCGGCGAAAGAAGCGCAAGGGATGACAACCAGCTTGTCGGGCATCGACTCCTGTGCATAGATGTTTTTGGCCATGCCGTAGAGCTGGCTGCCAGTCCCGAAATCGTCGCCGATGCTGTCGAGATCGGCATAGACTCCCGCGGAAGCGCTGGATCCGTCGCCAGCCGTGCCGACGATGGCCATGGTGTTCACGTCGGTCGTTTCGACCGCGCTCACCGCATCATGGATGGAAATGTTCACAATCTGGTCGATAATCTGGGCCATGATCTTATTCTCCTGTTAAAGTAAAATCCACGTTATCGATCTTCGGTAGCGCCGCCTTCCTGGATTCCCCGAAGTTCACCCGGAACGAGGCGCGCAACTGCCTGATGAAAAAGTCGCCGTCATAGCTGTCGAGCCGGATGATCGCCGACGGGTCCCATACGGTGAACCCCGCCGTCTTCGCCGCAGCGATGAACTCCGGACATTGCAGGTGCTGCAATGCGTGCCTCAGGTTGTCACCGTCGCCCTCCACCTCGGTGAAGTAGAGCGTCGCCACGTCGAAAAAGCCGTATTCCCCGTTTTCGCCCGGAGGCGGCGTCATCCGGTTCCCCTGCTGTTCCACGCCCTCCACTCCGACGGCCATGTAGTTGCCGACAGGCGCGGGCTGGTTCGTAGGCACCTGGATGAACGGGCAGCCTTCGAATTCTTCCTGCGAGTTGAAATATCCGCAGATGCAGTCTCGGATTCCCTGCAAGGTCATGATCCCCCCTTCAGGAAGTCCGGAATCTGTGCGGCAGGCACTTCGGAAGCGATATACTTCCAGTGCTTGATCGGTCCCAGGTTCTGGAACGGCAATTCTTCGGTGAGTTCGTAGACCCGCCCGGCAGCGCTGACCACCCATCCCTGGGTGTCGCTCAGCTGTGCCCTAGCGATGAGGCGTTCCGAGGCGTAAACCTTGACGACTCCGGTGTTCCGGTTGCCCTGCGAAAGGGCGAGCGCCTCTTCTCCCGTCACGCTCTGGATCGTTCCACGCACGACCCTGCTTGAAGCCTCGACATCGAGCGGTCGCCCGTTCGATCCGAATCCAGGCTTCGGAGCCGTGTAGAACGTGAACTTGCGGTTGAACGGCGTCGTCATCAGAGCACCTTCCTTGCCCCGCCGCAGAAACGGCGGAAATTCACGCGCCCGGTCACTCCCGGACGCACGCTGTACTGCTTCAAAAGTGCCAGGTACTGCTGGCCAAAGCTGGTGCTGGAGAGGTCGCCGTCACCGTCCGACGATCCGGAAGCGTAGGAAACGGAGATGTCGCCTTCCTTCTTGGAAGCGATCCTTCCGGCGTCTCCGTCAGCCCCGCGTCCTTCGAGCGCCCCGATGTGGCTGGCCATGAGAGCGAGCGCATAATGGAACGCGGCGCCGAAATAGCACCGTCCGACCCTGAACTGGGCCATGGCGATCCAGGTCTCGCAGCGGGAATCCGCCACGAGGTCGGGGTGCATGAACCCCTTCACCTTCGCCATTTCCTCTTCGGTCAGACCTGCCATCGGTTATTCCTCCGTGTCGCCTTCTTCGTCCTTTTCGTCGCCGGTTTTCTGCTTTTCCTGCTTCTTGACGGCGTCTGACCATTCCTTGTCGATCTTCTTGATCTTCGAGGCCTGCTTCTTCGCTGCCTCAGTCACGCCTTTGTCCTTCGATCCGGACGTCACGCCGTCGAGCGCATTCTTGGTGTAGGCGTGCGCGATCGCCTTCTTGACGTCCGCCGCATTGGATTCGTCCACCTGTTCCAGGCGTCCGTCTTCGAGCATTTCCTTGATGGTCGGGTGAGTCAGGTCGAACTTGTCGTCCACGACGTTCGTTCCCGGAATGAGCCGGTACTTGCCGTAAAACACGGCGCGGGCTTCGTTAAAAATCAGAATCATCGTTAAACCTCTCGAAAAAAGGCAACCCCGGAAGAGCCGCCGCCGATGTCAGGCGGCGAGCCCCACCAGAGGTTTACCGGTGTTGGAACTTAGACCCCGTCCGCGTAGATTACGGACTTGAGGTTCTTGAAGATCGTACCGCCGCAGCGGGCGTAGCACGGCACCTTGTAGTGCAGGGCGCGTTCCTGTGCCTGCTTCTGGCGGAACGGGATCGGGAGCAGGTATGCGACGCACTTGCGGTCCTTCTTGTAAAGGACTGCACGGTCCTTGTCGCCGCTCGCGCTCGCGTTGTGGAGTTCTTCCACTTCCGCCCATGTGGTGATCTGCGGGAACGTCTTCTTCAGCCATTCGAGCATGGTCGTCGAGTTGTTCGCGTTGATCGGCGTGGTGGCGATGTAGGCGTAGTCTGCCGGAGCAAGGAGGAGCGAGTCCGCCTTGACGGTAGCCTTGCCGGCATCGTTTGCCGCGAGCGTCTTCTGGGCGTCGATCATGCCCTGGATCGTGGCGGTCACGCCCGCAAGGTCGCGGCCCTTGAGAACGGTTCCGGAATCGGCGCCCACGTTCGGCACGTACATGGTCACGTTGGCGTTGTTGATGAGACCCTGGAAGCCCGCTTCCGCGTCGCCCTTGAGGATCGTTTCGTCCACCTTTTCGTCGATCTTGGCCTTTGCGGTTTCCGCTTCCGCGGTGTCGATGCGGGTGCCGATGGCGAGCCATTCGTTCAGTTCCTGTTCAGAGAAGCTGTAGCTGTCGGCGATGGTCTTGATTTCCACGGCCTTTGCCTGCAGGAACCGGGCGACCGGCGGCAAGTCTTCGGCGTAATCGCTCACGAACTTGGCGTAGCCGACTTCGGTAACGTACTTGTAGACGTAGCTGCGGATCCATTCCTTGAGGTTGGTTTCGGCAGGTACGAGCGTGATTGCCGTGAGGTCCGCGCGGTCGAGGCCGTAGATTTCGGTCTGGATCTGGCGGAAGAGTTCACGGATCTTTACAACCTGTTCATCGTTGAAGAACATCTTTCATCCTCCTTATGCGATTTCGAGTTCGGCGATGCCGTTTGCGGCGGAGTTGGTCTTGAACACGCCGCCTGCGATGGCTGTGCCCGTTTCCGTCGCCGAGAAGTTGCCTTCGTCATCGACGTATGCGGCCTGGTTCGCGAGCACTTCGGCGGAAACCTTGACCTGGATGCGTCCCTTCTTGACGACGTTCACCATGTCGCCTTCGAAGTAGGCGTCGTTGATGGTCGTGAGCTGTGCGATTCCGAGGAAGATGCCGCCTTCCGGCTTGGCCGCATAGACCTTGCCAGTTTCGCCTTTCTTGCCCCAGAGCGCGAAACCGCCGGCAAGGTCCTTGTCGTCCTGCATGACGCCGGTTTCGATGGAGTGCGGTACGAACGGGAAGAGCAGTCCCGGTTCTCCCTTGGAATTGATGAGTTGCAGAGCCATCTGTTAGCCCTCCTTCTTGATGTTGTAGGTCTTCGCCTTCATTGCCTGGTACGCCTTTTCCGGGTCGTTTTCGTCGGCGGCATCCTGGAACTGTCCGGCGAGCGGGTTCGCGGCCTTCTTGGCAGGCGCCTTGGAGACCATGGCGACGGCGGAGTCGTAAGCCGCGTCACGGTACGCTTCTGACTTGCCTTCGAGGGAAATGCCGGAAACCTTCGCCACGACGGCGGCCTTGATTTCGCCGACCGTCATTTCGTCCTTGAATTCCACGCCGTGTTCCTTCGCGAAGGACACGACGGCGAGCTTTTCCTTGACCCGTTCGTTGATCGCGGCTTCGTCGACGGCGGCATCCTGCATCTTCTTGATTTCGGCTGCCTGCGTGTCGACCTGCGCCTTGAGCTTTTCGATCTGGTCGGCCTGGTCATTGAACTTGGCCTCGTATTCAGTCTTGGCCTTTTCAGCAGCGTTCAAGGCTTCGTGCACCTTTTCGTCCACTTCGAAGACCGCACCGTCCAAAAAATGTTTAACCATCTTGGATTCTCCTGTTTTGTTCGTGAAAAATTCGATATCGGCGGAGTCGCCCACCTGGATGGTGACGCCGTCCCCCGCCCTTCCCTTCGTGACGATGGCGAGGTGGTTGTACTTGATGTCCGTCGCGATCTCGTCGTAGTCGCTCCCCTGCCAGTTACCCGACTGGGCGTAGACGGTGAATTCCCCGCCGCAGCTGACCGCGGCGAGTTCCCCGGATTCGATGTCCTTGATCGTTTCGGCGTCCGTCACCCGGATGGTGATCCACAGGTTCAGGCCGTCGAAGTACGCATCGTTCATGCAGTACCCGACGGAGAGCTTCTTCGCGTTCTCCGGGTCGACCGATTCCGCCGGGTGGCGTCTCGTCACCGGCTGTCCGTTCAGGGTGTAGTAGCTTTCGGGCTTCCCGACTTCCTCGACCGTGCGGAGACGACGCACCTTCCCGTTCCCTGTCATGTAGGTGAAGACGCCCGCGCCCGTGACGCGGATGCGCCCTTCGAGGTATCCTTCCTTGGTCCGGTGGAGCACGTTCGGCTGGAAAACTGCGATGTCGTTGAATTTCATGTGAAAAAATTTAGGGCATTTTGCCTGGAAAAGCCGCAAACACCCAAAGACACCAAAAAACACCCAAGAACACCAAAAAACCCGGCGGCAGCGCGGCGGTCCTTTCCCGGGAGCGAACGAAAAAAGGCCCCGTGTATCGCCCGGAGCCTTCCGCATTCAGGATGCCGTCATTTTCTCAGGAGTTTTTTGTTTCCAGCCTCTGCATGGACATGCGGAGCTTTTCTCCGGCGTCGTCAAAGCATGCGCCGACATCCTCGATTACGGGCCTTATCTTGACCTTTACCGGAGGCAATGCCGATTTTTTCGGGCTTATGGCGTCTTTTCCCGTATTTTGGTTTACACGGCAGCCTTCGCCAGGGCCTCGATGGCGTACTCGCTGAACTTGACCCCGCCCCTTTCGGCGTTTCGCTTCAGCCCCTCTAGAATCCACACTGGAACCCTGAGCGAAGTCATTTTCCGCTCGTTCCTTGCGTTTCGTGCCTTGATTTCGGCCACGGTCTTCTCCCAGTGGCCTTCGGACACGATTGCGGAGCCGTCCCTGACACCCTCTTCGAAAAAGCCTGCAAGGCTTCCCTCGAACTCATCGACTTCGGCCTTGGACATCGTTGCGCCCTTTGCGATTTTCACTTTCTTTTCCATAGTTCCTCCTCGTCGTCGTGGGCCCTCCTGGCCGTGACTACAGTGTAAAGGTCCTTTTCCAGCACGACCACCCAGCAATTCCCGTCAACCGAACCTAGAGCCAGGTAACGGTCTGGGTTCGATTTCGATTGTTTCAGGATGTGCTTTCCGTTCATCAGCTTTGCGGCCATTTCGGGCGTGAACGTCCTCTCGTCGAACTTTTCAAACGCGTGCTTGATGAACTTCATGTCATAAATATACAAATTGTATTACATTTTGTCAATATACTTTTAGAAATTTCCCGAAAAATTTTCTCATCGATAAACCGGGTACTTCCGTGTACATTCGATCTGGGGCTCTCTTTCCGGAAAAGAGGAATCCCGCTTTTCGGGGCTGGATTTTTCTGTATTCGACCCCCTCGGCTCGGCTCGAAAAGAAAGGACCAAAGAAAAGAGTTGAGTTGAGGGTTTTAAATATTTAAATGGAATAAAATTGAGTTATTACTTCCTACTTCTTACTTCTTACTTAGGTTACGCTATAGGTACACCAACGGGTAAGCCTGCGGCCTATCCGTTCGGTTATCCTATGGGTAAACCTACTGGTTTCTAAAATAAAACCTAGCTGTTATCCTATGGGTTTTTGTTCGGTTTTATCCTTGCCTTGATTCCATCGAGACTGTTATCCAGCGTTTCTTTCAGAATGTCGATAAATTCAGCCGTCGTTATCGGCTCTATCTTTGACGGCGACGACGATTCAACTTGAACGCCAAACAAGTCTTCTACAGACATGCCAATCTGCAACAGCCTTTGGCAGAACTCATAGGACGGCACACCGCCACCGTTTACCCACTTGTTCACGTTCTGAACGCTGGTATTCAGCATCTTGGCGAGGTCCGTTTGGGTATATCCACGCTCTTTCATGAAATTCTGTATTTCCATAAGACCTCTTTTTAAATGGTTGTCGATACAAAAATAGATGGAGTTAAAAAAAAAATGAAAAAATTTTAAAAAACTATTGACAAATCAATTTTCCGTTCATATATTCATCAACGTAGAGTTTAAGATTAAACGCTTCGTTTAATAAGGAGTAAAAACATGGCTGCTTTAGACTTGAAAAGGATAATCGAACGCAACAAGGAATATTTCGGTTCAGAGCAAATGACCAATGAAGAATTTCTCGCTGACGGACTTTTCGAGACCGTTTGGAATTCTAAGGGCTATCTCATCGAAGATGTCGGGGTTTCGTTCATTCTCAACACTCTGCGTAACGGTTCCAACATTACCAACGAAGACAAGGTAAAGATTTTTGACGCGGTTCTGAACGACTGGATGAAAGAAGTGTTCAAGGAAATCAACTGGAGTAAAAAGAACAATGGCAGATAGGGTACACATAGCAGTGCCGGCGGAAACGGCTGAAAAGGTCAAGGAACTTGCCGAAAAGCTCGATGAGACAAAAGGAAAGATTGTCCGCATGGCTGTTGAAGAGTTCGCCAAAAAGGAAAAGGCTAATGGCTAATGAAAAGGTCCTTAAAGGTCCTTACTGGACCAGAAACTGGATTGAAGCCATGTGGCGTTTCACGAACGAGAACTTCGTGGACTTCGATACTGGTGCGATCGATTACGAAGCACTTGGGAAAGAAGAATTCCAGTTTCGGAAGGCTCTTTTCTTTCGCAATTTCAAGAATTCAGAACGCGCAAAGGTTGCTTTCGACACCGCGGCTGAAGAGTATAAGCGTACAGTAGAGAACGGCAAGAAGGGCGGACGCCCGAAGAAATCACCGCAGGATGCCCCGCACGGCAACGCCGGGGATGATATGCCAGACGCCGGAAACGGCGCCGCTGCGAAAACACCACCATCCTGCGACCAATTAACGGCAGACGGGGACATCCGCGAGGACTCCCAGGACATGTACCAAGCCCGCGAGGGCGCAACGTCGGAATCTGGCACGTCTGCCACCATTTACGCTCTCGACGGCCTGACCAAGCCGCGCGCTCCCGGGACACAATCCAAGTCCCGCGGTGCGCGCGTGCCGGAGGTCCCGGACAGCGAGGACCTGTACGAGCACGTGGCCGCCGAGGGGCTCGACGAGTTCGACGCCAGGCAGTGGTTCGAGATGTGCAGCGACAGGGGATGGAAGGACCGGTACGGGAACCCGATCGGGAACTGGAAGGGCGCGCTGAAGAGGTTCTGCGACGCAAAGGCCCGCAGGCGCGGGAAGGAGAAGGAAGGATGAACACTGGGACGCCTGAATCCGCGACCATCATGGGAATGGAATGCCTCGGACGGAAGAAGGCCGCGGAGGAGCTCGGGCTATCCGTGTCCACGCTCGACGTGATGATACGCAAGAGCCGCGCCGGACGGATGAAGGTACCGCTCCGATTCTTCCAGCTGCGCCGCTCTGCGCCCGTGTGGTTCCCGAGGCCGTGGCTCGAGAAGTGGGTCGAGGACGTCGCCGACAACGGGGGCGCGTACTGATGACAACGACAATGACGGAGGACAAGGAATGAACGAATGCATCTGCAATGCCGTGGAGGACGAGCTGTCGATCGCGTACGTCCGGTCGGGGAGACACCTCCCAGCCGACAACGCGGCCGTCGTGGCGCGTTCGCTCCTGGAGTCCGTCCGCTTCGAGTCTGTATACGAGGTGCGGGCCGCGTTCCGGAAGGCGAAGGCCGCGCGGGGAATCCCGACGCGGAAGGACCTGTCGGACGCACTCGTCCGGGTCCGCGAGGAACGGATCCGACGCGTACAGCTCCCGGCGAAGGGGACGATGACATACGCAGAGTACGTGCGGATGACCGGGGACGACAGGATATCGAGGATGGCGCGCGGCGAGCGCGTCGATGCATAGGAAAAGGAAAAAGGAGAATCGCTCATGAAAAGGATCTTGCAGGAAATCAAGTCGGACTGGAAGGAAATGGTTGCCGCGGTGGCAGCGGGCGCCCTGCTCTGGGGCGAGTTCGTCGCGTACGCGGTCGCGAACGGATAAGGAGGCATCCATGGACAAGGCATTGATCGTCATCTCGGCCCTCGCGGCGCTATCCGTCATGTGGTGCGTCGTGGACGCGGTCATCGACCGCAGGCGCCGCAAGATGGCGAAGAAGAAGGTACGGGAATGGTTCGACAACCATCCGGAACACTGGGACACGTAACACCCTGAATCAACAACTCTAACTCGAAGGAGAACGGAAAAATGGCAAACGGAAACGAAATCGCGGCGGCTCAGGGCCGCGCACTCCAGGCGGCGACGTCCTCGGGAATCCCGATGATGAGCATCGCCGACCTCAAGACCCGCGCCGGCATGGTGCAGCGCCTCAAGCAGGAGATCATGGTCGACGGCGTCCACATGGGGAAAATCCCCGGATGCGGCGACAAGCCCACGCTCCTCAAGAACGGAGCGGAGCTCCTCTGCATGGCGTTCAGGCTCGCGCCCGACACGAAGGCGGAGATCACGGACCTCGGCGAAGGGCACCGCGAGTACATGGTGACGACCACCATCAGCTCGCAGGCCACGGGCGAGATCATCGCAACGGGCATCGGCTCCTGCTCCACCAAGGAGTCCAAGTACCGCTACCGCGGCACGGAGCGCGAGAACACGGGAAGGCCAGTCCCCAAGGAATACTGGAGCGCGAAGAAGGCGGGCTCCCCGACGGCTCAGGGCATCCTCGGCGGTCCGGGCTACGTGGCGGCCAAGGACGAGAACGGAAACTGGACGATCTTCCGCAAGGGATCGACGAGGCTCGAGAACCCGGACATCGCGGACACATACAACACGGTGCTCAAGATGGCGGCCAAGCGCTCTCTCGTCGACGCGGTGCTCAAGGCGACTGGAGGCTCGTGCGCATTCACGCAGGACCTCGAGGACATGAAGGGCAACGCTGCCGCCGGAGGCTACGACCTCGGCGAAGGCGACCGGCAGGCGTACGGAAGGCAGCAGGGACGGAACGCGCATCCGCAGGAACAGGAATGGGCGCCCGCGTACGAAGAAGACGGGTACTCCGCCCAGCCGGAATACGCCGAAGCCGCGTACGATGACGCAGCGGCACAGGCGCAGGCGCAGGACGCCGTCCACGAACAGGCGGAAATCCCGCTCCCCGAGGCGACGGAACTCCCGAAAACGAGAAAGCCCGCCGCGCCGTCCAGCCAGGCGAGAATCGCGAACTTCATCGCATGGATCGGGCGCCAGAAGGCCGTCAAGGGCGCGGACGCTGTCGCCGACTGCCTCGGACGACTCGGGTTCGAGTCCGAGAAGGAAGTGAAGGCGGCAGACCTCAAGAAGGTGAGCGACGCCGTCGCCGCGCTCCCGGACGCCACGGAAGCGAAAGGGTAAGGAAATTCCACAACCCCGCGCCCGGCGGGTCATCCGGGCACACTTTTTGAACCACATAAAGGAGAACGTAAAATGGCAAAGACACTCGTGGCACTCAACGACGAGACCATCCTCGACACCATCGTGGAGGACCGCCTCAAGGAGGCTTGCCGCGTCGTGAACGACGTAAACACGGGCAAGGCCCCGGCCGACGCCCTCATGGCGATGGCGCAGGACGTCCACGACCTGCAGGTGCTCGCGGACCAGTTCACGGACGCGGGGAAGGGAATATCCGACCGCATCAAGGACGCCGAAGGACGGCTCTACGCCGAGTTCGGCGAGGTCAGCAAGGGATTCAAGGTCAAGAACACGGGCTACTCGTCGTCCATCAACGACGTCGCCGCCTTCGTCTTCGAGGCCGAACGCGACGGGGCGAACATGGAAGAGATCTGGAAGTACGTGAAGATCTCCCCGAAGGACGCCGCCAAGTGGCTCGGGCTCTCCGAGGATCGATTCGAGGCCGAATACGGAGACTACGTCGAGAAGAAGAAGAAGGCGGACACGCTCGTGCGCGAATACTGAGGCTCGGGAAAAGCCACCGTCCGACGGTCCGCGCGCTTCCGAGTGCGCGCGCCGCGGTCCGACTCCGCGGGGACGTCTAGAAAAAGCCGGAACGATCCGGCGGCGACGTGGTCCATGTTCTCCGGCCACGTCGCCATGGAACTGGAGAACGGAGACCGCGATGCTGTACGACTGCCTGAGATGCCCGATGAAGGAAAAGGGATGCCTCAGGGGACGGAAGGCCGCGGAACGTGGCGGACGACCGCGCGAACCGTGGCACGCCTGCCCGCTCGCCGAAACGGAAGGAAAGGACAAAGGTAATGGATAACGCAAGCAACGGCGGCATCGTCCGCCAGGTGACAGACGAGCTCCTCGAGACGATGAGGATGCTCCGCGAGAAGAAGATCAGCGCGCAGGAAGCGACGGCGTCCGCCGTCCTCGGAAGGACCGTGATCGACGCCGCCAAGGCCGAGACGGACTTCATCCGCGCGGTCAAGGGGATGCCCAGCGGAGGCATCTGGTCGAAGCGGATCGACTACCTCGAACCGCCCGTCGACACGAAAACAGCGAATGCGTACGGCAAGGAACTCGCTGCAAGGGCGTCCGAATCCATCGGATGCGACTCAATGAAGAAGCCGACCAAGTCCGAGGAATTCGGCCCGACCGCAGAGGAATGGAAATGAAGCGCGCCAATTCGTGGACAGCGGACGAGATCGCCCTCCTGAAAGCCCACAAGCCTGTACCAGGACGTACATCCAGAGCTTGCTATACCAAGGCTTTCATTCTTGGACTTGACGGCTATCATCCCGTCAATCCGAAGACGGCTGTCCGTACGGACGCGGATACGAAGGACCGCATCGCGGAACAGGTGCGGAGGACTGGCAAGGTAAGGGCTACCGCGCGCATGTTCGGCGTCAGCTATGCCACCGTGGCGGATATCTGCAATGAACGGGGAATCGACAGGGACCCTCCCCCGACGGCCAGGCTTTCCGACCACATCGAATGGGGCGGTTCCAAATGGGTGTGGAAAGGCGGTTTCTGGCGCGAGACGTCCGGCAAGCGAAGGAACCTCGCCCGCGTGCTGTGGGAGCATTACAACGGGAGCCCCGTCCCGGAAGGACTGTCGGTCGTGTTCCTGGACGGCGACCCGTCCAACCTGTCGAAGGACAACCTCGCAGCGATGACCAAGATCGAACAGGGCACACACACCATGCGCTCGGAACGCAACCGGGCGATGGCGGCGGCAGGCGCGGCCGTCGGGAGACTCTCGACGTTCCTCAACGAAATGGCGGACCCGGAAGCCAGAAGGGAACGCATCCGGAAGTCCGTAGAGACGAGAAATGCAAACAGGCGGTGCGGATTTTCGTCCGGAAATTGACCGTCGACAACCAGCCTGCCATCAGGCACCGCCCCGCGCGCGGACCGCGCGGAATCCGCGACGGACACCCATTTCGTTCCTTGTGCAGGGGATCCGCCGTGCCAAGCGCCCACCGTTCGGGGGCATGCAGGGACCCGCCGGAGTCGACCGTTCCGGCGCCATTTTCAAAGGAGAATACGAATGCCATACATGAACAAGGTCATGCTCATCGGAAACGTGGGCAAGGACCCCGAGACCCGTGTCACTCCGAGCGGACGCAAGCGAGTCACATTCTCGCTCGCGACGTCGAAGCGCTACCGCGACAACAGAGGCGAGACGAAGGAAGAGACCCAGTGGCACAATGTCGTCGGCTGGGGCAAGCTTCCGGACATCATCGAACAGCTCGGAGTGAAGAAGGGGACGACGCTATACGTGGAAGGCGAGGTGCAGTACCGCGCGTGGGACGACCAGGCGACGGGACAGAAACGCTACGCCACCGACATCAACATGTCCACGTTCCAGCTGCTCACCCCGAGACAGTCGACGACAAACGGGACTCAGGCCCATGCGCGGACGAACGGGACTCCGGCGACGTCGACGGCGCCGATGCCGCAGGCGGACGAAGAAGACGACCTGCCTTTCTAACAAATCCAACAACGAAAAGGAGAACGAACAATGGAAATCACTAAAAAGGACGCCCAGGAGGCGCGGAAAATTCTCAAGGCATACGAACGGCTTCGCAATGCCGAAAAGCGCGCCAGGCAGCGCGCCATGCCTTGCGTGGCGCTGGTGCACGAATACCTCAAGCGCAAGAACGACGGATACGGCTACGACGCCTGGGACGCCGACGCGCAAAAACTGTACCGTGCCGTCAAGTCAGCGGAGCAGTCCGCCCTGAAACGCCGCAGGAAGGGCATCGTAGAGGCCTGCGAAATGCCGAAGTTCCGCCGCATCAGCTGGACCGCCCAGATGAAGAACGCGCTCCAGGACGGAGATACCGCCTACCTCAATGCGTGCGGTCTTTCCGACAGCGCCATCAGATCCATGCGCTGGAAGCTCGCACACGAAGCCAGCAAGGAGGCCGTATAATGACGGAATCCGAAAAGGACGCATTCATCGTCCAGCTCAGGTGCGAAGTGACAATGTACCGCGACGCATACAGGTCTACCCTGCGAATGCTCGAACTCGCAAACAAGGAACTCAGAAACCTGCGCGAACTGCGCGATATGAAGGAGAAAACGAAATGAAACTCTCGATTGACGACGTAAAGGAAATTGTGAACAAAGTAACGCAGGGGGGGGGTAACTACACCCCGCTCGAAGCGGAACTCGCAAGGATGTGCCTGAAGTACCGGGCGACAATCGGACGGCTCGCAGCCGAGAAGGCGGAAATGTTCGACGCCCTGTACAGCGTGTACTCCTCGCTCAACTCGGCCAAGTTCGCGGACGGACTCCGAGAAAAGCACAAGAATGTACTTGCTGGAAACAGCAAGGCAATGTTCGCCAAAGCGGTCAAACTCGACCAGAAACTCAAGGAACTGAATGATGAAGAATGACAAGAACGAAAAGGTGGAAGGCAAGCACTACGACATGAACGGCGACGAGGAACGCAAATACAGTTTCCGCACCATCGCCGTGGACAACATCCATGAGAACGGGAACATCCGCCAGGTAGGCGACATCGACGACCTGGCCGCGTCCATCCGGGCGCACGGTATCATCAACCCAATCACGGTCACAAACGACTTCGGGATGCCGACGCAGTACCGCGTCGTCGCGGGACACCGAAGGCTCGCGGCCGCGAAACGAATCGGGCTTGCGAATGTTCCCTGCCACGTGGTGGACAAGGATTCCGAGGGTCTCGACGAAATCCCGCTCTCCGAGAACGTCACCCGCATGGACATGACGCCATACGAGGAGTGCATGGCAGTGAAATTCCTTGTCAGCAAGAAGAATACCGTGCATCAGGTGGCCCGCAAGTTCGGCCGCACGTTGCGCTGGGTGCTGGTCCGCAAGAAACTCGCCGACGCCGGCGACAAGGTGCTGAAGAAGGTCAAGGAAGGCGTAATCGGCCTCGACGCGGCCGCGAAAATTGCCGACCTCCCGGACAACGTCTTCAAGCGCGAGCTCGAAAGCTGCTACCGCACGGACAAGTATTTCATCGACGGAGTCCTGGACCGTTACCACAAGGACCTGAGCCGCGCGCCGTTCGAGCACGAAGCCTGCCTCAAGTGCGACAAGTGCAGCTCATGCCAGGCGGACCTGTTCGAGAACGAACCGAAGGCCTACTGCCTCGATCCTAATTGCTGGACGCGCAAGGCGAAGAAGGCCGCAGAGGCGAAGGTGAAGAAGCTCCAGGAAGAAGGCAGGAATGCCCGCCTCGGCAAGTTTACCGGAAAATGCATCAGCTACGAAGACGAAGCCGACAAGTACGAAATCGACTCCTGGGACACCGAGGGCCAGGAACAGGCCAAGGAAGCAGGCATCCGGAAGCGAATCCTTGTCGACGCTGCTACTCTCAAGACGCTCGAATACTTCGACAAGCGCGACCTGCCAGACTACCACGAAATGACCGAAGAGGAACGCGAGGCCGAAGAAGAAAAGGAAAGAAAGGAAATCCTGTTCCGTGAAACAAAACAAGACATGACGAAAAACCGTCTCCGCAAGGCCATCGCGAAAAAGATCCAGGAAGGCGACAAGGATGACGTGATTGCACTGCTGCTCTTTTGCTGCTACGACCTCGACGACACAATCGACGAATCGCAGCATGACCTTCTCGGAATCAAGAACGACGAAGACCGCTGCGCGGTACTTTCCGACATCGACGATCAGGTCAGGCCTTGCGACATCCACGACGCTGTTCTCGGCAGCGTCGAACACATCCTCGAGAGAACCTACGATATCGACATTCTCCGGAAGATGTACTCCATCATCACTTACGGCGACCCGAAGGAAGCCGAACCCGTGGACGACGAAGTCGAGGACGAACTGAGCCGCAAGAATGCCGAAAGCGAACACGACGAAGAAGAGGAGGCGAAGTGATGTGCGACTTCTGCAAGGATATCGGGACTGACGAAAAGGCGTTGCTCACGCACGAGATGGAAATCGGAAACGGAAACATCTGCGAGTACGGAGTGTACGTCTACCGGCAGGACGGAAAGGTGTTTCTAAGCCTCTGCGACGCGGAGAACGGAGAGACCGCCTATACCGAAATCCACAACTGCCCGATGTGCGGGCGCAAATTCGGGAAGGACTGACGATGGCCACTTGCGAATACCTGCTCGGCTACCGTGCGGCGCTCCGGCACCTCATCGAGGCTGTGGACGCGCCAGGTAACCAGCTCAAGAAAATGAAAATCACCGCGAAGAAGACCGCCGAATGGCTGAAGCTCTGCCACGAGCACGCATTCGAGCTCGCGGAAGGCGATGTCCTCGAACTCTGGCAGACGCCCGAAGGGAAGCTCTTATTCAAGAAGGAGGGCCGCTGATGTCCGCCCTGTTCCACAACGACTTCGACCGCCTTCTCCGGGAGCGAATGCAGTCCCACGGCGGCGTGGACGTAAAGAGGTTCAAGGATTCGAAAAAGTTTATCCGCGAATCCGAGCTGTCCAGGAACAGAAAGCGGTACGCACGGTTCCGCAAGTCGCATCCGGAAATCAACAGAGAAAACCAGCGCAAGTACCGCGAGGCCCACAAGGAGGAAATCTCCGAAAGGATGAAGGCCTACAGGGAGTCCCACAAGGAACAGATTCGTTCAAGGTTCAAGGAATGGTACGAAAAGAACCGCGAATCCTGCCTCGAAAAGCAAGGCAAGTGGCGAGAGGCCAACACCGAAAAGATAAATGCGTACTGGCGCAAGTACCGAGAGACGCACAAGGAAAAGATTGCGGAGAAGATGAAGGCCTACCGCGAGGAGCACAAGGAAGACATGAAGGCGTACCAGCGCGAATGGTACCTGAAGAACAGGGATAAAATCCTCGCCAAGCGAAAGTCTAAAGGGGGCATGAAGAATGCCGAAGATTGACACTCAAGCGGAACGCGAAAGGCTCGACCGCATCTTCGACGAGATCGCCGGGAAGATGCCCGAAGAGCCGAAGAAGACGCAGAAGGAAATCGACGAGGAGAACCGCCGCGCGAGAATCGACAGGCTCTCGTCGCAGGAACCGGCCGAGTTCATCGCGAGCGTCGACGACCGCATCCGCACGAAGGCGTTCAAGACCGACTGGGAAGAAATTCTGTGCCGTCAGTACCAGAACCTCTTCCGGATTTCGAAGGTTCCTGGATACCTCAACGCCGAGGTGAATCTGTACAGGCACTTCGTCGCAGGGGTAATCGCCGAACTCGACCGGTGCACGGGACTCGCCAAGGAACATGACAACCACCACTACTACAAGGTTTTCGCGGACTACGTCCGCAAGCACCTGGAGAAGCTATGAAAATAAAGTGCTGCCTCTGCGGAAACGAATTCGAGCCCGGCAACGACCCGGAAACAGGAATCCCGAACGGACTTGGACTCGTCATGGAAAACGGCCACGTTTACGAAGTCTGCTCCGACTGCGTAAGCAACCGCGCCGAAGACATCCACATCTTCATCGCCATGT
The DNA here is from genome assembly GCF_002797675.1 of Hallerella succinigenes. Classification (NCBI taxonomy): domain Bacteria; kingdom Pseudomonadati; phylum Fibrobacterota; class Fibrobacteria; order Fibrobacterales; family Fibrobacteraceae; genus Hallerella; species Hallerella succinigenes. The sequence continues at coordinate 2,565,708 of NZ_PGEX01000001.1, read as the reverse complement.
CGGAAGGCGAGGAACTCAATGAAGAGGAAAAAGGATGAGCAACGAGCCGTCTACAATCGTTTACCGCCGTGACTTCGTCCGTCCTGGCGAGCTCACCGCCGAGAAGCTCAAGACAAAGGAGCAGCGCCACGCCATCTACGAGCGCAATCGCCGCAAGGCGACCGCACCGGACCACTGCTGGAGATGCAGCAACTTCACAGACTGCTCGATGTCCGAAAGCAGGAACTGCGAACGCTGGCGTCTGGACAAATGACATTACTTAAATGAAGACATCAACTGAAATCGTAAAGGAGTATGAAAATGGACTTGGATGAAATCAAACGTGGCCTTCGTGCCGAAATCAAGAAAATGGAAAACGAGCAGTATTTCACATTCCATTGCAATGTCCGTGAAATGTGCAAGGATGTGCTCGCCAAACTTGAAGAACAAGCCAATGTTATTGCGGAACTTAATTTGCGCATTTACGACGGCGACAAAGATTTTGAAATTGCGAACAATCAAATTGAAAGACTACTGAAAATCGTTCGCCACCAAAAGTACAAGCGGTGCATCGCAATGGCAGAGCAGTGCAAAGAGTCGCTGAGATTGATGAGAACATACGAGGTTACTGATGACTATTGGAATCTTGAATTTGGACACGATGCAGAATACTTTTGCAAGAGAGGTGATTTTTACAAGAAATGGCGTAAGCGTTGGCTTGAACTTGCAGAACAATTCAAGGAGGCAAAATGCCGATAAAGCAGACAATCGAAATCGTGTGGCACCCGATGAACGAGCGTCCGCCACGATTTGACCGCTACCTCGTTGCGGAAGCCAATTGCGGATTCAAGGACGGTCAAACGCTTGTACGCTACGAGGTCAACGTACGGTCATTCGGGCGCAGGTTGTGGACTCACGGCCAAGGCGGAACCCCGTATGCCTGGGCAGAAAAGCCGAAAATCGAAGTGCCGAAACAGGAAGACATCTACAGATTCAGTAAAAAGGATGCTAAGTGATGGATGAACTGAAACTCACCAATGACCCATGCAAATTCTGCAACATGGAAATTGACGAAGGGAAGCCGCTGTGTGGCGACCTCGTTGATCTAGGAGACGTTTGCTGCATTGTGAAGACTAAAGAAGGCTTTGAAGTTGAGTATTGGAAAAACTTCGAGTGCATGCATTTTGTCAAAATCAAATTCTGCCCTATGTGCGGTCGCAAACTGACGGAGGATAAATGAAGACGCTCACGCTCTCGCTGAAGAAGCAGTGGTTCGACAAGATCAAGTCGGGCGAAAAGAAAGAAGAGTACAGGGAGAACTCCGAATATTGGCAACGCAGACTATATCGCTCGATGGATGCCAATGATGCCGAGTTCAAGAACTTCGACCGTCTCGTCTTTACTCTCGGCTACCCGAATGCAGGCGACAAAGAACGCAGGCTCGTGTTCAAGAACCCCCGCATCCGAATCGGCACGGGTCGCCCCGAATGGGGCGCTGAACCCGGCAAGCAATACTTTGTAATCACTTGGGAGGATTGATTAATTATAACGATTGAAGACTTGAAGGAACGTTGGTTCAATGCCTACCCGGAAGTAATGGGAATCTCTGGCGATCAACCTATCCAGTGCTACGGCAAGAAGGACGTCGACGAAAGTAACGGCAATGGCCGAACAACTGTCGCTTTTTTAATTGGAGAAAAAAATGAAGCATGAAACAAGAAATATAGCAGACTTGTCCAGGATTCCGACCTGCTCCGAATTCGCTCGACTCAAGCAGGAGCTCGAATCGCTACGCGCGAAACTGCCGAAGTGGCACAGATGCGACGAGCCGGACGATGACGGTTTCGTCGACCTTCCGCCCGAAAGCGGATGCTACTTCGCCCAGTACGAGACCACGTGGGCCGATGGAGTGACCAAGAGCTACTGCGATTCGCTCGAGTTCGACGAGGACGCGTGCGACTGGCCACAGCTCACAAACCATTGCCGAGTCATCCAGTGGTGCGAAAATCCGACACCGCCGGAGGAATAAGAATGCAGGTTCGAAACCTGCCATCCTCATAATCTTTCGTTCTCCAAACACAAAAGACGGCTCGCAATGATGCGGGTCGTCTTTTTTGTCCGTCATCCATCCACATTACTATTTCAGCAGGTCGACTACACCGCCGAGGTCCTGCTCCAGCACGTGCGAATAGGTGTCGAGAGTCATCTTCGCGCTCGCGTGCCCGGCAAGTTGCTGCACCGCCTTCACAGGGGCGCCTCCACGAAGCAGATTGCTCACGAACGAGTGACGGAACCGATGGCATACGGCCGTCGACGAATCCACGACACCAGCCGCTTCCACCGAAACGCGGAGAGCCCCGTTGCTACGGTCCGGATGGTTGTATTTCGCCGTCCGGAACATCCCGTCGCAAAGTTCCCCGAACCGTTCGAATTCGGCTTCCAGACGCGCGGAAACGGGCACGAAACGCTGCTTGTCGCCCTTCCCGATCACCTCCATCCTTCCGTCACGCAATGACGACGGGCCGAACCTGCACGCCTCGGCGTGACGCAACCCGGCGAACGCCATCAGCGCGAAGAAAAGCCTATAGCCAGGATCCGCCGTCGCGTCGAGGATTCGGTCGACCTGTTCCGGAGTCCAGAAAGGCTTGTCCCTCTTCGGGACCTTGGGCAGGGTTACGCCAGAGAGAGGGTTGTACCCTCCAAGACCGAAAGTCCTGTCCGCGAAGGTAAAAAGCTGGTCGCAGCATCTCAAGACCTCCCTCGCCGTCTTCGGCGCGTACCTGTCCGACACGAAGGCGGCGAATTCCACGCCCAGCGCGACCGTGAAATCACGGATAGACACGACGCCACGTCCCGCAGCCCATTCCTCCATGGCCCTGATCCGGTACCGGTACGCCATCGGAGTGCCTGAATTTCCGTGCGCGGCGTCGACCGATCGAAAAAAAGAGACGACAGCGTCCCGGAGCGGGTGATCCTTCGGGGCGAGCCTCGACCGGACCTCTTCCGGCATGAACCTGGCCGCGTTCATCATGTTGAGCCAGTCCATCGCCTCCTGCCTGTTCTTGGTCTTGAGGGAAATCTCCCTGACCAGCAGGCCGTCCTCGAACTCCCTGCCGTACCATGTCCTGTTGCCTCTCGACTTCTTGCGCTGCGAAATGCTGTAGGATTTCATCCGTCACCCCTTATTCCGTCGGCACACGAATGGCACACAAAAGGCACACAAAAGGCACACATACTGACCGCTTTTTGATGTTATTGCTCGGTGTTTGATGTAGTTCCATACAATAAATATACAAACAACCGAATCGCCGTCAATCCAAATAAAACAAGGCCCTCCGCGAAGGAGAGCCTTGTTTCGTGGGACCTCCGGGACTTGAACCCGGAACCAGCGGGTTATGAGTCCGCGGCTCTAACCAATTGAGCTAAAGTCCCTCCATGGTTTCCCAAAAATAATAAAATTTTTCTGCAAAATTCTATTTTTGCGTGCACAATGGCATTTTACTCAGACGAAGTCATTCAAGAACTCAAACAGCAAACGAATATCGCGGATATCATCCAGCAGTTCGTACCGCTCAAACGTTCTGGAGCAGGGCGCTTCGTCTGCAGATGCCCGTTCCACAACGACCACTCCCCCTCTATGAACGTAAACCCGCAGATGGGCATCTACAAGTGCTTTGCCTGCGGAGCGGGAGGCGACGTCTTCAAGTTCGTCATGGAGCACGAAAAGATGGACTTCAAGGCTGCCGTGGAATGGGTCGCAAGCGCCACAGGCTTTCAATTGCCGGAACTCGGAGCTCCCGTAGCCCCAGAAATCGCAGAAGAACGCACTCTCGTCCGCGAACTGAACGAGCTCGCCGCAGACTGGTTCGTCGAACAGCTCCCGAAAAGCGAAAAGGCTCTGAATTACATCCGCACGAGACATCTTTCCGAAGAAACGCGGCATTTCTTTAAGGTCGGCTATGCGCCCGAAGGGCGCGAAGGCTTTTTAAGCTACGCCGCGAAAAACGGTTTTTCGCCACGTCAGCTCGTCGAAGCAGGCCTCGCCGTCGAACGTGAAAACGGAGGCATCGCCGACAAGTTCCGCGACCGCCTCATGTTCGCCATCGAAAACCTCTCCGGAAAAGTCGTCGCCTTCGGCGGTCGCGTTCTCGAAAAGCAAAAGAAGCCCAAGTATTTGAACAGCCCGGAAACCGCCCTGTACAAAAAAGGCGAAATCCTTTACGGACTTTCCAAGGCAAAAAACGAAATTCCCAAGGCAGGTTCTGTCGTCCTCGTCGAAGGCTACTTCGACATGATTAGCCTCTACCAGGCGGGCGTTAAAAACGTCGTCGCCGTTTCGGGAACAGCTCTCACGGAAAAGCACGCAGAAATCCTTTCGCGTTACACCAAGAGTGCCTACCTTGTTTTTGACGGTGACGAAGCGGGCCGCAAAGCAGCCCTGCGCACCATCGAAATTGTCCTTCCCGAAGGCATCGTTCCAAAAATCGTCGCCCTTTCCCGCCCGAACGGAGAAAAGATCGACCCGGATAACTTTGTGAACGAGCACGGCGCTTCCGCCGCGGAAGACTTTAACCGAGAACTCACCAAGGCCGAAGACTGGTTCGATTACCTGACCCGCGTCACACCGACCGAAACGATCGAAGACCGCGCCAAGTTCGTCACGCATCTGAAATCCATTCTGATCCACATGCGCGACCGCGAACTGCAGCACCAGTATCTGCGTCTGCTCGCCGAACGCTACGGCACCGAAGCGAACTTTGTAGGCATCCGTCCCAAGGAAGAAAAACGCAAATTTCATTCCGAACCCGAAATGGATATGCCCGAACCCATATCCGAAGATGAACAGGTTCCTTGGAGCGCATTACCGCCGATGGAACTGCGCTTTGTGAATTTGATTATCGCATCGCCATCTCTCTGGGAACCGGCAAGCGTCTTCTTCGACCTGGATTTTGCAAGCTCCGGCGTAAGCCTTTTTGCTTCTGAAATTCTCGACGAACTTTTGAGCTCAGCTCTTGCCGAATACACGGAACACAGACAAATTAATTTAATGCGTTTGCACGATTCGCTTTCCCCGATTCCCGCTCAAGTCCTTGAATCCTTTGGCGAAGAAACCTGGGATGGTGAAGCGGCGCAAAAAGAATTTTTAGAATCGCTTGCGGAACTGGAAATCCGAACCGCGGAGCGTTTCCGCGACGCGCTGAAGTCCAAACCGATTACCTCCGAAACCATGAGCCTTCGCCTGGAGCTGCACCAGTTTGCCTCCAAAACAATCCGTGCAAGGCTCCGTTCCGACGCCGAAGTAACCCGAGATCCCACTTTCTTCAAAAATCTACTCGATTATCGCACCAAACTCGTGGAGTACAGCGAAAAGATTTAAATTGGAGTCACTATGCTTTCTATCAAAAACCTTAAAGCAAGCCTGCTCGACGGCACTCAGATTCTCAAGGGAATTAACCTCGATGTCAAACCCGGCGAAGTCCACGCCATCATGGGCATCAACGGTTCCGGTAAAAGTACCCTTGCAAAAGTGATCAGCGGTCACCCGGCTTATCAGGTCGATGAAGGCTCTGTCGAACTCGACGGCAAGAATCTTTTGGAACTCGAACCGAACGAACGTGCCAACGAAGGTTTCTTCGCTAGCACCCAGTACCCGATCGAAATTCCTGGCGTTCCCAATGTGGAATTCCTCCGCATGGCAGTCGATTCCAAACGCACTTACTTAAAAGAAGGTCCGATTTCCGAAGAAGAATTTTCGAAGCGCTTGAACGAAGCGATGGCACTTCTCGAAATGGACGACCGCTACCGCACACGTGGTTTGAACGACGGCTTCTCCGGTGGCGAAAAAAAACGCAACGAAATTCTCCAGATGGCAATGCTCCTGCCGAAGTACTCCTTCCTTGACGAAACGGACTCGGGCCTTGACATCGACGCGCTCCGCATTGTGTCAAACGGCATCAACCATCTGCACAACCAAAACCGCGCCGTCATTCTCGTGACCCACTACGAACGCATTCTCGATCTCGTGAAGCCGGACTTTATCCATGTGCTGATGCACGGCAAAATCTTGATGAGCGGCGGTCCGGAACTCGCACTCAAACTCGAAAAAGACGGTTACGATTGGATCGAGGGCGCCTAATGCAAAAAGAAGCCTTAGAAAGAATTCGGGAACTCGGTCTTCCGGGCCGCAAGGTCGAAGACTGGTACAAGTTCCCCACTTCGAATCTTGCCGCTTACAAGAGCCTCGAATTCATCTCGAACAAGGAACTCCCCGTCGAAATCGACAACGCATCCAACGTGGAGCGCCTTTCCGAAAACAACCTGCACACGGCCGACTTTGGCATCGAAAAAGAAACCGATTTCTCGGCACTGCTCCCGCTTGCCCTCGGTGCAAAGTCCTTTGTAAAAGTCATCGCTGACGGAGCTTCCGAGAACGGTATTCTCAAAGCGCACGACGAATATTCGCACACCGTTTTCCGCATCGGTAAAGGCGCCAAGGTTTCCCTCGAAATTCTCGAAAATAAAATCGAACGGGAACTTTCCGCGGAGCGCATCGACCTTTTCGTCGACGAAGATGCAGAACTCGAACTGTTCTCGACCGAAGTCGGTCACAAGCAGGAACTCAAGTTCCGCACGATCCGCATTCACCAGAAAAAAGGCTCCAAGGTTCACATTCTCGACTTGAACCGCAGCGACGCCCTGCGCCGCACAAGCGTCGAAGATTATCTCGAAGGCGAAGCCGCTGACTTCGGTTTCCGCGCACTGAACATTCTCCACGGCACCTCCGCCGAGCACGACTTCGTTCGTGTTTTCCACCATGCCGCACAGTGCTCAAGCCGTCAGTTCATTCGCAACCTTTTATTCGACGAAACCGCAATCCATTACGACGGCGGCGTTGTCGCGGGCGAAGGCTGCTCAGGAACCGATTCCTCGGAACTCATCAACACGATGCTGCTTTCCGATGATGCGAGCGTTCACGTCAAACCGACCCTCAAAATTTTTCACGATGATGTCGCCTGCTCTCACGGCAACACGGTCGGCACCTTGGAAGAAGAACCGCTTTACTACCTGCAAAGCCGCGGCATCGACCGCAAGCACGCCGAAGAGCTTCTCATCGGTGCCTTTGCAAAGGATCTGATTGCGGAACATCCCTTTGAACCGGGCAAACAACGTCTGTTCAAGGTCCTGTCCGAAGTCCTTGCTAAGTAAGCATTTGACTTTTCAAAAGTTCCAAAGAAAAAGGCCCGCGCAAAATTCGCGAGCCTTTCCTTTTTCAAAACGAAACTGAATTTGGCCTTAGCGGAGATTCTTTTTTGCACCGCGAAGAAGGTTCTTCACCTGCTTCGAAGAGAGAGGCGGTTCGGTCGGCGTATCACGACGGCTCTTCGGGTAGCAATCTTCGCAGTAATAATGCACCACGACTCCGTAGCTCGCGGCTCCGTCCTTCATATCGGTTTCGCGGGAACGGTGGGCGCGCACCAAAGCTTCCTTTTTGCACTTTTCACAGATACCCATCTTCGGTTCTGCAGGTTTACGAGCTTCACGACGAGGCGCTTTCTTTCGGGGGTCGGTTTCTGCCCAAGCACGAGCAGAAGCAGCATTTTTCGCATAGAATTTATCGCTAAAATCCATTTTCGGTCTCCTTCTGTGTATTATAAATTCGTCGTGCAATGAAAAGTCCCAACAATACATGGCAAAGGGATGTCGGGAGATGATTGGAATCGTAAAGACTGCGAGCAAACTTTCCGCGTTGCAGTTGGTCTTTTTCAAAATCTTCCAAATGCGAGGCAAAATCCAGAACATGAACGCGGTCACCGTTTTCCATCGCACACACTTTTTCGTTAAACGCTTCAAGCGCCGCCACACATTCTGGAAGCGCTTGGCGCGGAATGGTCAACAGGTACAGAACCGAAGACGTTTTCGAAAGAATTTCTTCTAAAAGGATTTTATACTGGGTAAAAACCTGGTCCGCATCCGCAACAGCACGAAGTTCGTGCAACCCAAGGCCCAACACAATGCGTTCTGCGTGCTTTCCAAAAATATCCCCAGGAGCTCGAGCGATGACCGTCGAAATCGGGTACCGAATCGAACCGGCGATAGCAAATTGCATCGGACGAGTCGGGTATTCGCACAAAAGAAGCTCCGAAAACAGGGATGCGGCTTCACCGTTCACACCCATCAATTCGTCACCGATTATTTGAATTCTGTGCGTCACGTTAATAAACTACTTTATTTCCCGTTTTTGCACCCGTAATTCCCAATAATTTTCTCTTTTTTCGCGAAAAACGATGTGATTTCCGTCTTCGACCATCGCGCGAGGCACATTTTCAATCGGTTCCCCGTCATCGATCCAGAACGTCACCAAGTCCCCTGGTTCCATTCCGGCAAGCACAAGTCTCGCCCGCACCGATCCCGTCGGACAACGTACCCCGCGCATATCCACCGCCCCCGTCGAAAAGGCAGAAAGGTCGATTTCCGTCGGGAATTCCAACTCCCTGGATTTTTCACAAAAATGCAAAATTTCTTTTGCATACTTTTCGGGATGCGCAAGCCAGGTTCCGATTGCTTCCGGAAGTATTCCTTTAGGTAGCCTCTGAGCCAAAGAAATGGCTTTTTCTGGCGAAAAAATGGAAAGAACCGGGCGATTATTCCGAAAAACCGCCACTAGGGCGTGCCCGAGCAAAAGCCTTAGGGACGCCCCGATTTTCGGGTCGTTTTTACCCGCTTCGTACCATTTTTCAAGTGGAGAAATTTCTTGCTTACCTTGCGCCATATTTGCCACAAAATCCTCGATGGAATATAGCAATATTGTTTTTGCATTTCTATATTTGGCGCCAAGCATCCAAAAATGCATAAGGTTTTAAAACTATGGCTCAATATATCCTTGATATCCTCTTTGTCATCTACGTCATTGCCGGTGTTGGCCTTGTCGTCTACGGATTCAACTGCTATTGGAGCATTTATCTTTTTTGAAGAACAGCCGCCGCGTTCGTCTCGCGGACCGCAAGAGCCTTCTTCAGTTCTACCGCGATCATAAAATGGCAGACTTGCCGCAGGTCACCACCCAGCTTCCGGTCTTCAACGAAGCGAACTGCGTGGAACGTTTGATCGACGCTGTCTGCGCAATCGACTATCCGAAGGATCGACACGAAATTCAAGTCTTGGACGACTCCACCGATGAATGTTACGAAGTCACCAAGCGCAAGGTTGCCGAAAAGCAGGCCGAAGGATTCGATATTAAGCTCATTCACCGTACTAACCGTAAGGACTTCAAGGCAGGCGCTCTTGCCGCCGGTATGGAAGTGGCCAAAGGCGAATACCTCGCCATCTTCGACGCCGACTTCGTCCCGCAGAAAGACTTCCTCCTCAAGACGATTCCGCACCTGATCATGAATGAAAACGTCGGTCTCGTCCAGGGCCGCTGGGGACACTTGAACCGTTCCGAATCCGGTCTTACCCTTGCCCAGTCGATCGGTATCGACGGTCACTTCGTTGTGGAACAGTCCGCCCGTAGTTGGGGCGATCTTTTCATGAACTTCAACGGTACCGCAGGCGTCTGGCGTAAACAGGCCATCGTGGACGCTGGTGGTTGGGAAGGCGATACGCTGACCGAAGACATGGACCTTTCTTACCGTAGCCAGCTCGCCGGTTGGAAGATGAAGTTCGTATTCGATGTGATCGTTCCGGCCGAACTTCCGGACGACATCAACGCATTCAAGGCTCAGCAATTCCGCTGGGCAAAGGGTTCCATTCAAACCGCCATTAAAGATCTTCCGCTCGTCTTCAAGGCAAAGGGCGTTCCGTTCCGCAAAAAGCTCGGAGCCTTCCTGCACACGACGCACTACTCGATTCACCCGTGCATGCTCTTTACCGCTCTCGCCGCTTATCCGCTCCTCGCCTGGTACGACCCGGTAACGAACATTCCGGCTTGGCTCTTCACTCTCGGTTTTGCATTCATCTTCCTCGCGGCCATCGCTCCTTCGACCCTCTACTTCGTCGCTCAGCGTTGCTCCGGCTACACCGGTTGGAAAACCCGCATGCTTTCTCTTCCAGCTCTGATGGCCATGGGCGTCGGTATCGCAGTCAGCAACACCCGCGCATGGTTCTCTGCGGTTCTCGGTCGTAAAGGCTCTTTCGTCCGCACCCCGAAGACCGGTGGCAAGAAGCACTCCTTCTTCCGTCAAAAATTCCCGTATCTCGCGATCCTCGAAATCGCAGTCGGCGTTTACTGCATCGTGGGTGTTCTCGCTTACATCGGTGCCCGCAAGTTCATCATCGGTCCGTTCCTCGCCCTCTACGCAATCGGCTTCCTCGCTGTGGGCGCATTGAGCTTTATCCAGTACTTCCAAAATTTGCTGAACATTCACAAAGAGAGCACGAAGTAGCATTCTTCCCCTTTTCGTTTTCAAGGCGGATGCCCTAGGCATTCGCCTTTTTCTTTCTATTCCATTCAAAAAGTAGTCGTCTCCCTCATTACGAGCCCCAAAAAAATCCGTTCAAATCCAAAAAAGGATTCCAAAAGCCTTTTTTTTTGAATGTTAAAAAAAACTCTTGAAAATCTTTTTTTTTTCTTACATTAAGCGCTAGCCATTTTAAAGGAAATCAATGCTTATGAAATTTTTGCTTCCCTTGCTGCTTTTCGCGGCAATCTCCTTTGCGAAGCCTTTGGTTGTCTATACCGGAGTTTATTCCGTCAGTGAAGACAAAAGCCTTGGCAATATTAAGCTATTTGCGCCCATGTTTTTTGAAATTTTTTCCAAGTGGCAAGAATCTAACTCCCTTCCATTCGACCTGATATTGGAAACCGACGCCGAAGAGACAAAACACCTGGCAGCAGACCCTCTTTCCATGGCGATTCTTGTAACCCGGGACGACCTCCAAATAGAGCATTTTAAGCGGCTTGGGGTAACCAAGACGACGCAAAATCTGGGATTCAGCGTACTCTTTTATCAAAGCAGAAAGACGGAGAACGGCACTGTCAATACCATTTTGGCAGCCTTGCCGCTAAATTCCTACATGTCCAACGAAAAGCCTCTTTCGACCAGCGAAAAAGATCCCGATCGCGCGGTGATGACGAAAAAGATCGCAGACGAGCTGATTCGGAATCGCTTCGCAAAAAGAGTACGGAAACTCGGCATCGACGAGATTGAAATAGCGACAGAATGTTCGGAGGGCGAGTGCCGCGTAAAGGATTTCAAGAAGAAAGGGCTGGAAATCGGTCAAAGCGTCACCCTGAACACGGAGCAAGGAGACTTTGAAGCATACATCGTTGACGCAAAAGGCTCTTTGGAATTTGAAGAAAACGGAGCCAAGGAATTGATTTCGTCGGTCGGTGAAGCCAAGGGAAAAGCGTCAAACCTGAAGGGATACAGCGAGGAAACCTGGCAAGTGGTCAATGTGGAAATAACATCCAAAAAAGCCGCCAAACTTTTTCAAAACGAACCGACCCAAGCGCAAATCGCCCAGTGGTATTCCGATTTTCTGAGTGAAAGCGGTAAAGCGGTTCTCCCTCCCATCAGCGGTCTTAAATGGACGCAAAATTCCATGGGATATACCGAAATGATTCTGGCCAGTGCCGACGGCGATATGGAAAAATTTGTCATGGCTCCTGCGCGTTACAAGGTAACTTTGGGCTTTAGCGGAGTCGCCAACGGCGTTGTGAAGAAAAACACCATTGAAGAAATTTGGGCTTATAAAATTTGGCTAACGAACAAGACTAATAACCAAAAAGCCAAAGAAGAGGAATTCACAACAAGCAAAAAAGTCACCGTCCAATCTCAGGAACATCGAGAGATTGATGTGTTTAGGGATTTGCTTCATGTCAGCGTGAAAAAACTTGCAACAAAAGGAGAATAGTATGAAAAAAATATCGATTATTTTATTGCTTTGCCTTTTAGGTTTTTGCTTTGCCGCAAAGGATCAAAAAGTTACCGTTACCGGTTTTGCTACAGAAAAGAAGCCTACGAAAGAAGCTTATGAAGATGCGTTACAAAGCGCGCTGAGCAATGCTGTCGAAAAAAATTTGGGAACTTGGATAAAAAGCCAATCCTCTTCCGTTAATTTTTCTGATGCCAATAGTCTCAATCAAGCGAAGTTCGAAATTTTATCTAAAGCAAATGACTTCATCGTAAATTACAAAGTTCTGAAACGGGGCCTTTCATCCAAGGGGCTCTATGAAGTGACTATCGAAGCGGTGGTGTCTACAGATCGACTTTCCGGAGAATTGCGGAAATATGTAGGAGAGCTGAAGTCTAAAATGGACAATCCTTCCATTGCGTTTGTATTGACTAGCTGGGAAAAGAAGGGCGTGTTTACTACTGTTACATCCAACGCAAGCCTTTCTTCTAAGAACTCTTATTCTGGAAACGCTGCATCTTCGACTTATGCCAACGATGAAGCCTCTGTAGATGCTTCTGTTCGCGGTCAAAGTTCCAGAGCCGGAAATTCTAGCCGTAATTCTTCCGTATCTGCCAACGGACGGTATTCCGGTTCCGCAAGCGGCAGCTACTCCGGAGCTGTAGATGGTTCCGCCCATGTGGAGGGCGACGAGAGTTCCGTTTCTTATCGGGGAAAGCATCATCAAAGAGCGAACGCCGACTATTCCGCACAAGCAAGCGCCGATTACAATGAAAATCGAAGCGGCGGCTATGATTCCAATGACCGAATGAACGCGTCCTACTCGGCTCAGGGCAGATCGACCAGGCAAAGCGACCGCGCAAGCAAAGTCAGCGGTTCCAGTGAAGTCAATGCCCAGGCATCCCTCTCGGTAACGACCGGCAAGATTGACGAAAATCTATACGCCAAATTTGCCGATATGAGCATCATCGACGGATTCCAGCAAGAGTTCAAGGAAAAAGGCTTCGATTTGAAAGCCGCAGACAGGGCACGAGAAATCGCCGTCGCCCCCAGCGCTCTGCAAACAGGCATCAATATCAATGACCGATCCGCTGTGCGTGATTTGGCCGCAAATGAAGGGGCGAACTTTGTCGCGCGCGGCGAAGTGATGCTTCTTGGACAAGGGCGTTCTGCAGCAACCGGTCAAATCGAAGTGACCGGAAAAATCGGAACGGAAATCATCGACGTGAACTCCGGAGATGTGGTCGCCTCCTATTCCAATACCGTCACCGTTTCCAATTCCAATGTGGACAAAGCGAAAGCTCAACTGATTAAAAAAGCGTCTGTTGTCGCAGCAAGAACCTTGGCGAGTCAGACTTTGCAAACTTGGCAGGAACGCGCCGAAAAAGGCCGCCAATATACGGTTGAAATTCGCAATATGACCAAAGCCCGTTCGCAGAAACTTCCTCTCGAGAAAGCCCTAAAATCCATCGCATCCATTTCCTCCCAAACATCTCCAGCAAAAGGCGTACAAACTTATACGCTACTTTACAAGGGGAACAAGAGCGATCTTGGCGAAGCCATCATTATGGCAATCGGAGATGCCAAGGGGTTCAGCGAAGACGAATTTGACGGTCCCAATGACGAAAACGGCAAAATCGTTTTCACTTTCACAAAATAGGTTTCAAAAATTTCACATTCAACAATCCAATCAGGAGTCATCATCATGAAAAAACTCATCGCATTATTTTCTGCATTTCTTATCCTTTCCGGTTGTGCCGGTATTATGGGAGGCGGAAATCCTAAAATCAAAAGTCTAGAAGCGACCAGCACCAATATCACCGCGCAATTCTTCCTTGCATTGGGAGAAAGCGTTGTGGCTTACGAAAGTGCTTTATTGGCAGTCGGCAACAAGACCGAAGCCGAACGCATCAAATCGGAAGCAGGAAACCTTCGCGAAGACGACGATAAGGATAAACTGGAATCCTCCATCGGGATGCTCAACGAAGTCGATTTGAGCAAGGAACTAGAACAGGCCGGCGAATTGAGCGCGGAAGGCAAGGCGCAAATCGGCGCGGCCATCTTGCATTTGGGCATTGCCATTTTCTACGATGGAATCGTAGCAACGGAAGTTCCTGCTGTTGTGACAGATGCAAAGGATATTCAGCAAAACCTGTCCGCTGCTGACGCCATGCAGGCAGGAAGTATCGCGAACATTATCACTAACGCTTCTTGGATTGCCAATATCGCGCCGGATCAGCTGGCTTTGCTGAAAACGAATTTTTCCACATTGAAAGCTTATGCGAACGCCCACGGCATTCCCGTTCCTAGTCAGGAAGAAATCGAAAAAGAAGCTTCCAGTTTGAAAAGGGAATAACCAACATAATCGAGGCTTTTATGAAAAAGATTCTTTTACCCTTATCCCTCCTCGCCTCGTTGCTTATCGGCTGCGCAGGAAGCGGGTCGGTTCCCGGAACAACTGCCGTGCAAACCAACCTGAATATCCTCACGCAGGAAAAGAGCGAAATGTTAGCCCAGGACAAATATGCTATCGTCGAAGTGGGCGAAGGAATCGCCAGTCGGGAGCAAATCGCATTGAACAAGGCCGATATGCAAGCCCGTGCAGCAGTGGCTCGTACGATGAAGCAGAAAACCCAGGAACTTCATAAAAATTTCTATGAAGAAGTCGGTGAACAAGAGACGTCGCATAATGAACAGGTAATGGAGCAGGTTACCAGTGAAATGATAAGCGGCGCGACTGTCGTCAAATCTTTGACGGAAATGACCAAAGACGGCTCCTATAAAGTTACCGTCCTGATGGTCGTTAACGCCAATGTCTTTGAAAAAATGATGAAAGCCCTCAACGCTTCTGACGAAGTCGCAAACAAGGTCCGCGCCCGGGTGGAACGCGGTTACGCAGAAGCAGAGGACCGTTTCGAAGCATACGACAAAAACAAATAGCAAACGATAGGGATGGAAAATGTTGGTAAAGATTTTATCCGTTTTTTTATTACTGGTTTCGTCAGCCTTTGCGCAAAATTCAAAGTTCGATTCCCGCTATCAAGCCGCAGAAAAGACCTTTGATGCGTATAATGGCAAAACCGGTTCACAAGAAAGCGGAGCGTCTACACCAACATTTTCTTCCCCTCGTACATCTTCCGAAGAAATTCAAGTTCCCATTTCCATTCTCGTTTTGCCCGCTAAAAATGCCAAAAATTTATCCGAGTTGGAAATCGTCAATAAAAATCCCTATTCTCGGGCATTGATGGAAAGCCTCAACTCCTTTTTTGCAAAAAAGAATTACGAATTAAAATCTCTCGAAAAAGAAAAAGAACTGGAAAATTTTATCCTGACACAGAATGCCATTTCCGGAAAGGAAGAAGACCTCGCCTATTTGGCAAGTTTATATATCGGAGCCGATATCTATGTAAAATTTACGGGCGACTTGTCTTCGAAAGAAATAAATGTTCAACTGAATGCTTATGAGTCCACAACCGGTCAAACAATAGGAAGCAGTGCTTCGAAGCAAAAAATTTCAAATACCAAAGAAACCCAAAAATTCATTCAAATTGCCGCAACCGATGCTGCACGCCAGCTCGACACGAAGTTGCAGGATTATTGCCAAGCGCAAAAAAAGAGTACACAATACAAAGTCATGATGAATCTTGTCGGCGATTTCGCCGAAGATTTCATCGAGGATATTCACGAGCAAATCACGATGAATATCCCCGAATTGTTCCAAAAAGTCATTTTCAACGTGATGACCGAAAAAACGGTGGACATGACCGTTTACGCCAATCCTGCCGAATATTCCGACTCCCAAGCTATCTACAGCGCTATTCGCGCAAAATTAAAATCAGTCGTTGGCGTCAAGAAAACCAACATCACGAAAAAATTGATTTTTATGGACTTGAAATAAATGAAATTTATTGTTTATATTTTTGCTCTTTTTAGCCTTAGTAATTTAGCGCTTGCATCCAACATGATAAAATACGTAGGTTCTTCCACTATTTCGCAAGAAGAAGCAAACAATATCGCCATTGCAGGAATCGCAAAACAAATCGTCGCCAATGTTTCCACTTCCGAACAAATGATTGCAGAAGATATTACCCGGGGAAACAAAAGCGAATCGCAAGAAAAATACTCCGCAATTCAAAATATCCAAAGCGAATTGAGTCTCAAATGGATCAGGCTAGAAGTTCTTCCTAAAAGCGGTTCGGAATTTAAAGCGCGGGCGATTCTCAATATGGATGAAGTAGAAAGCGCTATGCTTTTGCGGATGCGGGAATTACAAAAGGAAATTTCAATTCACGAAACCAAGGGAATGGAGGCTTTAAAAATCAGGAATTACAAAAAATCTTCCGACGAACTGATGACCGCCATCCCGAAGGTGTTCATGTACAATGAAATGCTGGATGTGCTTTCCAAATTAAAACCTCTGAAAAGTTCCATCAAACTAAACCATCAGCTTCATGAACTTGAAGAACAGCTAATTTCAAAATTAAATTTCGTCAGAATAGGGATAGACAGCAATTCTCTAAAATATAGCGAAAGCTCCTTTTCTTTTGATGTCAATGCATTTGACGATTTGGGTCCCCTAAGCGGATTGCCCATAAAAATTTTACAAGGATCTAAAATTTTAATGAACCGGCAAACACAACAAGACGGTGTCGCCCATTTTGAATTGAACAAATTTTCCAAAAAAGGAAATACTCTTTCCCTTTTATGCCTGGTAGATTTGCCAGAAGGATTGTTGAAAAAATCCGGTTTAAATCAAGGGATCCGATTAACGTATGAATACAAAAAGAAGGAGAACCGATCCGAAGTCGCTACTAAAAACGAGGACTCCTTCTTTTTGATTTGTCCCTATCATGATGACGTTTGCAAGACGACTTCAAATTTTTTAAGGAAACACGGCATTTCCCTCGAAAGCGACAGTTCTTTAAAGAAAATCCATTTTTCCTACGGCAAAAGCATCCAAAGAACCCTAAAAAGCGCTGGCGTGGATATTATTACCTATGATTTTTCCCTTTGCCTGAACAACGAAAATTTTTCATTCTGTAAAAATTTAACCGGAGCCGGAAAAAGTGAAGCGGATGCTCTAGAAAAAGCCTTTAAAAAGATAAAAGGACTTGAATAATGCTAGCATCGGCATTATCGGCATTTTGAGGAACGTGTATATATTATCCCTATGGGAATGTTCAACAAGCAAAAACGCCATTTTTCGCGTCTGGTTATTCAGAAACAGGAAACAGCAAAATACAAGCAAATCGAGATGCAAACCCTCAAGGTCGGCATCTGGATCAACATTTTAATGGGACTCTGTGGCTGGGTCGGCTACTACTTTGCAAGTTCCTACGCGCTCGCCCTGGACGGAAGCCTTTGCACAA
Source organism: Hallerella succinigenes (assembly GCF_002797675.1). Taxonomy (NCBI): domain Bacteria; kingdom Pseudomonadati; phylum Fibrobacterota; class Fibrobacteria; order Fibrobacterales; family Fibrobacteraceae; genus Hallerella; species Hallerella succinigenes. Next base: position 2,548,507 of record NZ_PGEX01000001.1, on the reverse strand, counting down.
TCTCCGCGGTCAGCTTTATCGTAGCCCTGCGCATCACCCGCAAGCGCGACGTCAAAAGCGAAGAATACCCCTTCGGCATTTACAGCGTAGAAAACGTTTACGCAATGCTCCAAGGCATTCTCCTGATAGCGATTACCGTGTTCTCGATTTTTGAAAGTATAGGCAGCATCATAAGCTACATCAAAAGCGGCCCGACAATACTTGAGCCCTTAAAGCTCACCCCGCTTCTTATCTACACGATCGGCATGGTATTTGCCTGTGCAGGCGTTTGGCTGTACTACCGCAGACAACTCGAGAAAACAGCGGGCGAAAGCCCCATTCTCAAATCCGAAACCGTCGCCGCTTATGTCGATACGTTCGTCACCGTCGGCACGGGCCTTGCCCTCATCCTCATGGCAATCGTCCCGCAAGATTCCCCCTTCGCCTTCCTGAATTACATCGGCGACTCGATCATCGTCATCGGAATCTCGCTCTTTTTGCTGCCGCCTCCGATCCGCGTCGTTTCGCATTCCTTCTTCTCGCTGATTGGAAGGACCACGCAAAACGCCGCCTTGCGAAACCGCACCGAAGCCGTCATCAAGGCGGCTCTCGACCCGAGCTTTAAACTTGTCAAGGTTCTGCTCTTCCACGTCGGTTCCAGCTACGAAGTCGATATCACCATCACTCCGCAGAATGACGCCCAAATGAACCTGGAAAAATATCGAGAGGCGCGCAGCACGATCGAAGCGGAATTAAAAAAACTGTACCCGAATCTTGTGCTGCAAATCTTTTTGCTTTAAAACAAAAAAGTCACTTTCTCACGAAAGTGGCTTTTTCCCATATATCCCAAACAAACCACTGCTTCCCTACTGCGGAACTTGAGTTCCGACATATTTATATTAGTAAAAATGTAAGTATTTTCAAAGTGATACTTACATTTTTGCGTTGTCCAAATGATTCAATAAGAATTCTCAAAAAACGTATCAAACATAAAAAAACATCTTGATTTTACAGTAGTTACAGAAATTTTTCTGTATCCTAAACGACCATGCCGTTGTCTAGAATTCCCCCTGAAAACAGAGGAAAAGCCTTTTTTGAAAAACAACAAAAATTTCCTTCAGAGAAAAAGGCAGAATTATTATTTTTGGGCAAAATATTATCGAAAATAAGGCTCTGTGGTATATGTACAAGATTGGATTTGATAACGACGCTTATCTGAAAACTCAATCGCAAAAGATTGCAGAACGCATTGCAAAATTTGGCGGAAAACTCTATCTCGAATTCGGCGGAAAGCTTTTCGACGACTTCCATGCATCCCGCGTTCTTCCGGGTTTCGCTCCGGACAGCAAGATTCGTATGCTGACGAAGATGAAGGACAAGGCGGAGGTCATCATCGCGATCAACGCAAGCGACATTGAAAAAAACAAGGTCCGCGGCGACCTTGGCATCACTTACGACATGGACGTTCTCCGTTTGATCGACGCCTTCCGCGGTTACGGTCTTTACGTAAGCAGTGTGGTGCTGACCCGTTTTGAAAACCAGCCTAGCGCAGTCGCTTACCAAAAGAAACTCGAAGGCCTCGGTCTCAAAGTTTACCGCCATTATCCAATCGAAGGCTACCCGGCGAACATTCCGCTGATCGTGAGCGACGACGGCTACGGTAAAAACGAATTCGTAGAAACGACTCGCGAACTCGTCGTGGTGACCGCTCCGGGTCCGGGAAGTGGAAAAATGGCTGTTTGCCTTTCCCAGCTTTACCATGAAAATAAGCACAATGTAAAGGCGGGCTACGCCAAGTTTGAAACGTTCCCGATCTGGAACATTCCCTTGAAGCACCCGGTGAACCTTGCCTACGAAGCCGCCACCGCCGACTTGAACGACGTCAACATGATTGACCCGTTCCATCTCGAAGCCTACGGCAAAACGACTGTCAATTACAACCGTGACGTGGAAATTTTCCCGGTTCTGAACACGACCTTCGAACAGATCCTCGGCGAATCCCCGTACAAGTCTCCGACGGACATGGGCGTGAACATGGCGGGCAACTGCATCATCGACGATGCCGCGACCTGCGCCGCTTCAAATGAAGAAATCATCCGCCGTTACTACAACACGCTTTGCCAGGTTCGCAAGGGCCAAGCAGACCAGGAACAGGTTTACAAGCTCAAGTTGGTGATGGAACAGGCTCACATCAAGCCGGAAGACCGCAAAGTCGCTGTCGCCGCGCTGAAGGAAGCCGAAGAAACGAACGGCCCGGCGGTTGCCATTGAACTCCAGGACGGCGCAATCGTGACCGGCAAAACCACGTCCCTACTCGGCGCTTGCGCAAGCGCGCTCCTGAACGCACTCAAGCATTTGGCAGGCATCCCGGACGAAGTCCGCTTGCTTTCCCCGATGGTCATTGAACCGATTCAGAACTTGAAGACGACCCAGCTGCGGCACAAGAATCCTCGCCTGCACATGGACGAAGTCCTGATTGCGCTCTCCGTTTGCGCTCTGACGGATTACAATGCGAAAATCGCTCTCGAAAAGCTCTCCGAGCTCGAACATTGCGAAGTCCATGCAAGCGTCATTCTTGCGCAGGTTGACGTGGACGTCTTCCGCCGTCTCCGCGTAAACCTCACGATGGAACCGAAGTATCAGTCTTCCAAACTCTACCACGAATAAGATTCGCCGCTCAATAAATCGCCGAGCTTGGGCACTTGCTCGGCAGCGCCATGCTCTTTGCCATTCTGAACCTTTGCCAGCTTCTCGGTTGGACTTCCCTGAGATCAGTTTGCAGGGAATTCACCCATCTAATTCAATTCGACTACAAGATTTGTCGAAGCCTTGACTTCGACGGAATCCGCGATAACATTTCGCGAAGAACCTCCGCCAAGCAACATCGTGTCGTAGGATTTGGCACGCGCATCGCCCAGCACGGTAATGCCCTCATACATACTTGAACCATCGCTCACCTGTTGCGTTTTACCGAGCTTCATGTCCAAGCCGTCCGCAAAAAGCTTTGCCTTCGCCAAAGCCTTTTCGCCCGACTTCAAAATCACCTGAGCTTCTAACAGCTGACGTTTTTTCAACAAGGGAAACGTTCCATTGCACTGCAAATCCGCATTCGGGGCAAGCAAATCGATCAAGGCTGTTGCGAGTTCCTTCGAATCCGTTTTCACATGGATTTCTTGTATCGCCTCATAGCCCATAAACCGCCTACCGCCATCTTCATATTCCCACTTCTTTTTAAGCGACATCCGCTGCACCGAAATATTGGATTCCGGAATTCCCAGCGTCTTGATCTGAGCTATCACGCTTTGGCTCTTTTCATCCATTTTCCGATACAAAGCCTGCTTATCTTTTTCAACGCATTCCAAAGAGAAGCTGCCTAGGAATTCATCTGCCGGATACCTGCGTTCCACCGTTGCCTCCACCGCCAAGAAAGACTTGGCATTGCCATCATCCGAGTTTGCAATCGACATCGAAAGATCCATGTCAACGCCCAGGGAAACCGAATCCGCCATATTAAACTTGGACGATTCCACATCCCCACGCACAAACAGGACCTTTCCCGTTTTTTCCCCGACGCCTTCCGCATAATGGTCCGCCTGAAGCAGCGCTTTTTCACAGGCTTTTTTCACGATCGCCGCCTGCAAAGAATCTTCATCCTTTAGCAAGGCGTTTGTCTGCAAAATTTCTACGTCCGGAATTACCGAAAGCAGTTCGCTCAAAGAATCCGCAGACTCCTTGCTCGACACCGAAATTTTAAAGTTCTGACGGGCAACAAATTTTTGCGTCTTGAGATAGTTCCAGGGCTTTTCAACTTGCAAGCTGTTCTGTTCCACGTTTTCTTCGGAAATGCCCATCGACTTCGCATATTCAAAAATCTGGCTTCGACGAACATCCATATCCTTAAAAAGCTTTTCCTTGTTTTTACCGTAGAGTTCCACGTTAAAAACAAGTCTGTATTCGTTCGCTACAAAGTTCTTTTCTTCCGAAACAGAAACATGGATCGACGGAGTTTTCTCCGCATTTCCCGAAGCGGTCGGCTTGATTCCTTTTTTCGAGTCTCCACGGTTAAATACTAGCATTGCACAGACGAATGCAAGAATGATGAATGCCGCAATAGATACCTTATTACCCATATCAAAAACTCCTTTTCCAGGTCTATCTTTAAATGGCATTTAAAGACGCGTCGCTCTTTTCAAATTAGCACAAACGTCTTTGGAACACACGATTTTCTAAAATAATTTTACAAAATAGCGTCCGGATTCTTCAGCCATTTTTCGATGACAATATTCAGCGGTTCCGCCTTGCCGTAGAACCATCCCTGGATACATTCACAGCCGATTTCCTTCAAGAAATCCACCTGCTCCTGAGTTTCTACACCTTCGCAAAGCGTGCGAACGCCAAGTTCTTTCGCCATCGCCACAATCGAAGAAATAATCGCCTTGGACTTTTCTCCAAAATTGCGCATAAAGCTCATGTCAATCTTGATTTCATCGAATTCAAATTCGCGGAGCGTACCCAGCGAAGAGTAGCCACTGCCGAAGTCATCCATCAGCACTTCAAAACCCGACGAACGGAAGAGCTCGATTTCTTTTTTCATCTTCTTCGGGTCCGTCATCACGCAGGATTCCGTAATTTCCACCTGGAAATACTTCATCGAAATCTTGTGTTCTTCCAGGAGTTTCTTAATTTCTTCACGCGGATTACCCACAATAAAGTCCATACGCGACAGATTAAAGGATATCGGAATTTCCTTGAAGCCCATGTTGAACGTTCTCTTGTAATCTCTCGCCAGTTCTTCCACAATGAACATATCGAGCTTGTAAGTCAAGCCGAATTCTTCAAGAACAGGAATGAAGTCCGCCGGCGAAATAAATCCGAGAACCGGATCAATCCAGCGTGCGAGAACTTCAAAACCTACCAGCTTGCCCGTTGCCGTACTGATCTTCGGCTGGTAATAGGCATGGATATGTCCCAAGGCCATCGCATTGTCAATGTTGAAAATGACAAAGTCACGAGTTTCAAGGCTCTTCTTCATCTTTTCATCGAAATAGGTGAAGTGAGAGGCATAATCACGGTTATGGTCACAAGCCGTTCTTGCACGGTCTGCCGCAAGGCTTGCAAAGCTCGGATTGTCGGAGTCGTCCACGTAGATACCGGCGCGAACCTTCAACGACGTGCCGTTATTGCACTGCGCCATCATATCAAATACGCGATTCACGTTTTCTTCAACAGCCGTATTCGTCGTCACCACATAAAAACGGTCTTCGCCAAAGCGAGAGCAGCTATCCTTGCCGTAAACCTTTTTCAAAATATCGGCAAAAGCGATCAAAAGTTCATTGCCTTCCTGCAAACCGAAGCGTGTATTATAGCCCTTCATGCCATTCAGGTTGAAGGAAATCATGACCGGAGTCTTACCAGATTTGTGAATCGGATGTTGTGGAGCTTCGATCATTTCAAGGAAGTAAGACATCGTCGGAAGACTCGTCAACGTATCGTACTGCGTTTCATAGGCTGCGATAAAGGAGTCTAGCATCGTCTTTTCTTCGTTGTTTTTAAAGAGCTTTCCGTAGCCCGCCACATTCTTGAAAACGCCGGACTTCGTCTTCACACGAATGCTTGCACGGTGCGAGAATTTTTCCTTATACATGCGGTCATCTGCAACACGCATCAATTCCCCTAAAGAGGAACCCTGGAATTCTCGACGGGATGCAAAGCCACACGAAACAGAAAGACTTTCCACCTTTTTACCCTTCCAGGAGGCAAAGCTCTTTTTCAATTTCTGTCGCAGCTCCTGCAGAGCCTCTTCCGAGCACCAGAAAATCGCGAAGAATTCATCCCCACCCACCTTGTACACCTTTCCATAAGGTGCAATAAACAGATCCAGACATTCACCAGCACCCTGAATCAATTCGTCGCCAGCAGCATGTCCCAAGGAATCGTTCGTATCCTTCAACGCATCCAAGTCCATCACGCCGACAACTAAATCGAGACTCAAGCGCTTTTCCAAAAGTTTCTGGAAATCTTCATTAAACGCTCTACGGTTCGGCAAATCCGTTACCGCATCAAAACGAGCCTTCTGATTCAAATCCTTCTGCAATCTCTTCTGGCAAATCACATAAAGCAAGAACGAAAGGATTAAGCACACCAAAAAGACGAGCACACCAAGAGAAGCCTGGATATGCGACTGCACATAATCCCAGAAGGTAAACGCATAGGAAGCTTCCGTATGGCGCACCAGGGATTCCGCCATATTATCTGCGCCAAATAACGTAATACCGCGGTCCAAGATCCTGAGCAGTTCTGGATTTTCATGGCTCACACCAAAGGACCAGCTACTCATCGTCTTCAGTTCTTTGCGCTTCAAAGTATAATTCTGGTGCAAATTGACCATCGAACGGTAAACATTCAGCAGAGTTCCATCCGCTTCGCCGTTTTCCACCGCCTTAACGCATTCGAGCCAGTTCTTGAAACGGACAGCGGTCGCCTTGGAATAATGATCCGAAAATACCGCTTCCTGCAACGGCGTGTCTTCCGAAATCGCAATTCGAATTTTCGAGCACTGCTCATCCGTCAGGCTTTCCATATTATCCAGCAAGTTCGCCTTGGAGTCCTCGCGATAGGCCCAGACCATTGGCGAAGAAGAAACCCTCATACTCTGGAAAAAGCCATATCTTTCAGAGCGGTAATCATTGGCATAGATCGGTATCGCCAAATCGATTTTACCAAAGACAAGGTCCGAAATCATCTGACGATAGCTCTTGTACCCGTGATACGTCAGCGTCGCCTGAATGCCATAAGATTTTAAGGTAAATTCCAAGACGTCCTGAAAAAGCCCCTTGGCTCGGCCGTCACTTCCCGATTCGCTAAACGGTGCATAGCCTTCAAAATAACCGACGCGCAGCTGTTCGTGATTGTTGATCCAAATTTTTTCTTCCACCGGCAAAATATTTCGCGTCGCTATTTCGCTATAATACTTGTCTTCCAAATCCATGAAGAAATGCGGAGAAGACGAATAAATAATCCCAATCGCACGGCTGAGCTCCGGCATCAAGTAAATGCTTCTAAGAGAAATACCGATGTACTTATTAACCGAAGATACCTGCACCACAGGCTGCATTCCATCGTCCTTAAAGACCTGGTTCTCCAAGTCCCCGACCAAGTCTATCTTCCCTTCATGAAACGCTCGTACACGCAACGTGTCCGCCGAAATATTTGCTACAGTATCATCATAAAACGGGACGACCGTATAATCAAAGCCGGTCATCGCTTTCCACTTCCGCACAGACTGTTCCGCCAAAGAACCCGCAGTCACGCCAATCTTCTTTCCGATGAGAGACGTGTAATCTACATAGTCATTCATTTCTTGCGTACGGCAGTAAACAAAATGCGACTCTACAAGCATCGGAACATGCGGGACACGCAGAAACCGGAAAAGAGCAGAATCTGACGGTACCCCCGCCAAAATATCAATCTTTCCATCCATACGGCGCAAGCTTTCCAGGTGCTCTTCCAGGGTTCCCGGGACATATTCCAATTCCCAGTTCGCATAGCGAGCTACACTCTGCAAAACTTCATAAGCATAGCCCGATTTAGGGCCATCAGCTCTGCCTTCTTGAAAGTTTTCCTTTTCAAACCAACCGACTTTAACGACGCGCGCATCTTTTGCATAACCAAGTACGGCAAAGCAAAGAATCACCCACAGGCATCCCCATAATTTTGCGAATGTATTTTGCTTCCCCATGACCAATTTCCCGCTAAAGATTTGACATTTTCAAAATAATAAGAATCCCTAAAATACTTCGAAGTTCTTCCATAGAACATCCGTTTTCGAGAACTCTTAAAATTTGAAGCTCCACTTCAAAAATATATGCCCGAAACGCTAGATTTTTACGAAATTTTCAAAAAAGTTTGTTTTTTAGTCGAGTAAAATGGTAAATGGTCCATCATTTACAAGACTTACCTGCATATCGGCGCCAAAACGACCGGTTTGCACCACCGAAACAGACTTTTTGCATTCGCAAACGATATACTCGTAAAGTTCGTTCGCAAGCGTCGGGTTTCCTGCCCCGTTAAAAGTCGGGCGATTTCCCTTGTGGCAGTCTGCATACAGCGTGAATTGCGAAACGAGCAAAAGTTCCCCCTTCACATCCTGGATCGAAAGATTCGTCTTGCCATGATCATCGGCAAAGATGCGCAGAGAAAGCATTTTACGGACTAAACGGTCGGCGATTTCCTTCGTATCCGTTTCCCCGACACCTATCAGCACCATGTAGCCTTTACCGATTTGACCGACCGTTTCTCCGTCGATTTCCACCTTGGCACTTGTCACACGCTGAATCAAAAATTTCATTCATTATTCCGCTTTCAAAAAAGCCTTCAAAGCGTTCATCTTCCGGCGCGCATAATCGCAACCGTGGAAGTAAGAAGCATTCAATTTATCGAGATCCGTTTCAAAGAGATCGCAAAGATCGACCTCCGGACGCATCAAAAAGACCTTGCCTTCTTTTTCCAAGCGTTCCAGGTCTTCGAACATCCGCTGGTAACGGCGATAACGTACCATCAAAGCGCGGAAAAGATCCAAATACTTGTGTTTGAACATCGGATTCAAAACAGCGCTGTACTTGCGAAAATCCGAAACCGCTTCCCCCGGATAATGTGTAGAAATGGCGACGACCTTGTCACAGCCCATTTCAAATGCCCGGCGGTACGGAATCGGATCGGTCACACAACCGTCCACATAATGCTTAGCGCCGATCTGCGCCACCGGAAAAAGCATCGGCACCGAACAGCTCGCGTTCACAATGTCGAGTAAACGCTTTGGATCGCTAGGTTCCGACATGTAAACGGGACGGCCCGTTTCACAGCAGGTCAGTGTAAATTCGCATTTCACCGGAGAAGCAAAGAAAGTATCAAAGTCAAACGGAATATGACCGTAAGCGGCTCCGTAATGCAACGCTCGGGATTCCTTGCGGATTCCATCTAAAATGCGATGTGCCTTTTTTTCGCCGCGTTGAAGTTTGGTCGGCATAATAATGTAGCGCAAGCGTCCTTTCTGCTTCGTCACATAGTTCATCGCCGCATGACCGCCAGCCGAAACGCCTCCGATATACGGAAACTCGATATTCTCATCAAGCATCGTATCGAGGACACCTGCCGAAAAGATCGTCTGGCGGGAACCGCCTTCTAGTACCAGGCCGATTTTCAATTCGCCACCTTTTCTGCAGGTGTATTTTCTGCAGTCGGAAGTTCTGTGAACGGTTTGTTCAGCGCTTGCAGCTTTAATGCCCAAACCTTTTGTCTAAAGTATTCGCTGCGTTCCGCAAGGTGCACCGACGAAGGAATCCCTTTGACTCGTTCAATCTTTTCGGCGTTACCGATGATGACGCGCGTCTTGTGTCCGCGTTTGTAAATACCGTCGAGTCCAATGGAAATCACCGGAGCGCCCGTGCTGCGGGCGAGGAACGCAAAGCCCGTTTTAAATTCGTTCAAAAGGCCGTCTTCACGGCACTTGCCTTCTGGGAAGATAATTACCGAATTGCCCGCTTCAAGCTGTTTCTTCGCCTTCAATGCCCATTCCGTGTCCAAGTTAAAGCGGTCGCACGGCACCACATTCGCACGTTTTAAAATCCAGTGGAACTTCGGCATTTCATACCAATCCTTTGCCACGACAATGCTTCTCTTATGAAAGAACAGAGCGAGCAAAAGAATCGGATCGTTCGTCGAAGTATGGTTTGCAATAATCAGGGACGGCGTTTTCAAGTTTGTCGACTGCACCGACGGATCGGTAAAAACAAGCTGCGGACGGTAAGCGATATGAAAATACGCCCAGCCCGCCCGTTCAATGAAGCGGACGACAGTCTTCAAAAAGAATTCAACAATCGATTTCACAGCCATTACACAGTTTAAAAGCCTTACTTGCCCAAGGAATCTTTCGGAATCGTCGTAAAGGTCAAATCGCCCTTCGCATGTACCACACCGTTCACCTTGACGACACAGTTAAAGCCCACAAGAACTCCACCGCCCTTCGTCTTCGTCACGGTCATTTCCAGCTGATCGCCCGGAATCACAGGCTTTACAAACTTAAAGCCGTCGATCTTCAAAAGCACATAAAGCTTGTCATCCAAGTCTTCCGGCTTCTTTTCGATCACGAGCGAGCATAGCTGAGCACAGCTTTCCACAATCAGAACGCCCGGCATAATCGGGGTTCCCGGAAAGTGGCCCATAAAATACGGTTCATTCACGCTCACATTCTTGATGCCGGTCGCGGATTCGTTCAAAACGAGTTCCGTTACCTTTTCCACCATCTGGAACGGCGGGCGCTGAGCGATCTTCTGGCTGATTTCGTAAATGTTCATGCTCACAGGGAAAGGCCTCCGTCGAGAACGAACACCTGACCCGTTACATAAGCAAACTGATCCGAAACAAGAGCGGAAACCATGTTCGCCACTTCATCTGCCGTACCGAAACGCTTGAGCGGAATCTGCTCCACATAAGCCTTGCGCTTTTCTTCCGGAATCGCTTCAATCATTTCGGTTGCGATAAAGCCCGGAGCCACCGCATTCACGCGAATGCCATAAGCGCCAAGTTCCTTGGCGAGAGTCTGGGTCAAAGAATTCACCGCACCCTTGGTAGCGCTGTAAACGCTTTGACCGGCGAGAGCAAACTTCGAACTCACAGAGCTCATATTGATGATCACGCCTGACTTCTGCTTAAACATTTTTAGGGCGACCTGCTGAGCACAGTAGATGTAACCCTTCACGTTCAATTCAAAGCACTTGTCAAGAGTATCCGGACTAATCATCAGAAGATATTCGTCGCGGACAATGCCAGCATTGTTCACCAGAACATCAATACGACCGTAAGCCTTTATGACTTCACGAATCATGAGCTTCACCTGGTCGAGCTTCGAAACGTCGGCCTTGTAAATCATGCCTTCGCTGCCAGCCGCCTGAATCTGCGAAAGGGTTTCCTTTGCAGCTGCGTCAGAACTCGAATAGTTTACAACGACCGTGTAGCCGTCTTTAGCCAAGCGAAGGGCGCAAGCCTTGCCGATCCCCTTCGAAGCGCCTGTAACCAGTGCAACCTTCATCCTGTCTCCTCTAAACCTTACTTACCAAAAACGACTGCGCTGTAAGAGCCACCCGCAGCAAACGAAATCACAAGAATCTTCTTCAAGTCCTTGGATTCCACCATCTTCGTCGACACGGAACCGTCCTGGGCAATGAAGTAAGCTTTTTCACTCTTCAGTTCCGAACTGAGGAGAAGAGCCGCTTCCGCAGCGGCGAGCGTTGCCGAAGCAGCACGGCCTTCACCGACGCGTTCCTTCACTTCAAAGACCGGCTTCGAAGCAATCTTGTCACCAAATACGCGGATCAAAGATGCCTTTTCGATGTTATCCACCTTCTTAAAGCCATCCGCAAAGCCACAGACGGCATCGATATCATCGATCGAAAGGCCCGAGTCCTTCAAGGCTTCCTGGATTGCATTGTCCAAAGCTTCTCCCGAGCCTTCGATCTTGCCGAACTTCACGTTCTTACGGCCGTTGCCGTAGCCGAGAGCGTAGCAGTAGATCTTGGCATCGCGAGCCTTTGCCTGTTCTTCGGTTTCTAAAAGAATGGACACGCTGCCATCGCCCAAGACGCAGCCTTCGGAATCCGAATACGGTGCAACGACCTGGTCGGCGGCAAAATTCAACTTCTGGGCGAATTCCGTGATAATCGGGAGGTTTTCATCCGTACCCGTTGCCATCATCGCCTTTTCCTGACCATCGTGGATCACGTTCATCGAGTAACCGATGCTGTCGAGGCCAGAAACAGGGCCTGTCGTAATCGTTACGCCGTAGCCTTTGATACCCGAACAAATCGACAGGTAACCGCCAGCGGCATTGTAAACCGTGTGCGGGAACTTGAAGGCACTGCCCTGAGCATTGCCGAGATTCGTGATCAGTTCTTCAAAATCATAAGTGGCACCGAGCCCACCTTCCGAGGTTCCGACGATAATGCCGATTTCCTTCGCATTTTCTTCGGAAACCTTAAAGTTTGCGTCCTGGAGGGCACGCATGCCCGAAACCGTCTGCAGTTGACCCAAATTGTCAAGCTTGCGGTAGAACGCCATCTTGATGCCGAGTTCCTTGTAATCTTCCAAGGAAATGGTCGAATGGATCGAAGCGCTTTCCGGCTTCACATCCTTTTCGATTGCCGAAACGAAAGCGGCCTTGCTGTTGCCGAGAGGACATACAATGCCAAGACCCGTCACCGCGATTTTCTGATCCTTCGCCGTCTGGTAAGAGACATTCGCCGCTTCCTTGGAGAACACGATGCTCGCATTCGTACCGCCGAACGCGACGTTATTGCTCATCACGCACTTCAAAGCCTTCGCATGCGGCACGTTCTGTACAAAGTCCATTTTGCCGACCTTTGCCTTCAACGCTTCGGAATCTTCTGCGGAATAATGCAGAGTCGGAAGCACGGTATCGGTCGTCAAGGCCTTGATGCTGAACACGGCTTCGATCGCACCCGCTGCACCGAGGCAGTGGCCCGTCATCACCTTGGTCGAGCTCACGCTGACCGTCGGGTTTTCTTCACCAAAGAACTTGGTGAAAGCCGTAATTTCCGCATTGTCGTTCTTGCCCGTACCCGTTCCATGTGCATTCACATAGCCGATATCGGACTTCTGAATACCGGAATTCTTAACAGCGCGATTCATCGCTTCCGTCAAGCAAAGAGCATCTTCACGCGGAGCCGTGATATGGTGAGCGTCACTCGTGATACCCGAACCGAGAATTTCGCAATAGGTTTTTGCACCGCGCTTTTGAGCGTGTGCATAAGATTCCACGATTACAATGCCCGCACCTTCGCCGAGCGTAATGCCATTGCAATGATTGAACGGAGAACATCCGTTTTCATCCAAAGCGTGCAAGGAAAGGAATCCGGAATATGGAACTGCGGCAAAAGAATCCGCACCGCCAGCCACGACGACATCTGCCTTGCCCGCGCGAATCAAGTCGCAAGCGAGAGCGATGGAAATCGTACCGGCTGCACAAGCATTTGCCACGTTCGTTACAATGCCACCTGCGCCACAGGTTTCCGCCACCTGGGACGCAATGGCCGCAATCGGCATTTTGGGGATATCATTTGCGTTTTTGCCGTTCTGGTGGTAATGTTCCACGCTGATCACGCCGCCAACACAACTTCCGATAATCACGCTCACACGCTGGTCGTCGGCAAAGTTGCCAAGACCTGCATCCTGCAAGGCTTCATTTGCTGCCTTGATGCAAAGTTTTGAAACACGATCCTTCTCTTCCGGAGCGTCGATCGCGTCCAAAGTATCGCAATGGACTTCAGCAGCGAGGTTCGCGTAACACTTGTCTGTATCCACAGAAGTGGTCTGATGAATGCCCGAAACGGAGTTCAGAGCGTTCTTCCAAGTTTCTTCAACATTGTTACCGACAGCGCAAATCACGCCAAGGCCGGTAACGACACAGCGACTATCGTTCGAAATCATGATATCCTATCCAAAAACCAGTAAAAAAAGCACAAAGCGATTAAGCTTGGTGCTTTTCGATGAAATCAGCGATCGTATCAATGCTCTGGAACGGTTCCTTTCCAGCACCGGTCATCGAAACGCCAAAGTTGCTGTCGACAAAGGAAATGATTTCCAAAGAGTCAACGGAATCAAGCCCAATTTCTTCACCAAAAAGCGGGGTGTCGTAGTTCAGAACGTCGCCATCGACGCCGAGATCCGACATAAAGAATGCCTTGAGCTTACTTTTCACTTCTTCGTTGTTCATTTTTACCTCATTTTAGAATTTTTGAAAGAATAGAAAAAAATTACATCGTTTTCACATCCAAACCGACTTTTAAACGATAGGAAGCGAGAATTTAACGATAAAAACTAGTCAAATCAGCTCTTTTCCGGAGGAAAGAAGAGATCCACCTGCGGAGGCAATTCCGCAGTCGGTTTGCCATCCTTCAAAAAACAGTGCAAAGAATACCCTTCCGCACAGAGCGTTCCCTTGACATAAGCGCAGTAATGGAACTTAAAATGAAGCTTGCCCTTGCGCATCAGGGTCGTTTTCACATCCACCGTATCGCCGTAATGAGTCGGGTAACGGTAACGCACGTTCAGTTCCAAGACAGGGCAAAGAAAGCCCTGTTTTTCCACATCCGCATAGGTCGATCCGACCGTTTTAAAGAATTCCGTTCGAGCCTGTTCAAACCAAACTGCATACACGGAATGGTGGACCACTCCCATCTGATCGGTTTCCGCATACCGGACATCAATATGGCTTGTATACTGAATCTTACACACTTCCATAACAGATTTTCCCTTTAAAACGCCTGTCTTACATAAAAAGAAAGCCCGACGTGGTCAAAATCTACCCAGGAGACATCGGCGCGGGCGAACAAGCGCTCCTTCAAGTTCAATCCGAGCAAAGCGCCAAAACCCACAGCCCTATGCCAGTCGTTGCGCATCAATTCGCTAAAGTAACCGCCGACCTTTCCACCTTCAAAAAACACATGGCCCCCGAGTCTCCAACCGAAATATTTACGGATTTCCGACTGCAAAATCAATGACTGATTGTCGTTAAAGTAAAGGCTTTCCACTCCGCGGAACCTCTGAACGCCATCGGGCCCTGCGAGCATATCAAACGGGACATTTCCTTCGGCGCGTTGCCACAATAGACCGAAAGCGGCAGTCGCCTGTAAAGGAATCGGAGTGTAACCCCTTAAATCCAGGCTTTCTATGTCAAAGGAGTAATCGCCAAAGGCTTCCGCATAAAAAATCTGTTTCCACTCCGCCAAAAAGCCATGGGCAGTCCAGTTCGTATTGTCGCGTGTATCGATGCCGAACAGGTATCCAAGTCCATTTCGCCATCCCGACTGCGGATCGGGAAAGTCCATATCGGATTCGCGGAACTGGATCTTGGCATGCTCTATGTGGACTTCCATCCCGTACTTGAACCAATCGGGAACAAAAGCCTTCGATTCAAATTTAGAGCAGAGAGAGAACTTTTCCTTGTCGTAATTCGTGAACGTGTTGATATCCGGATCGTTCCCCGAACCATAATAACTGGTGATCCAATCCTGATACTTGAGCGCGAACCAGCCGCTGATCAGGTCATGATACAAGTAAAAAAAAGGTTCGAGCACAAACTGCCATTGTCCACGGGAAGATCCGTAAGCGGTCAAGCCGATTTCCGGAACCTTGCCGCCTTTTTCATCGGGTTTGATAAAAAAAAGAACCATGGCTCCGTACAGGACTTCCGTCTCTTCGGTATAGCCTAAAACCGGGACTAGAGAAAAACGTTGGAAGTCATCCGCTTTTTGGCGGGCAACAATCTTTGACGAATCCACAAGAAGCGTGTCCACAAGCGGCACGCCCTGCAAATTATCCAGCGCATCTGCAGACGCAAACGAAGCGACTGAACACAGAAGTCCAACAATTTTCCACCAAAGCCTCATGACGGGCGGACAATATAGAAATCATTTCTTTTTCCATACGCTATTTTATGCACGATTTCGAGGCAAAAAGCCCCTATTTTTGATGGGTATATTCCAAGTTGTACTATAAATTGAAGTCCGTTTCACATTTTTTTCTTGGATTTCTGAAAAACGGAATTGATTTTAAGAAAGAAAGGAAAAAGGAACCGTAATCCATGAAAAAAATTTCTCTTGCAGCTCTTCTCTTTGGCGCCACCTTCTTCACCGCTTGCGCAGGCACTCACACTCCGAATGTCGCAGCAATGCCTGATCAGGCTCCTGTCGTTGCTGCACCGGCGATGTCGACTGAAACCTTCAACTGCACCGATGGAACCATTGTGGCAGATGAAAACCTTTGCCCGATTATTATTGATGAAATTTCTGGCGAAGAAGTCCTTGGCGTTGCTGCGGTCACCCAAGTATCTCTTCTTTAAGCCGTATTCGTTACAGCTTCCCTCCTCAAGTCCTCTCTTTACAGAGAGGATTTTTCATTTTCCAAAGAAAAACGGATCCAGAAAGCTAAATCCTAAATAAAAGATTCAAAACGGCGGATTTCTGCACTTAAGTCCAAGCCAGGGATCTGCGCCTGCAAATCTTTTGCCTGCAAGAGAGCGTTTTGAGCAAAGGTTTTGACCTTGAAAGAATCCGCATCGAAAATTCGATGGTTCGAAAGCTTTAAAAAGCTTTCTACTCGGGAAAGATTTCGCCGCGTTTCCTCGCTGAAATAAGACTCTCCGCATTTTTCAAAGATGTAATCTTCCGCGGTCGAAGACAGATGAATCATGTCAGCAGCGTAAAACCTGTAATCCCGAAGCTCGTCCATGGCAATTTCATAGCTCGGGAAATATTCCACATTTTTGAAAGTGTTTGCGACAGAATTGGCGCCGAGCAAGAGGGTCGCCTTGGAAAGCTGATTTCCATGAGCCCCGTCCTTGAAATGGCGCAGCGGTGAAACGGTCAAAACGATGCGCACCTGCGGATTCAATGTTTGCAAGCTTTGAACGGCACTTTCTAACGCAAACACGATGCGTTCTACCGAAACGAGTTCCCGGCGAAACAGGTTTGCATTTTGACGATGGCAATTTGAAACGACCGTTCCGGATTCCTGAAGGAAGTAGCAGAAAGCCGAGCCGAGCGTCATGAAGACGACGTCTGCCTTTTGCAGAAAAGCGTGTGCAGACTCCACGGCGCCATTCATTTGTTGTAGGCACAGGTTCGAATCTTTGGAAGAGAAGCTTCCGTGAAAATCCCAGCAGTGGTAGTTTTCGCCGTCAAAGAAAATTTCGTCCGCGGTATAGAGCTTTTTGTTGGCAATCCGTTCCAGCATGTTCGCCACCGAAAGCGGATTGTAAACGATTCCAAAGGGATTGACCGCTGTACGGAAGCAGAGATCGGTGAATTTATGCGAAATATTTTCTGCAAAGCAAGATCCGATAAAGGCGACGTTCGACTTCCAGTCAATGCGGATATCGGATTTCGGGATTTCTACCGGAGTCGTCCATTTCATGCTTTGCTTTTCGCCCTACTTCTTACTGCGCTTTAGTTCTTAAAAGAGTGGACCGGAGCCGGAATTCTTCCGCCTCGATTCACAAAGGCATCACAGGAATAAGCATTCACCGCCATCACCGGAGCAAAGCCCAGAAGGCCACCGAATTCCACCTTGTCACCCACCTTTTTCCCCGGGCATGGAATCAAGCGGCAGGCGGTCGTTTTTTGGTTGATCATCCCGATCGCCATTTCATCTGCGATAATGCCTGCAATGGTCGTGTCCTTGGTATCGCCCGGAATGGCGATCATGTCAAGGCCCACGGAGCAAACACAGGTCATCGCTTCGAGTTTTTCGAGTGTCAGCGCGCCCGCTTCTGCGGCGTGGATCATTCCCTGGTCTTCCGAAACCGGAATGAACGCGCCCGAAAGGCCTCCCACGTAAGAAGAAGCCATGAGGCCGCCCTTCTTCACCTGGTCGTTCAGCATGGCGAGGGCGGCAGTCGTTCCCGGAGCGCCAGCATATTCAAGGCCCATTTCGCAAAGGATGTCGGCAACGGAATCGCCAATCGCCGGAGTCGGCGCAAGCGAAAGGTCCACAATGCCAAACGGATAGCCAAGGCGTTTCGAAGCTTCTTTCGCCACAAGCTGACCGACCCGGGTCACCTTGAATGCGGTCTTTTTGATTGTTTCGGAAAGGGTTTCAAAGTCCGTGCCGCGGACCGATTCCAAGGCCTTTTTGACGACGCCCGGACCGGAAACGCCCACGTTCAAAACGACATCGCCTTCCGTGACACCGTGGAAGGCGCCGGCCATAAACGGGTTATCGTCCGGCGCGTTGCAAAAGACGACGAGTTTCGAGTCGCCGTTCAAAACGCCCTTCTTTTCGGAAAGTTCTGCGGTATCCTTGATGATCGTTCCCATCAAACGGACAGCATCCATGTCGATACCTGTTTTGGTCGAGCCTAAGTTGACCGAGGAACAGAGCACATCGGTTTCGGTCAAGGCTTCTGGAATGGAGCGGATCAAGAGTTCATCGGCAGGGGTCATTCCCTTGCTGACGAGGGCCGTGTAACCGCCCAGAAAATTCACTCCGACCTCTTTTGCAACGGAGTCCAACATCTTCGCAATTTTCACAAAGTCTGCGGAAGATTTGCAAGCGGATGCACCGACGAGGGAAATCGGCGTCACGGAGATTCTCTTGTTCACCACCGGAATGCCAAAGTCCTTCGCGATTTCATTTCCGGTTTTCACAAGGTCCTTGGCAGAACGGTAAATTTTATCGTGGATATTTTGGCAAAGCTTATCCACGTTCGAATCGATGCAGTCGAGAAGGCAGAGTCCCATCGTGATGGTGCGGACATCCAAGTTTTCCTTTTCGATCATGGCGTTGGTTTCTTCAACCTCGTGAAGATTGATCATATAAACCTCTTGTGGACAGTCCAGAATTAAAGACGGTGCATTGCGTCGAAGATGGCTTCTTTTTGCGTTTTGATTTGGACGCCGATTTTTTCTTCGCCGAGCTTGGTCAGTTCGTTCTGAATATCGCCGAACGCCTTTTGGATTGCCGAAATGTCGACGATCATCATCATGTTGAAGTAGCCCTGGACAATCGTCTGGGAGATGTCCAAGATATTGATGTTATTTTCTGCGAGGTATGTGCAGACCGTGGCGATAATTCCCACCGTATCCTTGCCGACAACCGTGATGATAGCTCTTTCTTGTGCCATGCCGAAACTCCTCAATGCTTCGTTTTACTTTTCAGCGTAAATATAGCTCCCTCGTTGGAATTCAATTTTGTAATTTGTAGCACAAAGGAGATTCCAAATGAAATTTGAAAGAAAATTTTCGTTTGTTTCTGTACTTTTGCTGACTCTGATCCTCGGCTCCTTCACCACCGCCCTCGCAAAAGCCTCTAACGACGAAGACATCCGCATCGTCAAAATCAACGACGATAACTTTGAAAAGGAAATCATGAATTCGAAGCAGCCGATCATTCTCGAAATCTCTTCGACGAGCTGCCCTCCGTGCCTCATCATGATTCCGACGCTCATCGATATTGCAAAGAACTATACCGACATTAAAGTCGCATCGATCGGTTTCGACGAACCGAATATTGAAAAGATCAAGAATACCTTCCGCATTCAAGCTTTCCCCACCTTCTACTTCTTAAGAGATGGCAAGATTATCAACATGAAGATGGGCGCGATGAAAGAAGACGAACTGTTAAAAGCCTTGGAATACACTCCGGCGAAGAACGTCAAAAAAGTGACCCAGTACAAGCCTCCGAAAAAGAAGAACCTTTCCTGCTCCATCGATGGAGAGTTCAGCGGGCTCAAGAATCACATCACGATTTCTTTTGTCTTCGGCAAAACGCAGATCGACGATGTAGACATTGTGACCGACGTGCTGATTCCGCCGGAACTCGAAGAGCCCAAACCGCAGATCATGGAAAAGTTCAAAGCCAGCGGAAAGTCGGAAGTCACAGAAACCAAAACGGGCTTCAAGTTGCACACTGCGAACAACAGTCGCTTTATGCGCGCCATGGACATGAAGAGAACTTCCAACTACAGCGAAATGAAAGCGGGTCTTGAGCTCCAAGGCTTTAAGTGCGAATAGCGCCTAAAACGCTCCACCATTCACGACTTGAATATTCCCGTTCCATCCTCAAACCGACATCTTTGAACCATTGAAGGACAAATTCCTTTTCGGTCAAAAGAAGTCCAGCAAGAACGAGCTTACCGCCCCGAGCCAAAAGCTGTACCACCTGTTCGCGCATCGGTAAAAATTCGCGCAAAAACATGTTACAGACGATCACGTCAAATTGAACGCCTGGGCGGAACACATTCAAATAACCGAGAACGCAGTCGCTTTTTTCAAAGCCGTTGCGTTCAAAATTTTCAGAAATGCAAGGGAGCGTTACCGGGTCGATTTCCGTTCCGACAGCGAGTTTTGCGCCACGGCGACGGGCGAACATGGAAAGGATTCCGGTGCCTGTGCCTATATCCAAAACCGATTTTCCCTGTAAATCGATAAATTCCATCAGATTCGCAACGCCGCATGTGGTATCGTGTTCACCGGTTCCAAAAGCGGTCTTCGCTTCGAGTTCAAGGACGACCGCGTCCGGATCTTCGGGGGTGAATTTGACCCAAGGCGGACGCACCCACAGGTGAGGGCTTACCTGCACCGGTTTTGCGCTGTCCCGAAAAACCTGCACCCAGTCCGTATCCGGTTCTTCCGTCACCCGAAAATGGTACTGCGGAAACTGCTGTACAAGGCGGTCCCGTTCCAAGCGATCGCTCGTGTAAAAACAAAAATGCGAAAGCCCGTCATCGGTCGGGTCTAATTCTTCGAGCGAAGCAACACCCGCTTCAAAAAGCAAATAGCTCGCAAGTTCAAAATCTTCCGCAGGACAATCGCCTTCCGCTTTGTACCAGGTTTCCGTTTTCTGCATAGGCGCAAATTTAAAAAGGAAGCTCTAGATTATAATAATTCAAAAAATCTAAAAAACTGTTTTTTCGTTATGCGATTTTTTGAGAAAACTAACAATCGATTGCCTCGATGAGGACATCTTGCAGGAATTCGCCGGGCTGATAGCCGAAAAACGCGGCCAGCCGGATGAAGTTTGTCATGGTGAGCTGGGTGTGGCTAAAGTGCCCACTCTTGCGCTTGATGCCTACTTCCACACCGTAAAGGGTGTTCTTGTGGAGACCAAGCTGGAATGCGAGCCCGTCGCGGGTAATGCCACGAGCCTTGCGGTGCCGCCTAAGAACCTTTGCGAGGGCTTCAGCGAAGCGGTCGTCCTCCATTTTCTGCAAGTTTTGCAGGTCTATCTTAGGCATGTGTGACATGTTAAAATGTTAGTTTTTGGACGATATTTGAAGTATACAGATGTCTGTTACTATTTTACAGAGAATTGTGATGGTGTAAGGAAGGACAGACTCGGTGCTGAAATAATGTGGTAGAGTTGTTTTGGCCTTAATCGCAAAAAAAAGTCACATATCTCTATGATTTTAGAATGAATGTTATCTATATTTTTAAAAAGTTACAGACGTCTGTGACTTCTGGTTGGGGCGGTCCCGGCCTTGACTAGGTTAGACAAAGGGAGATATACTCTAGAGGTATAATATGATATATGCAGTTAAAATGAATGGAGACCGTGTTGAACTCTATGATGCCCAAACTGGTAGCTATCAACGCAGTGTCTGTTGCAACGCAATTTCTGCAACGGTTCAGGGGAATGTTGTCGCTGTAAACAAAAAAGATGGCCGTACAGAAATTTACGATGCAGATACAGGCTCTTATCAGCGGAGCCTTTAATTCAGGAAAATCGAGGAGATATCCTCGATTCTAGGGGTGGGGTCTTGTAGCACTGCTCCCAGTTTTCAAGAGAAATCATTATTCGGCATCAAGCCTATTTAACATCCCATCTCTAGTTAGATAAGCCCTTCAGTTTGATCATCCGCGGATTCTCAGGCTTGAGGGGTTAATACCCTCTTTAACCCAAAGGAACGTGTTCTATGATGAAGAAGATTCTGATGGCAATCATGTTTGCTACAGCAATCGCTTTCGCAGCCGATGCCGCCAAGACCCCAGCAGCCGCCCCCGCAAAGACCGCGGCTACTATCCCTGCTCCCGCAGCCGCTCCTGCCGAAGCCGCCCCCGTCGCGGCTCCTACTAGCGTGGATGTGCATGAAGAGTCCTCCTTTAACCCAATGCCCTTGGCGGTGGGGGGCTTTGTTTTTGTGTGTCTGCTGATTATAGGGGTGTGGCGGTCACGGCGCCGTGCCATCGTAAAGGTTGCCGAACCTCCGACAGAACAGGAGCCGCCTGTGGAATCTGCGGGAGAATCTGAACCAAATAAATCAGAACTGAACATTTCGGACGAACTGCAAAAAATGAATGCTTCCTTGCAGGAACTGAAAAAGGCTGCTCAAGAAAAAGAAAAGCTTTTGCAGATAAATTCCGAAATGCATGAAGAGTTGGTTGGATTGCGCAACGGACTTGCGGATTCGATAAAGAAACCTCTTTTGATGGGTCTTATTCAGATTTATGATAGGCTTGAAGACCTTGTCAAGGTTAATTCAAACTTGCCGGAATCAGAAATCTCCGCAACGAAAATTCTGAAAACCGTAAACGACATCAAATTGAATAGCTTGGACTTGCTTTATGAATTTGATGTTGAACCAGTCGAGCCCAAAATCGGCGACGTGTTTAATCCAAAAGAACACAAGGCCATTAAAACAATCATGACCGATAAAGCGACCAAGGACAGAACGATATCTTCTGTCCGGCAAATCGGATTTGTCAATGTATCCAACTCTCGCATGCTGAGGGTCGGCAGCGTAGAAGTTTATAAAAAACAGGACTAAAAATGGATTCTAAAAATGTATTCGGAATAGATCTCGGAACCACCTATTCATGCGTTGCCCAGATTGACAGACAGGAACAGGCTGTTGTCATGCGCAACTTTGAGGGCGCGGCAACGACGCCTTCAGTTGTGTATTTTGAAGACGAGAAAACGGCTATCGTTGGGGAAGAGGCAAAGAATCAGTTGGAAGTGGAACCCGAGAAGACGGTCTGCTTTGTCAAACGTGAAATTGGCGTTGATGCTAGTTATGACAAGTTGAATAATCGATTCCCGTATCATTACGACCCAACGGAAATTTCAGCCTTTATCCTCAAGAAGGTCGTCAAGGACGCCAACTGCGTCCGCGAAAGCGAAGGGCTTGAACCCATAAATGACGTTGTCATCACCTGCCCCGCATATTTTGGAACCAAGGAACGCATGCAGACGAAACAGGCGGGCATTGCCGCCGGCTTGAATGTCCTTGCCATTATCAACGAGCCTGTCGCTGCGGCGATTTCGTACGGAGTCAAGACCGACAAGACGCAGACGGTGCTTGTGTACGATCTCGGTGGCGGAACGTTCGATGTATCTGTCATTAAGATAACCCGTGGAAAAATTCAAGTCGTGGTGACCGGCGGCGACCACCACTTGGGCGGTGCTGATTGGGACTTGGCGGTATCTCAATTTTTACTTGATGAGTTTAACAATGTAAACGGAACTGAATATAGCCTTGATTCTGACGTTCACTTGAAGAATACTCTTCTCTTGCAGGCGGAAAAGGCCAAGAAGAGTTTGAGCGCCAAGGAACGTGCGATGGTCAATTTCCAATATGAAGGAAAGTCCGCCCGAATAGCGTTGACCCGTGAAAAGTTCGATGAACTGACGGAAGGTCTGTTGGAACAGACGTTAAGCTATGTCGAAAGTACCATAGAGGATTCCAAGAAAAAGGGGGTTGAAACTTTTGATCAGGTCCTCCTTGTTGGAGGTTCGTCTCGAATGCCGCAGGTGAAGGCCGCTGTTGACAAGCGTTTGAACTGCGATGCTCGTTTGACGGACCCCGATGAATGTGTCGCCAAGGGGGCTGCCATATTCGCCATGAACAAGAGCTACGAAGATGCTATCGAGGCCTTTGAAAATGGCGAGACGGACGATTGTCCCGATATGGTCAAGTGCAGTACGACCATTGTCAACGTTACCAGCAAGACTTATGGAACTAGTGTCAATGAGGATGAAGTAGATAACCTGATTATGGCGAATACGACCTTGCCGACGGAAGGCCGGGGGCATTATGTAACAGCTGTGGACAACCAACCTGCTGTTCCTATTGATGTGTGGGAATCTAATGAAACAGAAAAGAGAATTAAACGTGCTCTTGCGGAATGCCTTGATGACGGTATGCTGACGATTAATAGGAATTGGCCCAAGGGAACCCCTATTGAAATGATTGTCCGAATTGACGATGAAGGTTTGATGTCCGTGTGGGGCAAGATTGGTGATGATGTCAAGGAATATAATTTGAAAATCACGGGTGTCAAGGACGATAAGGAAATGGAAACGAGTAAGAAGATTCTTGCTGAAGCGGAAGTAAATTAGGAATAATACATGAATGTAAAAAATGTATTCGGGATAGATCTCGGAACTACCTATTCTTGCGTGGCCCAGATTGACGGGCAGGAGCAGGCTGTTGTTTTGCGCAATTTTGAGGGCGCGGCAACGACGCCTTCAGTTGTGTATTTTGAAGACGAGAAAACGGCTATCGTTGGGGAAGAGGCAAAGAATCAGTTGGAAGTGGAACCCGAGAAGACGGTCTGCTTTGTCAAACGTGAAATTGGCGTTGATGCTAGTTATGACAAGTTGAATAATCGATTCCCGTATCATTACGACCCAACGGAAATTTCAGCCTTTATCCTCAAGAAGGTCGTCAAGGACGCCAACTGCGTCCGCGAAAGCGAAGGGCTTGAACCCATAAATGACGTTGTCATCACCTGCCCCGCATATTTTGGAACCAAGGAACGCATGCAGACGAAACAGGCGGGCATTGCCGCCGGCTTGAATGTCCTTGCCATTATCAACGAGCCTGTCGCTGCGGCGATTTCGTACGGAGTCAAGACCGACAAGACGCAGACGGTGCTTGTGTACGATCTCGGTGGCGGAACGTTCGATGTATCTGTCATTAAGATAACCCGTGGAAAAATTCAAGTCGTGGTGACCGGCGGCGACCACCACTTGGGCGGTGCTGATTGGGACTTGGCGGTATCTCAATTCTTGCTGGATGAATTCAATAAAGCTAACGGGACTGAATATAGCCTTGATTCGGATGTTCACTTGAAGAATACTCTTTTTTTGCAGGCGGAAAAAGCTAAGAAGAGTTTGAGCGCCAAGGAACGGGCGATGGTCAATTTCCAATATGAAGGAAAGTCCGCCCGAATAGCGTTGACCCGTGAAAAGTTCGATGAACTGACGGAAGGTCTGTTGGAACAGACGTTAAGCTATGTCGAAAGTACCATAGAGGATTCCAAGAAAAAGGGGGTTGAAACTTTTGATCAGGTCCTCCTTGTTGGAGGTTCGTCTCGAATGCCGCAGGTGAAGGCCGCTGTTGACAAGCGCTTGAACTGCGATGCCCGCTTGACGGACCCCGATGAATGTGTCGCCAAAGGTGCGGCCATATTCGCCATGAACAAGAGCTACGAAGATGCCATCGAGGCTTTCGAAAATGGCGAGACGGACGATTGTCCCGATATGGTCAAGTGCAGTACGACCATTGTCAACGTTACCAGTAAGTCTTATGGGGTAGGTATTATTCCCCATAATGTAGAAAACCTTATTATGGCTAATACGCCTTTGCCAACAGAGGGAAGGGGCGTTTTTTGTACGGTATACGATAATCAACCTGCTGTAAGGGTTGATGTATGGGAGTCCAACGAAACCGAAAAAATAATCGATCAAGATTGCGCAGAGTGTCTTGACGACGGGCTACTTCCGTTAACAAAAAAATGGCCCGCCGGTACTAGGGTGGAAGTTGTGTTCAAGATAGATTCCGAAGGTCTAATGTATGTGTGGGGAAAATTGGGCAATGATATTAAGGAGTATTGCTTGAAAATCACTGGTGTCAAGGACGATAAGGAAATGGAAAAGTGTAAGAAGATTCTTGCTGAAGCGGAGGTGAATTAAAAATGTCAATAGAATCTGATGCCGCCAAATGGAAAAGCAATGTTTCGAGGATTCGCGAGTTGGATCCTGATGGGACCGTGCTGAATGGTTCTTCCGGTAACATCAAAAAATTTTTTGATGAAGCGGCCTCCGTTTTTAAAAAGGGAATGTTTGATGCGGAAAACACAAAGAAGCAGTTGAAGATTTTACGAGGTCGAAATACTAGGCTATCGGGAAAACCGATTGCCGTGGAATTGAGTTCCTTTATCAATATTACAGAGCGTTATGCGACCAAGACCGAGGACGTTTTTGCCGATTTTGCAAAGACTCTCGCTTCAAATGCACAAGCTTCTGCCAATGGTAATTCCGCGAGAACTTCTTCAAGGCAACGTCAGGTTCAGCCGTCTAGACAAGAACCTTTATCTGGTCCGCTTGTTCATGACAATTCAAGTTTTTGTAGCGGTGGCGATTTAGCTATCCATATCATTTTTTCCGTCTTTTGTGTGTTAGAATTCATTGCAGGACTCTTTGCGTTTGGTATTGGCGCATGGATTGTATATCTCTTGTGGGTATATACATATAGCCATTGCTATATGTCGAAATACCCGACGCTAACCAGGCTAGGCGCAATCATCTTACCTGTCCCCATAGTAAACATCATATCCATTGGCATCTGCTCGTTGATTGGAAGGATTAAATACGGCAACGAGACTTTTGTTGAAGACGGCTTCGATAGAAAAAAAGAGGGCTTGATTTTTAAGATTTACACAAAGCTTTTATTTTTGAATGAACCGCAATTTGTAAAGTCTGGGAAATATTGCGAGGCTTACAGAGTGATTCGCAGTTACTATGTGCGTAACGGCTTTCAAGAATCCGCCATGCAGGATAGATGTATTGCCGCGCTTGAAGACGGAATGCCTATTATAGAAGCCGCTCAAATACTTCATCGTATTACGAGTGAAGATTCCCAATTTGCCATCGTCTTCGTTGAGTCCCTTTTGCAAATACCTCGCTATAAAAAGGTGTATAACGGGGCTGAGCTTGTAATTAGGGAAATTGCCCAAATTTTTGGTCTCTCTCAAGAAGAATATTATGATTTGTTGTTTGTTTATTGGAAGCGCTTATCCCAATGCGATCCGAACTTTCAGAAAAATTTAGATCAATTCAAGAGAGAATATGTAGCAATAAAGTCTAGAAGGAGGCAGGAAGAACAATATCAACGATCTAGGGGATCTTATGAAGAATATTCTGACAGAAATTAAGAAAATTTTGCTCGTCTTTTTTATTCTCTGCACGACGGCGATTGCAAACGCTAACGAACATTCCGGTACTGGGGTCGTCTACGACGCTCATGGAAACGCGTACAAGACGCGGAAAATAGGGGATTATGTTTGGACTTTGCAGAATCTGAAAACACCCAGTGGCTCGGCTTGCTATAAAAACCAACAGGCCAATTGTGACAAATATGGCCGCTATTACACCTGGGCCATGGCTATGGTGTCTTATCCTAGAGGCTGGCATTTGCCAAATAAGAAAGAATGGAAAAATCTACTGGATAATCTTGTTATTGACTGGAGTGCTATAGAGCCGAGTATGATGACGAGAGGAAGAAACTATAAGGGGGAATGGAATGGTCTAGGTAGCTTTTCATATTATTGGACTTCGGATGCGGGAAATGCAGGCGATGATACCAAAGGCTCGATAATGTTTAGTCTTAATGGACAAACGGTAATGGATTGGACAGATTTCCCAGAAAATGGGCTGCAGTCGGTTCGTTGTGTGCAGGATTAGATAAATGGAACAAATCACGCAAAGAACAATAAAGACAGCCCATTTGTTTTTGTTGCTGGCCTTCCATGTTTTGGTCATGTCTGTGGTAGCAAATGCAAAGGTCATAGAAAGATTTCCAGACGGAAAACCAAAAATCGTGGAAACCGTTACTGCCTCAGGTCAGTATCGTTATGAAAATCATACCCAATATATGGAAAAAACAGGACAGCCGTGTCATATAGTCAAGAAGACATACAAAAATGACCGATTTTTTTCAATTTCTGAGGCCGGAGGCGATTGTAAATATTGGCCGGATTTTGGTAGCTCATTTGTTAACATAGAAGAGGATATGGTCACCACACAGTACAATGAGCGGGGAAAAATCATATCCAAAACCGGACCTGGATGGGAGAAGCGATATGACGATAATGGGCATCTTATCTATGAAAAAAGTTCAGGATATGAAAAAAAATGCAAGAGCAACGGCAACTGTGAAGTAATACAAAAGACGAACGGTTATACAAGTTATTTAAGCTGCAAGGGAAACAACTGCTCAATAACAAGAATAATTTCCTCGGGTATGCAAGTATGCTCCGGGGACGAAGACTGCCGTGATTTTTTAGCAAAAGAAAATCAAAAAGCGGTCGAAAAGAGAAAAATTCAACATGAAAAATGGGAGAAAGAACGGGTCGCTGAAGAAGCCCGAAAAGAAAAGGAATATAACCAGAAAAAGGCTGCATTTCTGAAACAATACGATTCCGATGGGGATGGATTCTGCACAGGAGATTACGAGATGCAACTAATGAGTAACCTTTGCGATGGTGACGATCTTTGTCCCAAAACGCCAGGCAAGTACGACGGCTGCACATTGGAACAGAAAATCAGAATGGATAACGATACCGATCGGGACGGCTTCTGTGACGATGATGAAATGTACCAGAAACATTCGGAACTTTTTGAAGGTCTTGACCTCTGTCCAGACCTTAAAGGCGAAAGTCCCGACGGCTGCACGGAAGAAGTCCGTGCAATGATGAAAAAGGACGCCAAGGAGACCATCGAACTGCAAATACGGCAGTTATTTGACTGCGATGCGGACGGGTTCTGTTCGGAGGAGTTTGATAAATGGGGTGGGTGTGCCGAGTATGCAGCAGCCTCTGGAATAAAAGAAAATGTCTCTTTCAAGAATTACACGTATTTTAATCCGTTCCTCTCTAAAGCCGAGACAAAGGCCGCTATTGCCGAAGCGAAGGGAATGGTTTGTACGGAAGGCTATGTCGACGCGTGTCCTGACAGTAGGGGGAATACCATGGGATGCGCCGACCGACATCTTAGGGAATATGTTAAGAAGACTTATGGCGATTATGATCCGGACCACGATGGATTCTGTGACAAGTGGGTTGGAGAGAAGGGACTTTGGAGAGCCATGGGCAACGGCTGCAACCAGGACTATCTTGACGAATGCCCCACGAAATTTGGCGGCGAACGAGGTTGCCCGAGGCAACAAGATAACAGTTTTGCGCGACAAAAGGCGAACCGGCCGGCAGGACGCTGCTGCCCGCCCGGTGCCGTGGGATGCCATGACAATTGTACGCAGTCTGAAAGGAATGCTGGAGGCAAGAATTACGATAATAGCAGACAAAATAATGGAAACGGACTTTTCGTAAACGGGAAGAAAGTGAAATTCTGGTGATGTGTTTTTTTCAAATTAAAGAAAATGGAGATAATTAACAAATGAATAAAAAGAACAGATTTATTGTGCCCCTGGTCTTGGGGCTTGCAGCGGTTCTGTTTTTTGCCACTGCAGTTGTTTCAGCGGTTGTCTTGAGAACATCCGATAAAATTGTCAGCATCGACTATGAATGCAATTATTCGCACAACAGTTCCTTCATTAGCAGCATTGCCGCTGCGCTTGGAAACCGGGCGGCTGAATTCAATAAAGGCGTTTGCTTGATGGAAAAGAAGGAATATGGCGAAGCCTACGATGTCATGGTGTCCGCCGCCGAAAAGGGACTTGCGCCCGCTCAAAGCCGACTTGGATATATGTACGCAGAAGGCTTGGGCGTTACCCAAGATTCTAAAATATCGGAACATTGGTACAGGATGGCAGCGAATCAAGGCTACATAGACGCAATGGTTTCTTTGGGAAATATGTATTATAGTGGGGTTGAAGATTATGGAATACATAAAGATTTCAACACGGCGTTCCATTATTATTCAGATGCTGCTTATGCTGGTGGTGCGGACGCCCAGCTCTATCTTGCATACATGTATTTAAGGGGCGAGGGGACTGAGCAGGACTTAGAAAAGGCTTTTGAATGGACGGAAAAATCCGCCGAGCAAGGTTTCGCTCAGGCTCAGAATGAATTGGGTCGAGCCTATGAACAGATGAAGCAAGATTACAACAAGGCCATTGAATGGTATAAAAAAGCCGCGGCGCAGGGATATCAGGATGCACAAAAAAATCTGGATCGTCTTTACGAAAATGGGGGTGCACCACAGACTGCTTCAAAACAATCAACCGCTGATGACCCGCTCGGTGATTTGGATTTAGATAATTTGTTTACAGATGAAGATACAGTGGGGGGTGACCCGTTCGCCGATTTGCTCTGAGAGATTTTTTTACAAATTAAAGGGAAAAACAAAATGAAACAAAAAAACAGAAGTTTGGCGCTTCTTGTTCTTTTTGCATCCATCTTGCTTGGATGTGAAGAAACCGTCAAAGATGCAGATGGAAACTCGTATAGAGTGGTAAGCATAGGTGAACAGACCTGGATGGCGGAGAATCTCAAACTAAAAACGGATGATTCGTACTGCTATGATAATAAAGAAGAAAATTGCAAAAAATATGGAAGGCTTTACAAGCACTCTGCTGCGAAATATGCTTGTCCTGCAAAATGGCGGCTTCCGACTGACGAAGACTGGAATAAATTGGTCTATGCTCTTGGTGGCCCTAAAATAGGGATAGAAAAACTAAAGACAAAAAAAGGATGGAAGGAAAACAAAAATGGGACGGACGAATATGGTTTCGGAATGTTTCCCGGTGGTGAAATGGAGGCTTGCGAATTATTTATGGATATGAGATACGCAGAAGCTGACTATTGGGCGACCGTGGATCCAACTTTTAATGGTTTTGGAAAAAGAGCCGCTTTCTGGCATGCGGACGGATATGTTTATATATTCGACTATTTTGGAAAAGCCGAGTTTAGTTCTGTGGATCTTGATGAAGATTGCCATAGGGCTGAAGCTCGTTATGTCCGTTGCATAAAAGACGAATAAAAATACTTCCCCCACGCATACTTCCAATTCAAACACTAAATCCAACGGGATGTCATCATGAAACACACAATCATTCTCATAATCGGCATCTTGGCGACATTCCTGTTCGCCGAAACAGGAAAGCATAAAATCACAAAAGTATACGGCACAGGCATCGCATTCAACGAGCACTATATCGTCACCACAGGCAATGTGGCCCGCCATTCCGAAAAGTTGGATTCCATTGTTGTGATGGTTAACGGGCTCCCAATTATCGCCAGATTAGAGCACTCTGCGGACACGGTGCTTGACAGGGCTAAAAACGAGTACATGAACATGGCCATCATCCAGGTCGATAACAAGGTCTTGCTCAACGCATGCAAAATCGAAGACAGATTGGTCACAACAGGCGAACCCGTCACCGTAACAGGATTTCTACAGGAAGATTCCAAACTTCAAATAAAGTCTTTCCCAGCTAAAGTCGTTGCGGACTCGACATTCCCCGAATATGTAGCACGGGCCCTGAACGTTAGGACTCCTGGTGGATTCAGCGGTGCGGCAATTTCAAGCCACGGCAAGGTAATCGGAATGAGCTTCGGAAACAGCACCCGCAAATCCGACATATCATTCTTCTATGACGGTATGCTCCTGTCAGAATATATACGAAACCAAAACAAGCACACGACGACAGATGTATCAAAATGCACGTATCAAGTCCGAAGCTATGTCACCGTAGAATAATCATGAAACAGCTTATCGGAATCATCCTTCTCTCCTTCTTCGTGGCATTTGCCGAAGATGACATGCGTAACGGAAACGGGTTCTTCGTTAACAGCGATTACATCATCACTGCATACCATGTGGTAGAAACCTTTGAACATAAGTGTTATTACGATATCAAGAATGACACGTGCTACAAGACTCATATGGTTGATTACGATTTGGAGTCAGACCTCGCTCTTTTGAAACTTGATGAAGAGCCTGTTGCAATGCCTATGGTATGCAGTCTCGAACACAATGAATTGCCAAATGGGGAAAAACTGACTTCGTATGGCTACACTCAGCCTTTCATTAACCCTAATTTGACGGTTGTGCCTATGCGAATTCGTATGCAGTATCGTTATGATGGCAATTACAGCTATTATCGCACAAGCGGAATCATAGAGTTTGGGATGTCGGGCGGACCTAATTTTACCATGAATGGGCGAATTGGCGGAATGAACAAATCTGTATCGCTAATGGAAGAGAATACTAGCAATCTGGTGAAGTCTACGGAAGTGGTTCGCATGCTTAGAAGGAATGGTGTAGCAGAATATCCAAATACCAAGAATGTCGAAAAATGTGCAATCAGCATCTTGAACTCCTTTGAGGATTTTAAGTCTGCTCAATTAAAATGGGGCAAATAATATAACCATGTTTGATTTCATCGGTAACATTTTTGAAAGGATTACTAATTTCTTTGTTCAGATCATCTTGCTTATCATCATCGTGTTTGCAGTCGTCTTGCTTTTACTTGCAGCGCATAGGCACAACAATAACCCCTATGTGGACCATTCGCAAGATATTCAGAAACAAAAAATCGAGACCGAACGAGAGGCAAAATACAGGGAGGCTCTGCAACGCCTCTATGACGAACAATATGGAAAATAAACAAACAACAACGGAGTTGTCACCATGGGATGCCTAGTTAACATGTTCAAAATCGTCCTCGGAATCTTCTTGATTCTCATCATGCTTGTTGTGGGCTACAAACTCGTGTTCGACCCATATCGCCCCGAATCCCCTAACAGCTGTTGGTCTCATAAGTCGGCAGAACTGGATTCCAAACAGAATGAACCTTCAATCGACAACATCAGTTACGATGTCCCGATGCAAACAGGCCAAACTCATGACTACATAATGGCTAACACCTTCCAAAAACAATTCGTCCGAATGGAACTTGACCCCGAACTTGAAAAAGGTCTCGTATTTGTCATAAAAGCTTTCAAAACAGTCTTCGGACAGGACTTCTCTCCTACAATCACTTCGGCTCACGATTCTTTCAATACGCATGACAAATGGTCTCCTCATCGTTGGGGGCGTGCTGTCGATATAGGTCTCGCTGACCTGCCTCTAAAAGAGAAAAGACGAATCGTCAAGTTCCTCAAAGCTACCATGCCCGATTACTTTACTATCCGTTGGGAAAACCAAGGCATTCAAACTGAACATCTCCACTTACAATATCGCCAATAATAAATAGAAGTCTGAAACGCCAATATCATGATACAACGACTTGGAATCATTCTATCTTTCGTCGCAAAGACATTTGCTGACGACATGCACTATGGAGTAGAATATGGCACTCTTTGAAATCCTTTTTATCTTGGCCGGTTTTTTCGTTGGCCTTGTGTCGCGGGGAGGAATGTCCCTGTTCTTGCTTCCGCTTGCCGTGGCGGCGTTCGTGCTCGCCATGATGAACAGGCCGAGAACAACGGGCTCCAGGGCAAAGAAAATCGTGAGTTCGATTTTGTCGGCGGCATACCTTGCCGCGGTAGTGATCGCGGTACTTGCCTGCTCGCTTGCTTTTTTCCAAAGCGGTTCCAAAGAACGGTCAGATGCCCCCAAAAAGGAACCGACAGTTGCATTGCAGGTTCAAAATGACAAGGACTTGTCCGTTCTGGAAGAGAAGGTGGATAAAGTCTATTCCATGCTTGCCGACATGAAAATGGAATACAGCCTGATTGGGAAAAGCGATCTGGAGCGGGTCAAGGCGGAGATTGCCATACATGACGACGAATTGATTGAGTGCGACCCCACAAAAGAGAAGGGCTGTATGGAATTCTCCAATTATGGAACGGAACGCGACAGCAGCAGGTTTTACATGGTATCCTTGCACTGGGAGTTGCCGAGGTTCCAAGTTTATCCTAAATGGGTCTACCGGAAAATCATCAAGGGGTTGCTGGGCGATGACTTGACCGATGCCGACACGGTCCTTGATTCTAGACAGTTAGGAAAAATTCATAAAAGGGCCCTTTACCGTCAGGTGGAGGCATACAAGCGGTCCATTGAGTCCGAACTCAGGAATTATCCCGATGACTGGTACTATGACAGCGCCCGGACGGAAGTCGCCGCCACTCTCAGATACGAACGCCAGGACAGCATAGATTTCGCGTTCGATTCACTGCTGTGGACGACTTATTATATTTCGAAAGCCGAGTACACTGCCGGTGCCGCCGCAGGATCCAAATACGAGTATCATCGGACCTTCTCGAAGAAAGACGGCTCGCTGGTTGATTCCACAATATTCAATCCAGAAGAAAAGGAAAAGATTGTATCGCTTCTTCGTAAATATGCGACAAAATACGAAGTCAATGCCGATGCCATCGACATGGATTTCGAGCTGAAGCCTTCTTTTTGGAAGGAAGGTATCGGTTTTGACGGGTACTCTTTCGAAATCGGCTGGCATTCCCACGGCAGCGTGATGATCGTGGTGCCTTACAAGGAAATTCTGCCCTATATGGAACCTTGGGCCCGCCAGAAATTCGGTCTGACTGAAGGCGGAGATTCGTAAGTGGATTTGTATTTTTCGATTAAATAATTTTAAGGATGTCTTCCGGCAAAAAGACTATTCCATCCGTCTTGTCGCGAGGTTTTTCTTTCAAAAAAAGAACCGGAATGATTTTTTTATACTTCTGGACGAACGGCAATTTCTGGACCTGCTCATTCAGATGAGCAAACAGGCGCCCTGCATTTTCGCTATTCGTCCATTTGCATTCCCCGACAAGTAGCGTTTTCTTGTCCATGCTTTCGGCAACGACATCGATTTCGATCCGTTCTGACTTGCCGACATTGCCCCACCACCTGGAAGCTACATTGAACATCTCGCCACCGACAACCTGCCCGCTAACCGCCTGCCGGCAAAGGCGTTCCCAGCAAAAACCTTCAAATTCAGAGAAATGCTGTTTTACGATTTCTTCCACGTAATCGATACGGCCCAGTTCTAGCAGCGAGCGATACGGACTTATGAATCGGTAATAGAAACTGATAAACGGGTCGGACAAGTGGTAAATGCCGTGCTTGCTATTTTTCGGATTTTCTCCGAAGGGAATCTCCCGATCCACAAGCTGCATGGTCACGAGCCTTTTTAAAGGGGCGCTCAAAGTCGCCGCATTCTTTTCGGCACATGCCGCAATCTGCGAAATTCGGTTCGCACCGTTCCCGATGATTCCAAGAAGCGTGGAGGCCTGCACCAGGTCGCGCATGTCGTCGCGCAAAATGTGCACAGGCTCGTCATGAAGGACGCCCATGGGAGAAAGGGCCAATTCCCGCAAGGCCGACTTGAAATTCCGATACCGTTCACGCAGTTCCCAATAGCGGGGCACCCCGCCCCAAACGGCATATTCAGAAACGGCCTCCTTTGCCGAAATTTTCAACGCAGAAGGCAAGTAAGAAATCGGAATAGGCTTCAACCGGAGAATTCCATGGGCACGCCCATACAATGGAGATTTTTCATCGAGGGCGACATCGAACATCATCTGTCGCGACGAGCCGCAAATCACCAGGTTGAAGTTCAAGGACTTTTCGTCCAGCAACTTCTGCAGCGTAGAGGGCAACATCTCGCAGGATTTCACAAGATACGGGAACTCGTCCAGGCAGAGCGTAGAGCCCTTCGCGCACCTGTAGTTGAAAGCCCTAAAAAGCGACTCCCAGTCGGGGTAAGCAACGGAATCGAAACCCTCATACCGGACTGCAATCGTCATGGCCAGGCAACGCCGCTGGGCGGATTCTTCCGAACGGTCCGCCATAAAATAGACATCGTTTTCCTTCAAGACGCGCTTTAACAAGGTGGACTTGCCCAACCTGCGACGGCCATAGACAACGACAAAAGACGCCCCCTTCCGGGAGAGTTCCGCCTTCAGCCTTTTCGATTCTTCTTCACGATCTAGGAATTCCATACCCCTAACATAACAAATTATTTAGCAGAAAAATAATTTTCCTACTAAATAATTTTCCAGAATCCCCCTCTTTTGGGCGTTCCCCGGCCTGGGGCCGGGTCGGGTGCTGCTCGCCGAGCACGCTCGGCTCATCGAGCCGCTACGCGTCTCGCCACAATGGTGCGACGCCCCCTAACGCGATTTCAGTGTGGGGTGTGAAGTGTGGGGTGATTATTCGAAGATGTTCTGATTAGCCAGACTTATCTGACGAATAAGGCTTTTCCTCTGTCAAAACAGAACTTGTTGACCGCACCGATAAGGTGAATAACCGCAACTGAATCCTTCGGAAGACCCGTTTCTTCCTTTCGGAACAGAATGTTCGGCTCGTGGCCCGCCCTTTCGAGATTCGAAGTAAAAGGAATCGCAACGACAGTGTTCAGATTCTTTATGCCGAGCAGATCATTTTGCATCACGACCGCAGGGCGAATCTTGGACGGAAGGCCGCCAACTGGGTCGCCAAAATCGATTAGCCAGACTTCACCATGTGTCATTCTTCAATTCATCCCACATGGAATTCATGGAACTGCGCGCGACGTCTTTTTCCAATTCGGCGAAATTTTCTTCGCGCCGTTTGGTCTTCAACGATTCCAACATCTTGCTCATCAGCGTAAGAGTCTGCTCATAGGAAAGAGACAGCACCTGCTCGGTAAAATCGGCAAAAGCGACATCAGACATACTGCACCTCCTTATTCATCTAATCTAAATATATACAATTTCCGGTATTAAAGGAAGCGGACAGGTTTTTAAAAACACGACTTCCTTGAGCGTTCCCCGGCCCTTAACGCGATTTCAGTGTGGAGTGTGAAGTGTGGGGTGTGAGTGTGGAATTATCCCACTAGGCGGCTAGGACCGACAACAATGTTACCTTATCAACACTGACGATTTCTCCATCCTGCCTTACATTGCCAGACAAACCGGCATCAGGATCATTCAACTGCGAGGCAATTTGATTTTGCAGGGTATTAAATTTATGCACTGCATCAGAAATAACACCATTAAACAATGCAGAAGCGGCGGTATGTATTTCATCATTCCACTGATTTCCGTCCATCATGTAACGGCGTTCAAGAGATTCCATCTTGTACGGATTGTTTTTTACGTTCTTGCTCATGCTATTTCTCGGTAAGTTCTAAGGTTTAAAAGTTATTTCAAGATTGTTTTATCATAATCAAGGACGCATCGTATATACATAAATGCATCTTTTTCACCTGATGATATTTCAAATCGAACAGTATTGTCGACCATAGCGATTGCAATATAATTTCCTCTCTTATTATTAGATTTGTACTCTTGCGGAAGCCAAAAAAAAGCTTGATGGTCTTCGTATCCTTCATCTCCATAAGGCAAGATGCTCAACCCATACGAATTGTGCCCCTTTTTCTGCGGCCACACGGCATGCGAAAGGAGTGTATAACTCATATCGATTCCGTTATAGTACGCAATATGTTTCCACTCAGTCTCGTCCATCACATGCCAACCCGTCGGGCATACCCCCTGAACTTTTTTGCTAAGGTCAATATTACACTTGGGGTTTTCCGCAACGCCCACGCTGTCACACACCTTGGGGAGTCCCATCGCTTCGCTCCAGGTGTAAAGTGCACCAAAGTAGTTGTCGCAGTACCAGGGGTCATCCTTGTAGCAGCGTTTCTCTACCTTACTATCATCAAAAACCTTTCTGGTGCTGTCAATCGTTATTTCTGCGTAGTTCAAATTCTGAGCCATCACGGTAATGGTGGAGACTCCGTCATAGTCATAATAAATGTTGGCGGTCTTATAAACCTTTTTGTCACGATCGTCCGTAAAAGTTCCATGAACATATTCAGAACCAAAAACACTATCCATGTTAGGGTAAACCTTGGGGTTAATAATTTCTACAATAGAATCAACAACCCATTGGTTATTTCGACATGTAACATATCCTGTATCAATTTCGG
Organism: Hallerella succinigenes; assembly: GCF_002797675.1. Classification (NCBI taxonomy): domain Bacteria; kingdom Pseudomonadati; phylum Fibrobacterota; class Fibrobacteria; order Fibrobacterales; family Fibrobacteraceae; genus Hallerella; species Hallerella succinigenes. The sequence continues at coordinate 2,511,132 of NZ_PGEX01000001.1, read as the reverse complement.
ATATTACAACCTTCTGCTCATTTTCCTCACAAATTCGAATTTCACCACCCAAACTTATGTTCACATTTTTCTGGCTCGAAGAACTACTTGTTCTATTTTCCTTACTTGAAGAAGACTTGCCTGTTTTAGCATCATCCGATGATTCATCACCCTTCTCAGCAGAGGATTCAATCTTTTTATCAGAACTACTCAATTCGTCATCACAATCTTTACAAATAGAGGATGAAGAATCAACAGCGGCATTTTCATCCGGTCCATTGCTAGAGGCTGACGACGAATCATCACAGCCCCAAAGGCCTATTCCGCCAAACACGGCTAAGAAAAGTAGTGTCTTGAACTTGTTCATCTTTTGGTACTCCTGTTATTAAACTTTCGTTTCGCCCTTGTCGCCCATGTTGTCCGGGTCAATAGAGAGCAGGGCTTGAATATCCGCAGCGCTCAGCGGTGCAGACTGTTGTATTTCAAAATTTTTCTGTGGGTTTATTATCAAGTCCTTGTTTACAGACTTGACTGTTTCGCCGGAATCATCTGCCACATATAGCCCCGTCTCGGGGTTACGGACAAACTCCGTGTTGGCAAGCTGCTTGATGCTCGCCCTGGTCAAGAAGTCAGCGTCGTTCGGGGTCACATTGACTGGCCGTTCTATCTCGCCAATCACCGCCGGGGCCTCGATAACCGCTTCGGGCTGTTCAACGCCACCCGGCAGCACGATGTCGCCCGGTGCGCCATCCATCATCAGGGCGCAGGCAAAACTGCGAATCAAGAACAAGAAACTCACTGGCGGTACCTCGCTATCTCCGAAATATAGCACAATCCCAACCAGCCTACGGCACCCCCATCGGGGAGTAATGCCCGCCGAAAAAATTGTATTTTGTTACCATGGCGTTAAAGAGATTTCCCATCGGTGTGCAGGATTTCGCGGTGATTCGCGAAGACGGCAAGTATTACGTTGACAAAACCGACTTGATCTATAAATTGGTCAAAGCGGACAGGTATTTCTTTTTGTCCCGTCCGCGCCGTTTCGGGAAATCGCTGCTGGTCAGCACGCTGCAATACTATTTTGAAGGGCGCAAGGACTTGTTCACTGGCCTCGCGATGGAGAAACTCGAGACCGAGTGGAAAAAGTACCCGGTGTTCAAGTTGAGTTTCGCGGGGAACAAGTTCATTACCGAAGAGGACCTGGCAGATACGCTCAATTTGAAGCTTGGCGAATGGGAACGCCAGTATGGGCTTGTACCGTCCGACAAGTCGGCTTGGGGTGTGCGTTTCGAGTTGCTTATCAAGGCTGCTCATGCAAGCACAGGCATGCCCCCTGTAGTGCTTGTCGACGAATACGACGCCCCGCTGCTGGATTCCATGGAAAATCCGGAACTCCAGCTCACGCTCAAGAACGAGATGCGCAAGCTGTTCAGCCCGCTCAAGGATTTGGGCGGCATCCTCCGCTTCGTGTTCCTCACGGGCATCAGCAAGTTCAGCCAGCTCTCGATTTTCAGCGAGCTCAACAATTTGAAGGTCATCACGATGAACGATGACTACGCGGCCATCTGCGGAATTACGAAGGAAGAAGTGCTGACCCAGATGCAGCCCGAGATCCAGGCCCTCGCAGACAAGAACGGCTTGACCTATGACGGTGCATGCGAGGCGCTAACGCGCCAGTACGACGGCTACCACTTCAGCAAGAACTCGCCGGACGTGTTCAATCCGTTCAGCCTTATCAATTCGCTAAGTGATGGAGAACTTGCCAACTACTGGTTTTCCACGGGAACGCCGACGATTCTGACCAGGCTCATGCGCAAGTACAAGGTGGACCCGACGCCTTTCGATACCGGTTTCGAGGCAACTCTTGACATGTTCGACGCACCGACGGAGACTGCCAAGAACCCTATCCCGATGCTGTACCAGAGCGGTTACCTGACGATAAAATCTTCCAAACCGGGAAGTCGTTTTGTGCTGGGATTCCCGAACGACGAAGTCCGCCTCGGGTTTTTGAAGGCCCTGATGCCCTATTATGCAATGGACGATGTTGTTCAAAACGACTCGTTCCTGTTACGTTTTGTCGATGCGCTTGATGACTGCGACATCGAACAGGCTCTCACCCTCATGAAGGCGTTCATGAGCGGCATCCCCTACGACACGGAGCGCCAGGACGAAGCCCATTACAAGACAATCTTCTTCCTTACGTTCAAACTGTGTACGCCATACGTCGTGCGTACCGAGGAACGCAGTGCCGCAGGCCGTGCCGACGCCGTAGTGGAAACCGCCGGCGCCGTTTATGTATTCGAGTTCAAGCTGGACAAGTCGGCCACCGTCGACGACGCGCTGAAGCAAATCGACGACAAGGGCTACCTGATTCCATATTCCGTCACGATGGCCAAAGACGGCAACCCGAAGAAGTTATTCAAGATTGGTGTTACGTTCGACCAGGAAAAGCGCACCATCGGCGAATGGAAGGTTGTGGAAGGGTAACCAACAAGTTTGGCCCTTCCTTGGGCGTTCCCCGGCCCCAACTTGTCATCCCCGCTATACGATACTTGGCAACTTGTTGCCATAGTAGAGTTATCCTCTTTGGGGAGAACATTTTGTCTCCTTATAAAAAAGGTGAATTCCGGCAAATACGCCGTCTAAAAATTAGTGGATTTAGGCATTTTTACGAAAATAAAACTTGTGATTTTGGGCAAAATAGGCTATATTTGGCTCAGAGAGGTAAATACATTCTCATTGACTTTTCGAAGGCTTCTTCGGAAATTATGGCGCTGTTCGACGACCTTTCGAACCTGGACTACATTTTTCTGCGGCTCAAAATTGCCTACCAGGTTGAACTGGAAGAACGCAAGTCCTGCATCGTTTTCGACGAGATCCAGTTGTGCCCCAAGGCAAGGCAGGCCATCAAGCACCTTGTCAAGGACCACCGCTACGACTACATCGAAACAGGCTCGCTCATATCCATCAGGAAGAACGTAGAAAAAATAGTCATTCCAAGTGAAGAAACCCGAATGGAACTTTTCCCGCTAGATTACGAGGTGTTCCGTTGGGCTCTAGGCGACAGGGCCACCGCTAACCTGCTCAGGGAGGCCGTCGCCAAAAGAATCCCTCTCGGTAACGGGGTGCACCGGAAACTGATGCGGGACTTCCGGCTGTATATGCTTGTGGGCGGCATGCCGCAGGCGGTTCACGAATGTATCCGGTCGAACAGTTTCAAGATGGTCGATTCGGTCAAGCGCGAAATCATAGAACTTTACGAAGACGACTTTTCCAAGATCGATCCAAGCGGCCGAGCCGCAAGCCTGTTCGACGCAATCCCCGCACAGCTTACCGGCAACGCCAAGCGCTATCAGGTCAGTTCGGTGCTACCCGGCACCAAGGCGGACCGCATTGAAGAAATCGTTGCGAACATGAGTGATTCTTCTACCATCGCACTCGCCTACCATGCAAACGACCCGAATACAGGCCTCGCCATGAACAAGAACATCAACTTTTACAAGATGTTCACCGCCGACACGGGGCTTTTCGTAACGCTCGCCTTCAAGGACAAGGACTTTACGAACAACATCATCTACGAGAAACTCCTGTCGGACAAGACCAGTGCCAATCTGGGATACATTTACGAAAACGCCGTCGCACAAATGCTGCGTTCCGCAGGCCACGAACTCTATTACTACGCATGGCCCAAGGAGAACACGAACAGCAATTACGAGGTAGATTTTATCATATCGGAGAAAAGTAAAATCTGCCCCATCGAAGTCAAGTCGTCGGGCTACAAGTCGCATGCATCCCTTGATGAATTCTGCAAGAAATATTCACGCCGCATCGGTCGCCGCATTCTCGCTTACACAAAAGATTTTATGGTTGACGGGAAAACAGACTGCATTCCCGTTTACTGGATTCCATTTTTGCAATCCTAACATCTTGGGCGTTTCCCGGCCTGGGGCCGGGTCGGGTGCTGCTCGCCGAGCACGCTCGGCTCATCGAGCCGGCCAACGCCTCATCCCCGCAGACCGTCAATCAATTTTACAAGGTTTCAATCAACTTCTTGAAAAGTCGCTCACCGATATGCCGCCCGCTGGAACGCAGGATTTCCACAGCCTCGCGAATTTCATCGGCAGAAATGAAACCCTCTTTATAGGCGGCACTGAAAACGCCTATTGTCCCCATTATATTGAAACCGATAGATTTTGCGACATGCCTCGCGCGAATCTCGTCAACAAGCAACAAGTCGGCTTTCAACCTGTCGGTAAGAACCAGAGCCTCGCTCTCGCCAAGGTCAAGCCCCGTAGTCCGCCTAAAAAGGGACACTTCTTGTGGGTTGACATCCTGAATTTTGATGAATTCGCATTCCTGAATTTCGGACGCCTCTTCAGCAAAATCGGGGTTTGCCGTCAGTTCGTCGAAGACTCCTTGAGGAATATGGACAGCCCCAAAAAGACGTTCCAGCAAATCAAGGCGACGAATTTTAAGGAGGGAAATAAGTGGCGTGGTATCGGAGACGACAATCATACCTGTGCGGCCTCTTTGGCTTTCAGGCGTTCATAGGTTGCAACGTCTTCTTCTACCTCGCTCCAGTCCATGTCAAAATAAGCGAACCCCTCGTTGGCGTAAAGTTCAATAAGTTGCCACTTTGTGATGCCGAGGATTTCCGCGGCACGACCATGCGAAATGGTCTCGTTCTTCACGAACGGATGCAACAACAGGGCCAACTGGACAAGTTCGCCATCTGGCTTCGTCGCTATATACGGTTTCATAGCCACGGGAACCTTAAGCTGGACCGTTGTCATTTCCATAGGGGCCTCCGTCATCAATATATATTTTTTTAATCCTCCTCCAAAATATACCTTTCTTTGCACAAAGAAGCAAACACCCCATTTCATATATTCGGGAATATATAAGGACAATAACCTAAATCTGTTTTCTTATGGGCGTTCCCCGGCCAAGGGCCGGGTCGGGTGCTGCTCGCCGAGCACGCTCGGCTCATCGAGCCGCTACGCGTCTCGCCACAATGGTGCGACGCCCCCTAACGCGATTTCAGTGTGTAGTGTGGGGTGTGGGATGTGGGATGATTATTTGACGGCAGCCATAAGTAGGCGCGGTTTGGGACATATAGACGTTTTCACCTAACAAAACAGAACAAGGGAATCAAGGTATTTCCCAAGGGCGGACATGCAAAATTCCGTTATTCGATGGCAGCCGGAACTCATCCAACGACACAACAAATTTTGGATAACTGTCCCTGATTTTTTCCAGCGGAGCGTATTCTCGGGCAATGGTCGACTCGCCCTCCATCTTATAGGCAGCCTGGATGTAAATGCGCGCGTCGTTCCTGATTGCGACAAAATCGACCTCGCTCCCATCCAATTCCCCGACATACACATCGTAGCCACGCCTGCGAAGTTCCAGATAAATGGCATTTTCAAAAAGATAACCCATTCCATACCCAAAACCCGCATACAGGTAATTGTGGAACGAAAAATCGTTCATGTAGTATTTGGCAGGACCGGACAGCGAATCCTTGCCACGAATGTTGAAGCGCGGACAGGAATGTATCAAGAAGGCGTTTTCCAAATACCCCGCATAAGTCGAGACAGTCTCGTAATTTGTTTTCCGCCCTTGCCCCTTAAGGCTCTTGACCACATTCGTGAAAGAAATCAAGTTCGAGGCATTATTCGAAAGAAAGACAAAAAGATCGTTCAGCAAGGTAGCGTCCTTGATTCTGTAACGCTGCACGACATCGCGAAGCATCACGGAATCCTTCAGACTCTCGACATAATTCCGTCGCATTTCCTCCGAATCAAGGTTGAACAGTTCGGGCAGGGCCCCATGCTGGACATAATCCGTAAAAGACGACGCATCCTGCGGCTTGCCGGTCAACTCGCAAAACTCGCCAAAACTGTATGGAAACACTTCAAACCGGACATATCGGCCCGAAAGCATGGTTGAAAGTTCCCCGGAGAGAATATCCGAATTGGACCCGCTTATGAATACTTCGCAAGGCTCGGCAAAATCCTGCGAACGGGCGTTCACAAATCTTTCCCATCCATCGATATACTGGATTTCGTCAATGAAAAGATAGGTCCTGCCTTGGGGCGAAAAACGGTTCTTGTAAGCAGCGTAAAGAGACTGCAAGTCCTCTGCGGATTTTATGGCGGAGAATTCAAGAAATTCCTTGTTGATGTATAGGGTGTTCTCGGCGGGAACTCCGCCTGCAACGATTTGCGACAAGACCTGCCGCAAAACGAAACTCTTTCCGACACGACGCTGCCCGACAACAACCTTGACCAGGTTGTTTCCGACACTTTTCATGACTTTTTCCTGATAAATATGCCGATTAAAGCCCAAAAACGGGCTATTTCCACCCCATAAGTTGTATTTGGATATAGAATCAATAATTTCAATCACATCTTAAAATATATATAATTTTATCAAAAATTTCAAACGTATTTGAAATTTTCACAAAACTGAAATGGGCTAATTTCTCCGTATTTTTTGAGAAAATTAACCTATAAAGCCTTACAAATTATATATTAACATTAAAGTCACTTGCATTTACAAAGAATACATTTGTATATTTTGTAAATACGGAGGTATGCCATGCAGAGCACATTGCTACAAGTCAGGGTGGACGAAAAGACCCGTTCCGCAGCAGGGAGTATTTTCGAAAAACTCGGCATAGACATGCCGACAGCCGTCCGAATGTTCCTTGCCCGCACCATTCTCGAAAACGGCATTCCTTTCAGCATGAAACTCCGCCCGCCCGCACCCGACGATGTCCTTGAAGCCATGAAGCAGGCTTCGCAGTCCGCCGCCAATGCAGGAGTCGCCGACATGTCCCTTGAAGAAATCAACGCCGAAATCGCACAGGCGCGGGCAGGCAAATGAAGTCCTATCGCGCAAGAAGTTTCATTTTCCAACAGAAACCGTCGATTTCTTGATTTCTCGCCTGAAATCCATCGGCGTGAACCTTGCTGCCGTTGAAACTCTCGTTGGCGATTTTCCCGATCCGAAAGATGCGGTGTTTTTCGAGGTCGCCATGGAGAAGAACAAGACCGATGAAACTTTTCTGGTCACGGGCAACCAGAAGCATTTTTCGCAACACCCGAAAGTCGTCACCCCTGCGGAAATGCTGAGAATTCTGGACAACCTGTAGTCTGCCTAATGTAAAAAACAGGGCGTTCCCCGGCCAGGTCCCTGAACCTGCCGAAGGGCCGGGTCGGGTGCTGCTCGCCGAGCACGCTCGGCTCATCGAGCCGCTACGCGTCTCGCCACAAAGGTGCGACGCCCTCCCCTAAAGGGGACCATAGCCACTAAGCAGTAGAACTGCAAGTGGCTGGAGGCCTAACGCGATTTCAGAGTGAAGTGTGTAGTGTGGGGGTGTGGGGTGTGGAATTATCCCACTAGGCGGCAAGGGTATTAAAATTCAGCTTGAGTGTATCATTATCTGATGCGCTAAAAACGGGATTTTCAATATTTGACGGCAACTGACCAGGAAGATTCGTGTTCAATCCAGAAACTAGTACCGCCAAGGGGACAGATGTTGTCCCATCGGGCAATGCATCTCTATAGTTCTCGAATGCCGTAGATACCAAAGACCGTATATTTGAGCCGACACCAGAAAAATATGCAGAAGCAGAATCAAGAGACTCATTCAAGCCAAGTCCAGACAACCGCAAATCATCAACTTCATTCAAGGCACTTTCAACTGTAGTTGAAACATTGGATATATTGTCCCCAAAGTCATCTAAAACAACATCCGCATTCATCATCATGCGAGGTTCTAAAGATTCAATCTTGTAGTTAAATTCACCGATTCTCTTTTTATAGTTGTTTTTAGTCATATTTCAAGCCCTTTGACATGTTGAGATTAAAGAGTTCTCTTACTTTTTCATTTGTTTATTTTTGCACAACGAACAGAAAAACCATGTGTCTTATTTGCATCTTGAGATGCTATAGCAGTAGATGTTTTATTTTGCCGACCAGAGAACGATTTCACATTGATGTCACCACCTCTTATAGCCTCTTCTGGATAATGCCAATATGTAATTTCTTTCAAATTTCTAAACCCATAATTCCAAAGATACCCTGCCCCCATCAAACTGTATCCACTAAAATTCATGCCACCAAAATTCGTACTTCTAATATCCTCAACATCATTTTTATTACCATCAGCATGCACAATCACATATATATCATCATAAGTTAAAAGTCTCCATCCATCTGGGCAAATTCCCTGATGGTTTGGCTTAATAGAGTCAGCACAACTCTTGGTGTTGCATTCGCTCGACAACTTCATCGCTTCTGCCCACTGGTAGAGTCCGCCATATTTCTGGCAATTCGTCGTATCATTGTCATAACAATACCGTTCTATCTTGGAATCGTTATTTTGGTCCTTATCGCCATCAACCATTTCGCCAACATTCAGGTTTTCAGCCATAACTGTGACAGACGCGGCTTCATCATTTTGATTTGTACCATTGATTGTTAGATAATAGTAGGACCTTCCTTCGTATGTAAACTGCTTATAAGCCCCTGTAAGTACACTATCCGAATTAAAAGCCTTCATATGATTATAAGGCTTATACTCACTGCTACTAGAAGCAACCGATGAAGAAGACTGTTTCACAGAAGAACTACTACTTTGGTTCTTGCTTGAAGACGAGTTCTCCGATGAACTAGACGTATCCTTCTTGCTGCTAGAAGAATCATCTGACTTCACAGAACTGGAACTCTTGGAATCAGAAGAAACTTTTGTTTCTTTTGCGGAACTGCTAGACTTATTCTCACTACTCGATGACTTGTCCTTTTCGTTGGCTTCTTCGCCTGATGACTTTTTATCAACCGCCGACGACGATTCAGAATCAGAAGACTCTACAGATGAACTGGAAACACCTGTTTCATCGGAACTAGCCGACGACGAGTCGTCACAGGCGGAAAGGGCGAAGGATGCCGCGAGCACCGCCACCCACAAGAAACCAAGACCCTTGACACGCTTCATACCATTATCTCCTGTAAAAATTTTCACCACCCACAAACCAAGCAATGTGAAATATGGAATGTGGAATTTATACCGCAAAATCCATCATCAAACGAGGTTCAAGGGGTTCAACACGGTAGTTGTTTTGGTTATTATTTTTGCCATTCTTCTTGTTGAGTTTGGACATACGGTTTCCTTTCTCTGAAATTGACATGATAAATTCTATACTTCAGTTAATTTTCCGGTTTGTAATCTTTTACACAACGAACAGAATAAGCATTTTCTTTGACAGCAACTCGTTGTAAAGAAAAATCATCACCTAAACGAGGAACATATATAAAAGAAGCTTTTTGACTATTTTCTTCATCTTGCTCTGGCCTCCAGAATCGGGCCCCTTCACCCAAATCGGAAAAACCACCTTCAGACGGGACAAATCGACCCGCAGGCAAGATGGAAAAACCAGACTTGTTTAAACCAAAATAAGTCGGTTTCAAAACAAAGACATAGGAACCATGGGCACTAGCGACGCTCGATATGCCAGCTCTTTCCCAAA